>PANG01000102.1 GCA_002708345.1 Planctomycetaceae bacterium | reverse complement strand
CTAGTTCTCAAGGCCCAGGCTCAAGCGGTAGGCTGCTTTCTGCCTGTCGGCCCCCAGTTTCTCGGTGATCTGCTGCCAGCGGTCGCTGGCCGTCTGGAGCGCCGTGATCGATGATTCGCCGGCGAGCGCCGCCAGGACTGCCTCGTCCAGGGCTGCCAGGTACTGCTGCCGTCCGGGAATCCGTAGAGCAAAGAGATAATTGTTCCGTCCTCCCGCATTTTTCGTGGCTCGGCCGAGCGACGTGGCGACGATCGCATCGAGTTGTTCCGGCAGCCAGTCGCGGGGGTTATCCACATGGCTGTTTCGAAAGGGGAAAGTATGTGGACTCGGCCGGCATACCAGGTGAGCTATTTTCGAGGAGGTGACAAGCATCAGGAAATCGGTCGCCTCCAGCCGGTCATGCGCCAGTTCGGTGACCGAGCCGAGTCGTCCTCCGGAGGCAAGTAGCGGGACATGAACCGATTCACTTGTCTGCCGGTTTTCCCAGCTGGTGTTGTTGATGTTGTAGACCTCGGTCGATCCCGGCAGTTCGGTCATGGCGACGATGGGCAGCGGCGTCTGATCGGGCGCCGGGATCGACGCAGGATCGCGAACTGACCAGCTGATCGCCATCAGGCACTCCCCTGCGAGCAACCTGCCAAAGGCCTGCGGTGAGGTGAGTTCTGCATCACCGGCCTGAAACTGGTGGCATTCCACCAGTTCCTCCAGTGCTCGCCGGAAGGGGGGGCCGGCGATCAACGGCTGCATGCTGATGAAATCAAACAGGCCGGAATACTGGTTGCGGTGTCGGGCATAGCTGGCGGCGCGGGCCAGCAGCGTGATCGCTGCATCACCACTGCCGGTTGGTTCGGCCACGACGCCCGGGAAAATGGCGTCCTGCTGTTCGCTGCGAAATGCCTCCAGCCTCCGGCAGACCTCCAGGTAGTCGGTCCAGGTGGCCGGCGGCTGGACCCCGAGTTCCTGGAAGATGTCCCGCCGGTAGGCCAGCATGGGCTGGGGGGAACCAAGGGAGACAGCATAAAGGTCACTCCCCCAGCTGGCTTCCACCACCCGCTGGTTGTCGAGTACCGCCTCGCCGCTCCAGCCTGTTTCCCCTTTTTGAAATGACAGCGGCTGCAGGTGTCCCGCCATGGCCAGTTCGCCGATCATTGCGCTGGGGTAGACGACTACGTCGGCCAGTAATCGCTTGGTGCCGAGTAGCTCCTCGAGAGAACGTTCTCGCAGCTGGATTTCATCCCCATCGTGTGCCAACCACTGGGTCCGGATTGACTGGGCCAGCGCCGGAGAATCGACCACAACCACTCGCAGTGGAAGGGGCCGCGTCACTTCCTTAAGGCCAGGGTCTTCCTCCACGCCCTTGCTGGAACAACCCGCCATGAGCAGCAGTGCCAGGCCTGCAAGCAGCTGTACAGGAGTCCTGTTGGCAATGGAAAGGCTATCATGCATGGGTGGAAACCTGGAAGGTGGGGCGTCGGTGGCAACAGCATTGATACGTGTCTGTGGCGGGAACCGTTCGCTCTGTCTCGTTGCAGCAGGTTTTTACAAGGCAGTACAATCAGCGTTTCCTCGTTACCTCTTATTTATCGACAGCCGGCCTGCCGGAAGGACACGAAATTCATGAGCGCGTTCCTGGGAATTGACATTGGTACGTCGGGCACCAAGACCCTGCTGGTGAACGCCACCGGCAAGATCCTTGCCGAGGCGAGCGCCACTTATCCCTGTTACCATCCCCGCCCGCTCTGGAGCGAACAGGATCCGGAGGACTGGTGGAAGGCGACGGTCAAGACGGTCCGCGCGGTGGTTCGCAAGACGGGAACCCGGCCGGCCGAGATCAGGGCAATCGGACTCTCGGGCCAGATGCATGGCTCGGTCTTCCTGGACAGGAATGACAAGGTGCTTTGCAAGGCGCTGCTCTGGAATGACCAGCGTACGGCGCAGGAGTGCGCGGAGATCGAGAGTCGTGCTGGGGGGCGGAGGAAACTAATCCAGATGGTGGCCAACCCGGCGCTGACCGGGTTTACCGCTCCCAAGATCCTTTGGTTACGCAATAACCGGCCGCGACTGTTTGAGCGGACCCGCAAAATCCTGCTTCCCAAGGACGATGTCCGCAGGCGGCTGACCGGGGAGTATGCCACCGACGTGAGCGATGCCAGCGGGATGCTGCTGCTGGACGTTCGTCGCCGCAACTGGTCTTCCACGCTGCTTTCCAGGCTGGAACTGGACCCGGATCTTTTTGGTCGCTGTTACGAGTCGGAGGAGGTGACCGGCACCCTGACGGCAGCAGCCGCTCGCACGCTCGGCCTGACAACCGATTGCAAGGTGGTCGGCGGTGCCGGGGACTGTGCGGCAGGGGCAGTCGGAACCGGGGTGGTCAAGCCAGGAGTGCTTTCCAGCTCGATAGGCACGAGTGGAGTGATGTTCGTACATAGTGACAAAATGGAAGTGGACCCACGTGGCCGCCTGCATACCTTCTGCCACGCGGTGCGGGGTAAGTGGCACATGATGGGAGTCAGCTTGACTGCGGGCGGTTCCCTCCAGTGGTTTGTGGACAACCTCTGCAGCCAGCTGGCAAAAAATGGACAGGATCCCTACAAGGTGCTGAACCGCGAGGCAGCAAAGATCGCGGCGGGGAGCGAGGGATTGCTGTTCCTGCCCTACCTGGCCGGGGAGAGAACTCCACATGCCGACCCGGACGCACGTGGTAGCCTTGTCGGCCTGACTCTCAAGCATACCCGCGGCCATGTCACCCGGGCGGTGATGGAAGGTGTCACGTATGCAATGCGAGACAGCCTGGCGATTATCGAATCGATGGGTGTGCCGGTGAGACAGGTGCGGGCGTCCGGTGGAGGTGCAAAGAGTGCGCTCTGGCGACAGATGCAGGCGGATGTGTTTGGCAAGAAAGTGGTCACCATCAATACCGAGCAGGGGCCAGCCTACGGGGTTGCCCTGCTGGCCGCTGTCGGTGCCGGGGAATACAAGAATATCAGCGAAGCCTGCGCGGCGACCATCAAGGTGGTTTCCGAAACCGTGGTGGATCGCGCCAGCAAACGGAAGTACGACCAGTGTTTCCCCCTCTTCCAGGAACTCTACCAGTCGCTCAAGGGTGACTTTAAACAGATCAGTGCCCTGGAGAGTTAACGCGGAGAGGGCATGGCCCTGATATCGAAGATGACCAGCCTGCCAGACAACAATAACCCGGAAAGCGTGCCAGCTGACGGTGCCAGTGGCAAGGGCCGTTGGCTTGAATGCGCCTTGGCTGCGGCCTGCCTGATGTTGTTGACCGGGGGACCGGCGCCTGGTGTGAACGAGGCGCATTACCTGGTGCAGGCCAGGCACTACTGGAATCCGGGCTGGTGTGGGGGTGATTTCTTCCTGCAATCGCAGGATGCACACCATGTTTTTTTCTGGACAATCGGTTGGCTCACGCAGTGGCTGTCGCTCCCCGCGGTGGCTTGGATCGGCCGATTCGCTGCGGCCCTGCTGCTGGCTGACAGCCTTGTCCGACTCTGCTGGACCCTGCATCGACAGCCCGGAACGGCGCTGCTGGTTGTCGCGCTTTACGTGACACTGCTGAAGTGGACGCACATGGCAGGGGAATGGGTTGTGGGAGGAGTGGAGGCCAAGTCGTTCGCTTATGCACTTGTCTTTTATGGAATGGCCGAACTGGTAAAAGGCCGCTGGCGACGGGTCTGGCCATGGACCGGAGCCGCCGCCGCTGTGCACGTGCTGGTGGGGGGCTGGGCCACGCTTGCAGCCTTGCTTTGCTGGGTGGCGAGTCGCGACCGGATGCCACTCGGAAAGATGTGGCCATCGCTTGTGGCAGGCGGTGCAGTCTCGCTTGTTGGAGTGCTGCCGGCGCTGGCCCTGGCAGGTGGCGTGGATGCGGCGACGGCCGGCGAGGCCAGCATGATCTACGTCTATGAGAGGCTCTCGCATCACCTCCTTGTCAGCCGGTTTGAAACGCTCCTCGTCCTGCGGCACGTGGCAGCGCTGCTGGTCGCGGGGATCCTTGTCGTGGGCCTACGAGGCTGGACAAGCGGCCCGCTTCGCCGACTCTGCCTGTTTGCCGGTGCGGCCGTGTTGATTGCCGTGGTCGGTGCGCTGCTGGATCTTTTGCTGCCGCGTGGAGAGTTGGAGGCGGGCCTGCTTCGCTTCTACTGGTTCCGGCTTTCTGATGCGATGGTGCCGCTGCTGGTTTCGCTGCTGCTGGTGCAACTGGCGGTGCAGTTCCGTCAGCATTCGCAACGGATGGCGCGCGTTGTGGTTATGGGGTGCCTGCTGCTGGTACTGTCTCACTGCCTGGGGACACTCGCGGGGCGGATAAATGACCCCCGGCCGGATGCGGATCGACTGACTCTGCCGGGGAACCAGGCGGTGGCACGGCAGCGAAACGAGATTTATTGGCAGTGGCGTAACACCTGCGACTGGATCCGTGGGAACACCGAGCCTGATGCACTGTTTGTCACACCCCGCAGTCAACAGACCTTCAAGTGGTATGCAGAGCGTGGCGAGGTGGTGAACTGGAAAAATGTTCCCCAGGGGGCAGCGGACCTGGTTGGATGGTGGCAGCGGGTGGAGGAATTGATCCCGGACCTGGAGTACGGGTTCTACTCGATAGAGATGGATAAGTTGAAAGAACGGATGCGGCACTATGGAGCAGAGTACCTGGTGACCTCCCACGGATCCCGTTTTCGATCCCTGTTGATGGACCGTGTTTATCCGGCCGATGGGGTTTATTCGCTTTTTGAAGTCTACCGGCTGGAGCCCTAGAGAATGAACCTGGAGCAGCAATTACGTGAGCGACTGGGGCAGGGTTTGCCTGGCCACGCCGCACAGCGATCCGCCGCGCCGCAGTTGACATACGGCCGTCACCGGGGGCCACCGCTGGTGGGAATGCGGTCGGCGGCGGTGCTGGTACTTGTCTGTGCATCGGACGAGGGCTGGCAGGTTCCGATGATCGTGCGACCAGAGACAATGACCCAGCATGCCGGGCAGACCTGTTTTCCGGGGGGTGCCCAGGAAGATGATGAGTCGCTCGAGCAGTGTGCGCTGCGAGAGGCGATGGAAGAAATTGCCGTCGATCCGGAGAGCGTGTCAATAATCGGGCGAATGACGACCGTGAATGTTTTCGCAAGTAAGTTTATCGTTACGCCACTGCTTGCCAGCGCCAGTGCCTGGCCCTCGTTGACCGCGAACCCGGCCGAGGTTAAGCGGGTCATACGGGTATCACTCAGTGAGGTTCGGCGCCCGGAGAACTGGGGGAATCACCTGATCCAGCGAGGAGGGTTGAGTTTCTCCACTCCCCATGTGACTGCCGAGGGAGAAAAGGTCTGGGGCGCCAGCTGCATGATCCTTGCCGAGTTGATAGCCCTGGTCGACGGGTTGGACTGCTCAGCGGTGGGCTAAGTTGTTAAACTGGTTCGCCCAAAGAGAATATTATTGCCGGAAAGAAACAATCATGGTTACTCGCGTGGGGATCCTCGGGGCGCGCGGTTACGCGGCGCTGGAATTGATCAAGATCCTTCTTCGTCACCCGGCGGCGGAGATCACGGTGCTAACCAGCCGCCTGGAGGAACAGCCCCAGATCAGCGAGGTGCATCCGCAGTTGGCCGGTCGGCTGGACCTGGGACTAGAGCCGTTTGAGCTGGATTCCGTTGCTGGCCGAGTGGACGTTGTTTTTAGTTGCCTTCCCCATGCTGCCTCGGCCGAGGTCGTCTGCAAGCTGGTCGATGCGGGGGTCAGGGTGATTGATTTCAGTGCCGATTACCGGCTGGATGACATCGATATTTACCAAAAGTGGTACGAGGTGGAGCACCCGGATCCGGGCCGTGTTGGGCAGGTCCCCTATGGTTTGCCGGAGCTTTACCGGGAACAGATCGTTGGCGCCGAGCTGGTTGCCAATCCCGGTTGCTATCCCACCTCGGCGATCCTGCCGCTGGCCCCGCTGCTCTCGGCCGGGTTGATTTCCACATCAGGGATCATTGTCGATTCCAAGAGTGGGGTAAGTGGTGCCGGACGGACGCCGAAACTGGGCACGCTCTACCCGGAATGCAACGAGAGCATCTCGGCCTATGGAGTGGGCGCCCACCGGCACACACCAGAGATAAACCAACTGCTTTCAGCGGCTGCGGGATCGGGCGTGGAGGTGATTTTTACGCCCCACCTGGTACCGATGAACCGGGGAATCCTGACGACCATTTATGCGCCGCTGGCAGCAGATGCTAGTCAAAAGGAATTAATGGATGCCCTCAGGGGTGCCTATCAGCAGGAACCCTTTGTCCAGGTAGTGGAGCATCTGCCCGCGACCAGTCACGTCGTGGGGACGAACTACTGTCACCTGACTGCCCGCCGCGTGGGTGACCGGGCGGTGCTTGTCAGTTGCCTCGATAACCTGGTGAAGGGAGCTTCCGGGGTAGCGGTGCAGAACTTTAACCTGCTGATGGGACTGGAAGAAACGACTGCCCTGGTGGATGGAGCGAGGGCATGAATGAGCCAGCTTTGCCACTCGGCTTCCAGTACGCGGGAGTCGCCAGCGGCGTCAAGAGCGTTGCGGGGACCAGGGACCTTTCGCTGATTACCAGTGACCGGGATGCGACGGTTGCCGGTGTCTACACGCAGAACCTGGTGGCTGCGGCCCCGGTTGTTCTCTGTCGCGGGCGAACGCCGACGACGCGGGGGCGGATGGTCGTGGTGAACTCGGGTAATGCCAATGCTTGTACCGGTAAGCAGGGAATGAGCGATGCGGAGGCGATGGTCGCTGCTGCTGCGAGGGCGGTGGGTGTCGAGGAGGACCAGGGCCTGGTGCTTTCGACCGGGATTATTGGTCAGCTTCTGCCGATGGAGAAGATCCTGGGCGGGATCGATCGGGCCGCTTCGGAATTGGCTGCCGGTGCCGATGCGTTCGACGCGGCCTCGCGGGGAATTCTCACTACCGATAACGGACCCAAGACAATGACCGCAGAGATGAACTGCGGCGGGGGTTCGTGTCAACTGGCGGGGATGGCCAAGGGAGCTGCCATGATCGGCCCGAACATGGCAACCATGCTGGCTGTTTTTCTTACCGATGCGGCGATCGGGGGTGACGATGCCCAGCAGGCACTGAAGGATGCGGTCGATGAGAGTTTTAACTGTATCAGCGTGGAAGGACATACCAGCACCAATGACACGGTTCTGCTCTTTGCCAACGGGGCGGCCGGAGGGAACCCGCTGGTGGGGGATGATTTGCAGCTTTTCCGGAAGGAGCTCAGTGAGGGATGCCTGCAGCTGGCAAAAATGATTCCTGATGATGGAGAGGGATCGAGCCACTTGGTCAAGGTGGAGGTGCTCGGGGCGGGGGATGACCAGGGTGCCAGGCTAGTCGCCCGCACCGTAGCCAACAGTAACCTGGTGAAAACCGGGATTGCCGGGTGTGACCCGAACTGGGGCCGAATTATCTCGGCCGTGGGCTATGCGGGTGTGCCGCTGGAGACGACACAGCTGGGACTCGAGCTTAACGGGATCACGCTCTTTAAGGAGGGCAGCCCGGTTGCTTTTGATGCCGAGCAGGCGGCCGAAACGATGCGCCACTCACGCGAGGTTCACGTGCTCGTGATCCTTGGTGACGGACCGGGAAGAGCCAGTTTCTGGACCAGCGACCTGACGGTGGACTACGTTACTTTCAACTCGGATTACCATACCTGAGAACATCCGCTTTTCCGGTGCTGACTGCCGTTGAACTTCTTCAGGGAAGAGCCTAGATTAGCTTTCTTGCCGGCACCAGGTGGTCCTGGCCTGCCATATGCGAAACGGGATATTCTTTCGAGGACGCAATAATGACACTGGCGAGTTCTCTTGCAATCGATACCGGGATTTCCAGCGAGGAATCCCTGGGGGACAGGGTGGTCAATGTGAATCCAGCGGAACAGGCGGATGAAGACGAGGGCGGTTTTGATGACTTCGATGATGTCGACTTTGATGACGATTTCGACGATGACTTTGAGGAAGAATCCGAGGATGAATACGAGGTCATCGGGGATGATTTCAGTAGCGGAGTCGCGTCGACCGTCGGCAAGAAAGAGGGCGAGAAGAAAAAGGACAAAGGAGGGGGCGAAGCGGACGGTGAGGAACCCGAACTGGATGATTCGGAATTCGCTGGTGATGGAGATGGAGATGGGGATGGAGATGGGGACGATGACGATGACGGTGATGGCGACGGCGACGGGAAAAAGGATGGAGACAAAAAAGACGGCGATAAATAAGACACCATGGAGCAGTCCTTGCACCAGGATGGGCAGGATGCATGTTTAAGCCGGTTCCCAGTAACCCTAGCTTCCCTGAACTCGAATTGCAGGTTCTGCAATTCTGGCGGGACGAGAAGATCTATGACCGCTCGCTTGAGCAGCGCAAGGACGCTAGCCGGTTTGTCTTCTTCGAGGGCCCACCCACGGCCAACGGCATGCCTCACCCAGGGCACTGCCTGACAAGGGCAATCAAGGATCTTTTTCCCCGCTACCGGACGATGCAGGGATTTCTCTGTGAGCGGAAGGGGGGCTGGGATACCCATGGGCTTCCGGTGGAAGTGGAAGTCTGCAAGGAAATCGGTATCCACAGCAAGGAGGAAATTGAAGAGTACGGGGTGGAGGCATTTATCCATCGCTGCCAGGAGAGCGTCTGGCGCTACATGCAGGAGTGGGAACAGCTGACCGAACGACTTGGTTTCTGGATTCACCTGGAAGACGCCTATGTTACTTACCACCAGTCGTATGTGGAAAGCGTCTGGTGGTCACTGAAGAACCTCTTTGAAAGAGACCTGCTATACCAGGGACACAAGATCGTCTGGTGGTGGGCACAGGGAGGAACGGCACTGAGTGCGGGCGAGGTGGGGCAGGGGTACCGCGAGGTGGCGGATCCAAGCGTCTATGTGCTTTTGCCGCTACTGGAAGATCCCGGCCGCTCCCTGCTGGTCTGGACGACCACCCCCTGGACTTTACCGAGTAACCAGTTCGCGGCGGTCCACCCGGAACTGGAGTACTCGATCGTGAAGGACGAGGAACTGGGGGGAGAGATCGTGCTTGCCTCGGACCTGGTTGAGTCGGTGGCCGAGAAGGTGAAGCGGCCGCTTGAGGTGGTGGGGACCCTGAAGGGAGAGGAACTGGTTGGAAAGCGGTACCAGCCGCCGTTTGATTACTACTGGGCGACGTCGGGTGAGGAACAGGGCGAGCTGCGGGACGGGGGAAGCCAGGTGAAGGCCTGGCTAGTGGTGCGGGCATCGTTCGTGACGACCGAGAGTGGCACCGGCGTGGTGCACCAGGCACCTGCCTTCGGCGAGGTGGACTACGATGTGCTGCTAGAAGAACAGCAACGGTTTGTCGAGGGAGAGGGGCCGGAGCTGATCTGCGCAGTCGCGCCGGATGGCACGTTCACCAGCGAGGCACCCGATTATACCGGCCGCTGGGTAAAGGAAGCGGACAAGGATATTTCCAGGCGGATGCGCGAGGAGGGGACGCTCTACCACCTGGACCAGGTCCTGCACGAATACCCCTTCTGCTGGCGGGCCGAGGAGGATCCGCTGATCCAGTATCCGCGGCGAAGCTGGTTTATCCGGACCACCCAGTTCAAGGACCAGATGCAGGCCAATAACCAGCAGGTGAACTGGTTGCCGGAACATATCCGGGATGGACGGTTTGGGAACTTCCTGGCGAGTAATGTCGACTGGGCACTCTCGAGGGAACGTTACTGGGGAACGCCGCTGCCAATCTGGGTGTGTGACAGGACCGGTGAGAAGGAAGCGATTGGAAGTTACCAGGAACTGCTGGATAAACCGGGGGTGCAGGGGACCGAGGTCTGGGATCAGGCACGGGAAGCGAACCCGGACCTGGTGGAAGACCTCAAGGTACACAAGCCCTATATCGACGCGGTCACCTACCAGTCGCCGTTTGATGATCAGGGCCGGATGCAGCGGGTCAGCGAGGTGATTGACTGCTGGTATGATTCCGGGGCGATGCCATTTGCCCAGTGGGGTTACCCGCATACGGGAGCGGATCGGTTCAGGGAACAGTTTCCCGCGGACTTTATCAGCGAGGCGATCGACCAGACACGGGGCTGGTTCTATAGCCAGCTGGCAATCAGCACGATGCTGTTTGGAGAGGAAAACGAGGGGGATCAGAGCTGCGAGTTCCCACACCCCTTCCGCAATTGTGTTGTGCTGGGACTGATGCTCGGTGAGGACGGCCAGAAGATGTCCAAGAGCAAACGGAATTACCGGGATCCCGGCGAGATCTTTGAAGGTTACGGGGCCGACGCCCTGCGCTGGTACTTTTTTGCCAACCAGGCGGCCTGGACCCCGATCCGCTACAAGGAACAATCGATCAAGGAGAGTATTCCGGAATTTCTCCTGCGGCTCTGGAATGTCTTTAGCTTCCTGGGGATCTACGCCAATATCGATGGATTTGAGCCGGAAGGGCAGCTTGAGGGAGAAGTCGGACAGCTCGATTCGGAAACGCTCTCCGGGGCCGGGGGCTATCGACCGGTGGCGGAGAGGGGGGAGCTGGATCGCTGGATCCTGGGTGAACTGCACAAGGCGACCGGAAAGGTCGTGGAGAGCATGGATGCCTATGACAATTACACCGCGGCGTCGACACTGAACCGTTTCGTCGATTCACTGAGCAACTGGTACGTGCGTCGAAGTCGGGAACGATTCTGGAGTGACCAGGTCGATTCGACGGAAAAACAGGATGCCTACTGGACTCTCTATGAATGCCTGCTGGTGACTGCACGCCTGATTGCTCCCTTCACTCCCTACCTGGCCGAGCTGCTCTGGCAGACGCTGGCCGGGGTGTATGGGGAGAGAGCGACCCTGAGTGTTCACCTCTGTGATTACCCCTCGAGGGATGAAGCAGTGGTGGATGGGGAACTTTCCGAACAAATGGCGCTGCTCAGAGAGATTGCCTCGCTGGGAAGAAGCGCCCGCATGGAAGCCCGCCTGAAAGTGCGGCAGCCACTCTCGGCGATGGAAGTGGTGTTGGCGGAGAGCACACACCAGGCGTGGCTCCAGGAGCACGATGAACTGCTTAAACAGGAAGTGAATGTCAAGCAGATTAACTACATTCAGCAGGCGGATGAGTATATCGAATACGAGGTGCAACCGAATTTTCCCCGCCTCGGCCCGCGACTGGGAAAACTGCTTCCGGGATTGAAAAAACTGCTCGCTGAGGCCGATGGGAGTGAATTGCTGGAACAGTTGACCAGTGCCGGAGCGGTGGAACTGGACGTGGATGGTGAAACGGTCCGGCTGGATGAGGAGGATATTCAGGTCCGGTTGCAGGCCAGGGAGGGCTGGGCTGCGGCGCAGGGGGATCACTCGGTGATCATCCTTGCCACGGAACTGACCGAGGAACTGGTTCGGGAGGGACTGGCACGGGACCTGGTGCGGCTGGTCCAGGACCGCAGGAAGGAACTTGATTGTGAATTTACTGACCGCATCCAGGTGGCGGTGGAGACAGAGGATGCGGAGGTTAAGCAGGCGGTTGAGCAGTTTGGAGAGATGATCCGCGGAGAGACGCTTGCGGTGGAATTACTTTCCGGATCGCTCGAGGGAGTGGAACCGGTTGAGCGGGAGGTCAACGAGGTGGTAACCCGGATTTACGTGGCCCGGGTGGAGGAATCGACATCGTGAGCCGGGCCCAGGGGGAACCGCTTCGGATCGCTGTCCTGATCTCAGGAGGGGGTACGACGCTGCGGAATATCCTGGAAGTCATCGGCAAGGGAAAGCTCCATGCACGTGTCGTGCTGGTGGTGTCGAGCACCGCGGAGGCCGGTGGACTGGCCTATGCCCGGGAGGCCGGGGTCAAAAGCGAGGTCGTCGCACGGGCGGAGAGTGGGTCGCTCGACCAGTTCACCGAACAGGTATTCACGCCCTGCAGGGACGCGGAGGTCGAGCTGGTCGTGATGGGAGGCTTCCTGAAGCACCTGTTGATCCCGGCGGATTTCGAGAACCGTGTGATCAATATTCATCCCAGCCTGATTCCTGCCTATTGCGGGAAGGGATTCTATGGGCACCATGTGCACGAGGCAGTGATAGACGCGGGCGAGACAACGAGCGGTTGCACAATCCATTTCGTTGATAACCAGTACGATCACGGTCCGATCATCCTGCAGCGGCAGGTGGTTGTGAAACCGGAGGATACGGCCGAGAGCCTGGCGGCCCGCGTTTTTGACGTGGAATGCGAGGCATATCCCGAGGTTATCGGCTGGATTGCGGCCGGGCAGGTATCGATCGAGCAGGGCCAGGTTGCTATCCAACCTGAATGACACCGCTAAAAAGAGCCCTATTCCCCTTGTTCTAGCCGATTCTGCGTAATGCGTGCGCAGTAGCTTGCAACGGAGTGAAAGATAACTATCATACAGAGACAGAAAAACGTCGCCCGTTTTCTGGTTTGATTGTCCGTTCTTCAGCTATCGGCTGACCGTGAGGTGGTTATGCAGACCCAGGCCCGACGTGACCGGTTAGTGGAAATAATCCGGTTAAGTGGCTTTGCCTCATTATTGAATCTAGCTAAAGAGGTAAAAGTTTCCGAATCAACCGTACGGCGCGACCTAGATTACCTTGAGGAATCTGGTGTTGCCAGGCGCACCCACGGGGGCGTTTTCTACACCGGACCCTCACCCAAGTCGGCTCATTTTGACCGGCGGCAAAACCAGAGATGGGAGCAAAAGAAACAGATCGCTCGAGCCGCAGCAGGCCTGATCCAGGACGGGGAGACGGTTCTACTTGACGGGGGGAGCACAACCTATGAACTGGCACAGCAACTGGTGGGTCGGCCGCTGCAGGTCGTTACGAATTCCTTTCCGGTTGCCATGCTGTTTATGACAAGCGACGCCGCGGACCTGGTATTTATCGGCGGTTACGTGCATAGCAAGACAGGCGTCTGCATCGGGCCCTATGCCCGCGATGCAATTGAAAGCCTCAACGTGGAGCGTGCCTTGCTGAGCGTGGCCGGAATTAACGAGAAGGGATTTTACAACAGTAACCTGCTACTGGTGGAAACCGAACGGGCGATGATGGCATCGGCCGACGAGGTGGTGATCCTGGCAGACAGTACAAAATTTGACCGTTCCAGCCTGGCACAACTCTGTCCGCTTGGAGAAGTCGACACGCTGGTCGCCGACGACCAGTTACCGGAAAGTTGGCAAGAGCGAGTGAAACAGGCAGGGATCCGGCTGGTAACAGCCCCGACCGAATAAAAGGGAAACAGAAAACGATGATAACTTCTTCCACACTGGATCGAACGATGGTCGAGCGTATTGTCCGGCAATACGTCAGCGGCCAGTCCATCCCGGCACCGGTGGCCCCAGGCGCCGCCCCGGAATTACGGGTAAACGTCTCGGCCCGGCATATTCACCTGTGCGATGAACACGTGGAACGGCTTTTCGGTCCCGGTGCGACACTGACCGAGATGCGATCGCTTTACCAGGACGGCTTTTTTGCCGCCGAGGAGACTCTCATGCTGGTGGGGCCACGACGCCGGATGCTCCCCAATGTCCGGGTCCTGGGCCCGACTCGCGCCTTTAGCCAGGTTGAGCTGTCACTGACCGACGCCATATCCATTGGCCTGGACGTCCCAATACGCCACAGCGGCAATGTCGATGGAACGCCGGGTTGTGTGCTGGTGGGTCCCGCCGGAGTTGTCCACCTGGACCAGGGCCTGATCCGTGCGGCCCGGCATGTACACATGAACCACCAGGATTGCCAGCATTTTGGTGTGACCGGTGGCGACCTGATGAAACTAAGGATCGAATCCCCCGACTGCACGATGGTGATGGAGGATGTGCTTGTCCGGGCAGATGATACGAGCAAGCTCGAGGTCCATATCGATACAGATGAGGCGAATGCGTGCCACCTGCAGGCAGCGACCCGGATGGAACTTCTCCGCCCGGACGGTGACTGCGGTTGCCACGAGTAGTGTTTGGGTAGATGCGGCATGGTGCCGTCTCCCCTGTGTTTTGTTTGAAGGAGAGTCTGAAAATGGCAAAGGCAATGGAAGCGCTCGGAATGATCGAGACGAAGGGCTTTGTGGCCCTGATCGAGGCATCCGACGCAATGATGAAAGCTGCCAACGTCGACTTCCTGGGTTGGGACAAGGTCGGTGCAGGCATGGTTTCCAGTTTCGTGACAGGCGATGTCGCGGCAGTGAAAGCAGCCACCGATGCAGGTGCCAATGCAGCTGGACGAGTTGGCGAGGTGTTGAGTGTGCAGGTCATCCCGCGTCCCCACGAGGACCTGGGATGTGTCCTGTCAGCGAAGATCGTCAAGGCGGAGCCCAAGAAATAGGCATCCGCGTTGAATCAAGAATCCTGTTAAATAATTTTTGAAAAGGAAGAAACCATGGATAGTGCAATTGGTCTGATTGAAACGAAAGGCCTTGTCGGGCTGGTCGAAGCGACCGACGCCATGGCAAAGGCAGCGAATGTAAAAGTAATCAAGCGCGTCGATATCGGTGGCGGGCTGGTTACCACGATTGTTAGTGGCGATGTCGGCAGCGTGCGAGCTGCGGTCGAGGCCGGCGGTTCGGCAGCGTCCCAGATCGGCGAGCTGGTCAGCAGCCATGTGATTCCGCGACCCGCTGAGGGCCTGATGGAAGCCTACCTGGCCTAGTCACGGCACGTGAAAGGAAAGTCTGGGAATGAAAGTTCTGGTAGCCAACCTGGGTTCGACAAGCTTCAAGTACCGGCTGCTTGATATGTCCACCGAAAGGCAACTTGCCGTCGGTGGGATCGAGCGGATCGGTGAAGCGGAAAGTCGCGCTGTCGTCGAGATTGACGGACAGCAGCGCGAGCTTGCGCTCCAGGTGCCGGACCACGCTGCTGCGGTTGAGCAGTGCCTGACGCAGCTGACCGACCCGGACCAGGGTTGCCTGTCGGATGCATCCGAGGTGGCTGCTATCGGCTTCAAGGCGGTTCACGGCGGCCGCACAAGCGGTGTCAAACGGGTGGACGAGGAACTGCTCTCGGCGATGGAGGAAATGAGCCAGGTTGCACCGGCTCACAACCCCCCCTATATCGCGGCGATGAGGCAGCTTCATGAGCGTCTGCCCGGGATCCCGCTGGTGGCAGCTTTCGAAACTGGCTTTCACGAGACCATTCCGGAACGATCCCGGCATTACGCGATTCCCCACGAGTGGGCAGACCAGCTGCCAATTCGTCGTTGGGGATTCCATGGTGCCAGTCACCGCTATATTGCCAACCGCACCGCCGAGTTGCTCGGTCGCGATGACCTGCGGATCATCTCCTGCCACCTGGGTGGGAGTAGCAGTCTGTGTGCCATCCGGAACGGAAAAAGCGTGGCTACCTCGATGGGGATGAGTCCCCAGAGCGGTATTCCACACAATAACCGCGTGGGTGACATGGATCCCTATAACCTGCCGTTGATCATGGAGGCCACGGGGAAATCGCTTGACGAGGTGCTCCAGGACCTGGCATGCCGCGGCGGACTGCTGGGGATCAGCGGAGTCAGCGGGGACCTGCGGGATATCCAGAAGGCAGCTGACGAGGGAAATTCCCGTGCAGGGCTGGCACTGGAGGTCTTTACCACCGACATTCGCCGCTACCTCGGTTCGCTGCTGGTCGAACTGGGAGGTGCGGACGTGATCGTCTTTACCGGGGGGATCGGAGAAAACCAGCAGCAGGTCCGGGCGAATATCTGCCAGGATCTCGAGGAGCTGGGAATCCAGCTCGATGAAAATGCCAACGGGGCAGCCGACGGGGAATCATGTATCAGTGATGCGGGGAGCCGGACCAAGGTCTGGGTGATCCCCACCAACGAGGAATTGATAGTGGCCAGGCAGGTATGCCAACTACTGGAAGGATAAACGATGTTTGTTGCACAAGTGACCGGATCGATGGTCTCCACGCAGAAAGTGGAATCGATGGTGGGATACAAGTTGCTCGTCGTGGAACCTTACCGTGTGGAAGCGAAAAAGCGGAAAAGCCTGGCAACCACCGGGCGGACGTTTATAGCGGTGGACACGCTCGGAGCCGGGGTGGGCGACTACGTGCTGATCACCATGGGGTCCAGTGCCCGCATGACTGAAGATACCCGCGAGTTACCGATCGACACCGTGGTTGTGGGAATCGTTGACAACGTGCATGTCGAGCAGAACTGCGTTTATAACCGGGATGAGAATACAGGCGACTGATCAAACAATCCGACAATCCAGATTGGTTCAGGGAGAAAAGGACAATCATGCAAGTGAATGAAACACTTATCCGTGACGTGGTGGCACAGGTTCTGGCCGAGGTCGGCCCGGCGCCGGTGGTGACCGAGGTCGGCCCCGCTCCCGTGGTGGCAGCTACCAGCCATATCGGCAGCAACGGTGTCTTTAGCGACGTCGACAAGGCCGTTGCTGCAGCCCGCGAGGCCTATGAGCAATTGTGCCACTGCTCGATGGAAGACCGACTGCGGATCATCGACCATGTCCGCCGCATCTCGATCGACCAGTGCGTTGAGCTGGGCACGATGGAAATGGAAGAGACCCAGATCGGGCGGTTGGACCACAAGATCGAAAAGCTCAAGACGCTGGGCGAGAAAACTCCCGGCGTGGAGTTCATGCGGAGCGAGGTCTTTAGTGGCGATCGGGGACTGGCCGTGATCGAACATGCCCCCTTTGGCGTGATCGGCGCGATCACACCTGTCACCCACTCGCTTCCCACGATTACCGGAAACGCGGTCAGCATGATCGCCGCAGGAAACACACTGGTGGTGAACCCCCATCCAAGCGGCAAACGCGTCGCGGCCGAGGGCGTACGCCGCTTTAACAGGGCGATTCATGCGGACCTGGGGATCGATAACCTGATCTGTGTGATCGAAGAACCGACGCTTGAGTCGGCCGATGCGATCTTCTCGCACCGGGATATTGCCCTGATCTGTGTCACCGGCGGACCGGCCGTGGGACGTGCGGCGCTCAACAGCGGCAAGCGGGCGATTGTCGCTGGGCCGGGGAATCCCCCGGTGGTGGTCGACGAGACCGCCGACCTGGACCGGGCAGCCCGGGCCATTATCGACGGGGCAGCCTACGACAATAACCTGCTCTGTATCGGCGAGAAGGAAGTCTTCGTGGTCCAGAGCGTGTTTGACCAGATGATGGAAGCGATGAGCCGGGCCGGGGCGATGCGGCTCAATGACCAGCAGATCGAAAAACTTACCAGCGCGGCGATGGTCCAGGTGGGCGAGGGAGCCGACCGGCACGACGTGGCGAGCAAGGAGCTGTTGGGACAGGACGCGGCCAAGTTGGCGGCGGCAGCCGGAACCAGCGCACCGGACGGGACGGACCTGCTTTACGGCGAGACGCCCCATACGCACCCCTTTGTCACGGTCGAACAGATGATGCCTTTCCTCCCCTTCGTTCGCTGTCCCGATGTGGACCAGGCGATTGCCTGGGCCAAGGAATATGAACATGGTTTTCGGCACACCAGCATCATTCACTCGAACAACGTTCGAAACATGACACGAATGGGGCGATCATTGGAAACGACGATCTTCGTCAAGAACGGGCCCAGCATGGCGGGACTCGGACTGGGCGGAGAGGGTTACCTGTCATTCTCGATCGCCGGACCGACCGGTGAGGGAGTGACGACCCCGATGACTTTTACCCGGGAACGGCGATGTAGCCTGATCGATGATCTCTGCATCCTGGGTCGCTAGGAGAAATGAAGATGTTACTGGGACGAGTACTTGGAACTGCGACCACGACGATCAAGCATCCATCGATGGTTGGTAGCACGTTGTTGATCGTGCAGCCTTACGAGGTTGACGGCACCACGCCCGATGGCTATCCGCAAATCGCGGTCGATCGGGTTGGCGCAGGGACCGGGGAGACGGTGATGATCACCAGTGACGGGCAGAGTGCCCGGACGATACTCGACACCGATATCACCCCGGTGCGTTGGACAGTGATTGGAATTAAGGACGAATAGAACCATGCAGAAACAGGATATACAAGCGATTGTCGATGAAGTGGTCCGGCGGCTGCTGGCCGAGAACGAGCTTCAGCCAGCAGCATCCAGCAGCGAGACCGTGATCCCCGGTCGGGTGATCACGATGGACTTCCTGGAAGGAAAACTTGAGAACACCTGTCAGCTGGTGGTCTGTGAACGAGCGGTGGTTACGCCGCTGGTCGTCGACTACCTCAAGGAAAATGAGATTACCCTGACTCGCCGACCGCTGGCGGGCTAGGGAGAAAGAAAACAGCACGATGAGAATCGCACGGGTACTGGGATCGGTCACGCTCAATCGCTGCCTGCCGAGCTTCGAGTCGGCATCGCTGCGACTGGCAGTGCCGTTGATGGCCGAGGACCTGGAGAGTGACAAGCTTCCAGAGACCGAAACCCTGGTGGTCTGGGATGAACTGGGAGCCGGCAACGGCGGACTGATTGCAGTCAGCGAGGGAGGCGAAGCAGCTGAGCCATTCAAACCACAACTTAAACCGGTGGACGCCTACAGTGCGGCGCTACTGGATAGCGTCGACTTGGAAAAAAGGTAGTTTTTTACGGAAAGTAGCAGCCAACGATGAATAACGCACACAAACTCAAGCAGGAAATCTGTGAGATCGGCCGACGAATCTACGACAAGGGATTCGTGGCGGCCAATGACGGAAATATCACCGTCAAGGTCAGCGATAACGAGTTTCTTTGCACGCCGACGATGCATTCGAAGGGCTTTCTCACGCCCGAGGACATCTCCACGATCGACGGCACGGGCAAGCAGATCTCCGGTAACAAGAAGCGTTCGAGTGAGGCGCTGTTGCACCTGGAGATCTACCGCCAGCGGCCGGATCTGAGGAGCGTGGTGCACTGTCACCCACCACATGCCACCGCCTTTGCCGTGGCCCGGGAACCGATCCCGCAGTGCGTGCTTCCGGAGGTTGAGGTTTTCCTGGGGGACGTGCCGATCACACGTTACGAGACGCCCGGCGGGCAGGCTTTTGCCGATACGATCATCCCCTTCGTCAAGGACACCAACGTGATCATCCTGGCGAACCACGGAACCGTCAGTTATGGCGAGTCGGTCGAACGGGCCTTCTGGTGGACCGAGATCCTGGACGCCTACTGCCGGATCCTGATGCTGGCCAAGAGCCTGGGGAAAATTCACTACTTTAGCGAGGACAAGGAACGCGAACTTCTGGATCTGAAACAGCAGTGGGGATTTGGCGACCCGCGAAATACCAGCGACTACAAGGAATGTGACGTCTGTGCGAACTCCATTTTTCGCGATACCTGGGAAGAGGCAGGTGTCGAGCAGCGGGCCTTTGAACCGCCGCCGGTGATGAGCGAGGGGGCGAATTGCCCAACCAGTACGGCGGCCAGCACGGCGACCGGGTCCGAGGAGGATCTGGTACGAATGATTACCGATCGCGTGATGCAGGCCCTGGTTAGCCAGGATGTTGCCTGAACAGAATAATCAACAGGAACCGTTAGAAAGAGAATGAGGAGAAACAATGTTTAAAGTCAGTATTATCGGTGGCGGGGGATTGGTTGGATCGAGCGCCGGGTTTGCCCTGCAGTGTGGCGGCGTGGTTGGCGAGATCGCGCTTTTGGATCTGAATCTGGAGACGGCCGAGGGGCATGCCCTGGACCTGCTGCACGGTGGGCCGAGCACCGCGGACCAGCGGATCGTGGCGGGTGGTTACGAGCATATTGCCGACAGTGATGTGATCTGCATCACCGCTGGCTTGCGGCGTGGGCCTGACGAAAGCCGCCTGGACCTGATCAACCGGAACACTGACCTGTTTGTCTCTATCCTGGACCAGGTCCAGCAGGCGAATCCCAAGTCCTCGGCGATCGTGTTCGTGGTCTCCAACCCGGTCGATATTCTTACTTACCTGGCCAAGGACCGGCTCGATCTGCCCGCCACGCAGGTGATCGGGCTGGGAACGCAGCTTGATACGATCCGTTTTCGCAGCCTGATTGCCCAGCACCTCCAGATCCCGCCGACGCAGCTCTCGGCACTGATCCTGGGCGAGCATGGCGAGAGCATGGTACCGATCTGGTCCAGTGCCACCTTTGCTGGCTTGCCGCTTGAGCAGCATCCGAACTGGACGCCGAACCTGTCCAACGACCTTTTCGCCCGCACCCGTGGAAGTGGTGCCGAGGTGATCAGCAAGAAGGGTGGGGCTGGGTTTGCCGTCGGCATCGCCATCCGCGACGTGATCGAATCGATCGCCCTGGACAAGCAGCAGGTGCTGCCGGTCTCGAGTGTGCAGGATGGCTGCTACGGGATCCGGGACGTCTCCCTTTCGGTGCCCACCGTGATGGGACGCTGTGGGGTGGTGGACCGGCTGGAGATCGAGCTCTGGCCGAAGGAAGTGCAGGGGATTCGCAACAGTGGGAACGTGCTGCGGCAGACGCTTACCGATGTGCTGGCTCGGGTGGCCAGTGGCGGCTAGGTTTGCTGATCCAGCTCTCTTAACTGATCGAGTGCTTCTTCCAGCTCTGGTGCTTCCGCTCCCGGCTGGCGTCCGTTACGGTCACACTCGGCCAGCAGCACCAGTTCCTCGTAGCTTTCGTCCGCGGCGAGCCGCTTGCGATGGCGGCTGCCGATTGTTCCCTCGGCCAGGCGGTGGGCGTCGGGCAGGTTCTCGATCAGCCAGGTGGTCCGTTCGGTGATGAATCCCTCCAGCGCCTCCATCGCGGCAGCCAGAGGATCGTCCGGGTCGATTGCCTTGCCCAGGTCATGCAGGAGTGCGGCGGTGAGGAACTCCTCGTCGTAGGGCCGCTCCTGGCTCGCCAGCTGGAAGACCTGCAGGCTGTGGTAAAGCGCATCGCCCTCTGGATGCAGCGAGGGCTTCTGGCGGACATTTTCTAGGGGCAGGAGCAGGGCCAGGTAGAGGGCGAAGCGGTCGGGTGCGTCGTCCAGGTCCGCGAGCTGCTCTTCCAGGTCGAGCTCGGGGTATTCTCTTTCGATCAGCAGTTCCAGTTCCGCGATGCTGGCATGCTGCATGGGGCCGCCGGTGATCGGGCAGGTGAGTGTAACGTTGGCGACGTTATGAGGGTAGACGGTCAGTTTCGTGGGGAAGGTGCCCTGGAGATGGACGTGGACGTAGTGCCGTGCCTGGCCCTCCTTGTGAATGGTCTTTTGATCCACGTCGTAGCTGGCCAGGTCCTCGTCCAGGATCGAGGTAATTGCCTCGAGGCTGGCGGCGAACAGGTGCAGGTTGATATCGGAACCTTGCCGGACCTGTCCGGCCAGCACGCTTCCCACCAGGCGGGGCCGGAAAGCGCTGAGCCTCTGCATCAGGGCCAGGGCGGTGATGCGCATGACCTGCAGCTGGTCGTCCGGCTGGGTCTGCATGGGCGTGCGGGAGAAGGAGAGCAGCTGCTCTCGTATTTCGCCATTGGTGGGCAGGTCCCAGGGCTTGACCCATCCCTGGCAGACTCGGCGGGGGGGTTTCTTCTT
>PANG01000101.1 GCA_002708345.1 Planctomycetaceae bacterium | reverse complement strand
CAGTTGCCTGGTGGATTTACCTTGCCGTGCTGGACCTCGTACTGAGCCTCTGTGTGACGGCAGCGGTGATGATGATGACCTTCGACGATATTAAATCCCGCCGAATGCAGATGCTGCAGCCAGACTTAAGGGTACTCGACGAGGGCGACACGGATACCATTATTGTGATTGCAACTGCTGCTGACGGCTTCTCCGATCCTCCCCCCTACGCGGAGGATGAACAGGGGAACAAGCAGCAGCCGGGCGCATGGGGTTTTCGGCTGCACAGCCAGGATGGTTACAGCCTGGTCTCCACGCGAGGAAAAGAGATCTGGGTCCATTCCAATGCGCTGCTGGATATCGATCCGGCGATCCTGCAGGGATACAAGGACAATCCTAAATTGAGCCGTGTCAAGGATCTCAAGTATGGTCTCTACAAGGGACTCCGTATCGGAATGATTCTGATGGCATTCCTGTCCGGGGTGATTACCCTCATTGCCGTTGGCCAGAGTACGGTTTCTGCTTTCGAGGAGAGTCCCCTCAAGGGATTACTCTGCCTGACCATTATCTATGCCCCTTATTACGCTTTCATTCGCTGGTACAAGCTCAAGAGCACCTTCAAGATGTTTGTCTTCGGAGTCACCCTGTCCATTTTTGCCCTTGTGATCTACATCTCCATACCCACGTTGCTCCCCCTGGTCCGTGGCATGAGCCAGATGTAACCGGGTACTCAGCAGGGCCATCCAGAGAGCCATTTCTTACCATCAAGGGTACTGGCATAATCCACCTGGCCTGGCTGCTGACTCCGCAGCCGGGCGGCCACCTGCCTGGCATGCTGGCGGTGGGCACAGATCGCAAAAAAACTCGTCCCGCTCCCCGACATCTGGAAACCAAGGCACCCGCTACCAGAGAGAAATTCTTCCAGTCGACCCACCCATGGTTCCAGTCCGGCCGCGGTCCGCTGCAGCGAGTTATGTAACTCGTCAAGCAGGGCCCGGCGGTTCCCGGTTTCCAATGCCTCAATCAGCGCGGCTGAGCTGACAGGCCTGCCAGGCTGGCAATGGGCAAAGACCCTGGCCGTGGAGAGTCCCGCGGGGGGATGTACCAGTACCAGGTGAAGCCGCAGTCGATTCTGCAACGGTTGAACGATCTCCCCTCGACCGCGACAGATAGCTGCAGGTCCATGAAGGAAAAACGGCACATCACTTCCCACCTCGGCAGCAACCTCGGCCAGTTGTTCCAGGGACCAGTCACGTTGCCACAGCCGGGCGGCACCGAGCAGGACTGCCGCGGCGTTACTGGAAGCTCCCCCCAGGCCAGCCGCGGAAGGAATTCGCTTGGTGAGCGTCACCTCCATTCCCTGGTCCACTCCCGATGACTGCGCCAGCAGGCGGAGTGCCTTGACGATGATATTGTCCTCTCCCTCGGGAAGCGGCTCGCGCTGGCCAGTACCGTTTCCATGAAGATGGAGAGTTATTTCGTTCCCGGCCACCACCCGCATTTCCAGCGTGTCCTGCAGGTCAATCGCGCAGATCACGGTCTCCAGGTCATGAAAACCATCCTCACGCCTGCCCAGCACATCCAGGAACAGGTTGATCTTGGCCGGGGACTGGATCGTCAACCGGTCCCCATCACTCCGTATGATCATCACTCAGACCGCTTTCCCCGGCATCCCTAAAAGCAGGCATTCCGGTCCAGGCAAGGAGGAAACAGGATCCCAGGCTGGCTTGTCCGGCCTGGTAAAAGACCGCCCTGGACTCTCGATTTTATCCTCTGCACGATCGCCAGCAAGCGACTGGATCCGGCCGCGAGGGTACTTTTCTTCGATCTTTCCGGGCCGGACAACGATATAGGTAATGGCAGATCACGTCTCTTTCCTTAAAAACAAGCACGATTGATGAATACCCAACCAACTACCCCGGGTGACAACAGCGAGCCGGACAGGTCAGGTGATAATCTTCCAGGCCACCTCATGCGGGGCGTGCTGATGGGAATTGCAGACAGCGTGCCAGGTATTTCCGGGGGCACGGTCGCACTGGTTCTCAATATCTATGAGCGACTTGTACGGGCACTTTCACATTTCAATCGCCAGTTCCTTCGACTTCTGGTCCAGCGTGAATGGAAAAAGGCTGCTGGCCACGTGGACCTTTCTTTCCTGGGCAGCCTGCTGGCAGGGATTGTGATCGGGCTGTTATCCATGACCACCCTGGCTCACCAGCTTCTGAGCGACGAAGCCACACGGCCCTTCACGCTGGCGTTCTTCCTGGGAATGATGCTCGCCTGCAGCTGGCTTGTTGCCCGGCCCCTCTGGCCGCGGACTGCCCGGGAGTGCTGGACCCTGGGCCCGACTGCCGTGCTGGCAGGCCTGCTTGCCTGGACAATTACCGAGTTACCCGGCAGCCAGTTTACTCCCTCACTCGCCTACCTGTTTCTTTCCGGCATGGTCGGAATCTGTGCCATGATCCTGCCGGGAATCAGCGGGGCCATGATCCTTTTGATCATGGGAGTCTACCTTTACCTGACAGGTATTCCGGCAGACCTGTTTGCCGGCCAGCAGGTCATGCACCACCTGGTCGAGCTGGCAGTCTTTGCTTCTGGTTGCCTGGTTGGACTGATCATCTTCAGCCGGCTGCTACGTTTCCTGCTTCGTCGATTCCACGCGGTCACGATGGCCTTTCTCTGCGGGGCGATGGTTGGCTCGATGCGAGTTCTCTGGCCCTTCCAGCAGGCCCTCGGGGAAGCAGGATCGGGGTCGATCGAGGGGACAGATTACCATCCCTTTTTTCCCTCGCGGTTGGACAGCGTGACCCTGGGAGTGCTGCTAGCAACCAGTTTCGGGCTGGTCATCGTGGTGGCAAGCCGGCGGCTGCTGGGGGCGCAGAAAAAAAACCGGCCGGAAAACCTGCCGGTCTGATCCTGTTTTCTACTGCCGCGTGGCCAATTCAACCACCAAGCCGTGTCTTCAAGGCGCGGCGCTGGGCCCGCAGTCGTGCACGTCGACGAATATCACTTGGTTTCTCGTAATACTTGCGGCGGCGCATTTCCTTCTTCAGGCCGCTTCGCATCAGCAACTTGCCAAAACGTCGAACTGCTTCCTGAATCGTCTCACGATCCCTGACAATGACTTTAACCACGTGTTACTTTCTTCTTCAATGGAATCTGCAGGTGGGAAAACGAGCATTCTAGGCCAATCCCTGTGGCAATGCAAAGGGGATCAGCCTGCATCCGGGAAGATACCTGCTTTATCGGCACCACGGCCGGAAAATCACAATCATCAGCCGTCAAGCCGACTCATTTTGCCAGGCTGCCAGAAACAAGTTCCTTGTCATTTCGGGCAAAAACATGGCGATTCGCATAGGCAGGATGGGACCAGCAGACACCGTCGCGGCGGCGCAGTTGCTCAAGCGTCGGTGTGATCAGGCTGGCACGGCTTATTTCCTTGAAACCCTGCGGGGAAAGCTCCGAGATGATCAACTCTCCACGCTCATTGAACATCCAGATTTTCTTTCCGTTACGGACAAAGTGAATCGTGCTCCACCGGGAACGGGGTGTAGCCGTCTGGTCCTCCCAGATCCGCTTTCCACTGGCTGCCTCCAGGCATCGTAGTTCCCCGTAACTATCGACTCCATAAAGGTGGTCACCCAGTCGAACGGGGGTGCTGATGATCGAGTGCAAGCCCTGGGTATTCTGTTCATCCGGTCCAACCAGTCGCCAGATCTTGCTGACGGCTGTTTTCTGCTGGTCAAGCTTCAACATCAGCGAGCCATCGTAAAAGGACGTCACAAAGACCTCGCCCTGGTGAACCACCGGTGTGGCAATCCCGATTGGCATCCGCGAGGGAGGAAAATCGTAGCGCCAGTAGACCTTCCCGCTGGCCGGGTCAATCCCGGAAACACTGTCACCAGTCCAGCAGATAACGACCGCCTTTCCCGCCTGCGTGACCAGAACCGGTGAGGAATAACCTGCCCGCTCGGTCAGTGCCGTCCAGCGCTGCTGCCCCGTTTTCTTATCAAAGCCGACAATACACGCCTCCTTGCCACCCACCTGCAGGATTACCACGTCATCCACAATTAGCGGCGCGGCGGCGATTCCCCAGATTGGCATCACGATCTGGTAGGCCTGCTGCAGGTCATGCTTCCAGAGTACGTTTCCACTGGCAGCATCGAGGCAATAAAAATGTCCCATCGCCCCGAGCGAGTAAGCTCGCCCTTGATCAATTGTCACGGCCGCCCGTGGACCTGCCTTGTAGCCGATTTCATAATCGGCCGGGTAATCAATCGTCCAAAGGGTCTTGCCGGTTTTTTCGTCGAAGCAATGGATCCGCTCGATCTGCTTCGGCTCGGCAACCCGGTCGGTCAGGAAAACACGGCCCTCGGCTACTGTCGGCCCACTGTAACCCGCTCCAACGGGGACGCGCCAGCGGATTTTCACCTCGTCGCCAGCAAATTGATCAATGATCCCGGTTTCCGTCCAGACACCATCCCGGGTGGGGCCACGCCACTGGGGCCAGTCCTCGGCAGGAATAACACTGCCAATAAGAAGGCCAAGTGTGACTGCCGAGATGGATAACAGAAACCGTTTTTCACTGAACATGGCCTCTCCTTGGAAGCAGGATCAAGCAGGCCCTTATGATAGCGAGTATGACGACCGGGAAAAGGAGTTTCATGCAGCTCGCGATGAACCGCTAACCTCGTCTGATCTGAGGGCGACCAGGGTAATCCCATGCGTGCGGGCACATTCGATGGTAGCGGCCGTGTCGATCAGGATCGTTCGCTCAGCTTCCACGGCCAGCACCCGCCCCCCGGCTGCCGCGATCTGGCGAATGGTCCCGATCCCGATCGTGGGCACATCAAACCGCATATCCTGCTGCGGCTTGGCCACCTTGACCACCGTGAATCCGCCTCCCGAACAGAGTTCCCCGGCCCGCTGGATACATTGATCTGTCCCTTCGATCGCTTCCACGGCAAGGATCGCCTTGCGTTTGACAACCACCGTCTGCCCGATATCAAGTCCCCCCAGTTGCTTGGCATGCTGCCAGCCAAATTCCACATCCATTCGCTGCAAGCGTGTCAGCCGTCCGACCAGTATGCCCTCCGGGACCAGCAACTCCGGCGCAAAATCGGTAGCAGGAGCAAAGTGAATTCCGTGCCGGGCAAAAGCATCGATGGCAGCGGTAACCAGGGTGTTATCACGCCGGTCTCCGGTTCCGGTGATCCAGTGAGAACCGAACGCGCGAAGTGCCTCCCAGTCCGGCAAGAGCTCTGTCCATGCTCCACGGCTAAACAACATCTCCTTGTGCACCTTGCCGGCCATCGTGGCAGCGGTCACCCCGTGTTGTTTCATAAAGCGGATCGCAGCACCAAGGCGGCCAATCGCAAGTTCCCGGTAGGCCTGACAGTTCTTTTCCAGGCCCGGTTCAACATGGCCGCGAATCCCCACACCGATCACATCGATGCCCTGTTCACGCAGAGTGTCCCTGACAACAAATGGGTAATCACCCCAGCCAGCCAGCAATCCCATGCGGGCGGGCGGTTGAGATAAAGACGAGGATCCACTCATCAGGCAGCATCCTCGCTCACGATGTCGTCGGCGTCGTCATCCAGGCGCTGCTTCAATTCATCAATCAGGCGCTGCATGCTGCGCATCTGCTTGCGCATGCCGGGAAGATGGGGGAGCGTTGCATAGACCTTAAGCTGCTGGGTATCGAGCCTGGTCGGAGTTCCCATGTAAGTTGCCGGTTCGGTGATATTCTTCATGACACCCGAGCAGGCCCCGACCTGGGTACGGTCACAGATCTGGACATGATCACGAATTCCGACCTGGCCCCCGATCACCACAAAGTCACCGGTGGTTGCAGTACCAGCAATACCAACCTGTGCACAAATAATATTATGACGACCGATGTGGCAGTTGTGCGCGATCTGGACCTGGTTATCGATCTTGGTCCCCTCAGACACCCGGGTGGGACCGAAAGATCCCCTGTCAATCACGGAGCAGGCACCGATGTCAACATCGTTCTCGATGATCACATTTCCGAGCTGCTGTCCGAGCTGGTAACGTCCGTCAACAAAATCGTAGCCAAACCCAAAAGACCCCAGCACACTGCCGGCATGAATAATCACGCGGTCACCGATCACCGCGTGTTCATAGATCGTGACATTCGGATAGATCACACAATCGGATCCGATTCTTGTGCCCGGCAGGATATGCACTCCACCATGGATCTGCGTGCGAGCTCCGACCTCCACGTTTGCACCAATCACCGCCCTGGCATGCACGCTCACGGTCTCGTCCAGGCAGGCGGCGGGATCGACCAGCGCCTGCTCGCTTATACCAGCCGGGTACTGGGGCGGGGCCGGGCGAAAAAACTTGACCACTTCGATGAATGCCAGCGTGGGATCCTCCACGATCAACAGCGGCACCCCCTGCAATTCACACTCCACAGGGACGATCGCGGCCGAGGCAAGGGAATTGGAGAGCTGCGAGAAATTTGCCTTGTCACGGGCGAAGGTAATATCCCCCTTCGCAGCATTACCAATCGCCGCGGCATTGGTGATGACCGTATTTCCATCCCCACAGATCCTGGCGCCCAGGCGGCTGGCAAGTTCGCTAAGGGTGTACTGTGTCACGTCAAGATCCCCTCTCCAGGCACAATGCGTGCGGCCTGATGCGGCGAATAGTACCCGATCGAGCTACTTTGAAACAAGAGCGACAGGAGAGTCCCTAGATGCGGGCGATGTCGTTGAAGATCACGTAGATCATGAGTGCCAGCAGCAGGACCACCCCGATCAGGGTGAAGATTCCCTGGATCCGTTCGCTGACCGGCCTTCTCGTCACCGCCTCGACCAGCAGGAAGATCATGTGACCTCCGTCGAGCGCCGGAATAGGCAGGAAATTAAGAATTGCCAGGTTCGCACTGAGGAATGTCAGGAACAGCAGTAAACGACTAAACCCCTCGGACGATTCGATCCCCATCACCCTGACGATCGTGATCGGCCCTCCCAGCTTGTCCACCGAGACTTCCCGGGTGACGAGCATTTTCAGCACGCGCAGAACTTCCGACAGTTTTTCGCGGGTCTCACGGAATCCGAGCGAGATGGCATCTCCCCAGGAGGCAGCCGTATGTTGCCGGTGCATCTGGGTAAGGACCAGGCCGCGGTCAGAAAAATAGGTCTCCGCACGTGGTCGTGCTGCCAGGGAGATGACGACCGGGTCTGAATCGGCATGTTGCAACTTCACCAGCACCTCGGTATCTGGAAGCAGGTGCTGCAGTCGATGGTGAATGCTCATCCAGTTGACGCCCTGCTGACCGATCACCATCTCTTCCTCGTATCGCTCGCCGTAGTTCCCTGCCACGTAGGCCTTGTTCGCTTCTCCCCGAACCCGCAGCTGGACACTGACCACCTCGCTGCCAGCAGCGACCCCTTTTTCCCCGGCCGAGCTGTCCGGTTGCACCCCGGTCACCTGGCTGGTGACTTCAAAGGCGATCCCTAGTGACTCGATCGATGCCACCGGCAGGGGCCCCATGTACGGGATATTCAACTCGGGCCCGAGCGGGGGAACATCGATTGCCACGGTGCTCCCTTCCCGAGTCACCGTGAACTCGAGGGGCTCTCCTGCCAGAGTGCCAACCCGCTGCGAGAGCGTGAGTGGATCCCCGATGGGCTCTCCGTTGAGCGTGACCAGCTCGTCCCCTGCCTGGAAACCAACCTCGCTGGCAACCGACCCCTGCTGGATCGCCACCAGCGGCCCGATCTTCATTTCCAGCCCCAGGCTGTAAAACGGTGCAGGGGCAAGATCCACCTCTACTGTTTCAGTACTGCCGTCAATTCCCGTTCGCTGGACGGTCAGCGTCATCGGCGAGTCAATGGCTGCTGCCAGTTGCTCGAGCACCTGATGCCCGTAATAGGTATTCGGGCTGCCTGTCTCGGCAAGTGGAATCCCATCCACCGCGGTAATCAGATCACCAGGCTGCAGGGGGGGGCTGGCTTCTGCAGCAGCCGAACCGCGGTAGAACGGGGTCGTACCGGAAAGTCGCGAGGAGGAGGGAGGACGGATCCCCAGCGAGACCATGCCCAGCTGCTGCTTGAGCCGATCGGTGGGAGTGATCTTCTTCCACTGCTCCTGCCCGTCAGGAGCTCGAAGCAGGATATCCATCTCCTTGACGTTTTCCCCGATACCGCTTTCTGCCACCTTGTAACGCAGTTCCCACTGGAATCGCAGGTCGGAGTCCGGGTCCCCGTCCCGACCGATCTGCACGATCTGGCTGCCGCTGGGCCATGCCTGCTGCCAGGCCGGGTCACCGGCCGAGGTACCGGCAACCACGCAGGGAGTGATCTTGACACCCATGCGGTAGGCCACGGCCGCGAAGATGACAGCAAAAATCAAGTTCATGATCACGCCGGCAGAGATGATTGCCATCCGCTGCGGTACGTTCTTGGCCACGTAACTGCGCGGATCCAGTTCCACCGGTTCTTCGGCCGCAACCGCATCTTTCTCCGCCAGCTCGTTCTTGTCGACTTCTGCAGCATCCTCGTCAGCGGACTTGCGTGCCCGCTCAGCCTCGGCCTCGGCGTTCAGCGGGTTATCATCCTGGCCGAGCATCTTGACATACCCTCCCAGCGGGACGATGCCGATCCCGTACTCGGTCTCCCCCCACTGGAACTTGACCAGGGCGCTGGGAAGCCGTAATCGCCAGATGCGGATGGGAATATCGAAACCGACATAGAATTTCTCGCACTTCACCCCGCAGGCCTTGGCAACGAGAAAATGACCCAGTTCATGGACAAAGATGACGAATCCCAGAGCAACCAGTGCCTTGAGAATAGCCAGGAAGGTCGCCAGGGAACTGGCAGAAAATAATGCGACTAACGAGAAATCCACTTCTTTGTCTCCTCCCGGGCCCAGTGATCGAGTTGGACGAGTCGATCTAGCGATGGATGCGGGTCAAAATCGTGCTGTTCCAGAACGGCCCGACAAGCCGGGACGATGTGGATGAATTCTAGTCGTCCTTCTAGAAACTCGGCAACCGCAGACTCGTTGGCGGCATTCAACACGGCACCAGCAGTCCCCCCCTGCCGGGCAACCTGGCGGCCCAGCTCGAGGGCAGGAAAACGGTCCGGGTCGGGTGGAGAGAAATCCAGTTGAAATGAGGAAGACCAGTCCAGCAGCTCGGCAGGCCCTTCCCATCGCTGGGGATAGGAGAGGGCGTACTGGATCGGTAATTTCATATCGGGCGGGCTGAGCTGGGCCAGTGTACTTCCATCGCGGTACTCCACCAGCGAGTGAACCAGCGACTGGGGATGGATCACCACGTCAATCTGTTCCACCGGGATATCAAACAGCCAGCGGGCCTCGATGATTTCCAGCGCCTTGTTCATCATGGTGGCCGAATCGACCGTGATCTTGGGACCCATCTCCCAGGTTGGATGCGAGAGTGCATCCTCGACGGTCACCTGTTTGATTTGTTCCCGTGTCCATTCGCGAAAGGGACCACCACTGGCGGTCAGGATGATCCGCCGCACCTGCTCGACTCCCTTGTCCTGAAGGACCTGGAAGATCGCGCTGTGCTCACTGTCGACCGGGATGATCTTTCCTCCCTGCTCGGCTGCCAGGCGGGTCACCAGCGAGCCGGCCATGACCAGCGTCTCCTTGTTTGCCAGCGCCACGGTTTTGCCAGCCTCGAGCGCTTCCCAGGTGCCAATCAGCCCGGCACTTCCGACGATTGCAGAGAGAACAATATCCACCGAGGGTTCCCGGACGAGTTGGCGGATGCCCTCTTCACCAACAAGCAGCTCAATCCCGTCAGGCAGTGCATCCCAGTCATACTTGCTGGCTGTTTCTGCATCACTGGCCACGATCCACTGCGGGAGATGCTCCTGCGACTGCAGAAGCAGTCGGTCAAGCTGATGATGGGCAGTCAGGCCACAGGCGCGGAGCTTCTCCCCCGAGGCATGGATAACCTCCAGCGTGTTTCTTCCAATACTGCCGGTCGAGCCGAGCACAACGACCTGGCGACCCTGATGATTCATCTTCTTTGCCTGCCACGAGGCTTGTGCGAAGGAGAGAGGAGACGAGAGATGTTGCCGCCCTTACAGGCGATTCCTCCACCCCTGACCGTTATAGCTTAGCCGCCCACCGGGACAAGAAGTAGCCGCCCCCTCTCCCATTGCCGTTCATTTGAACCTACCATGAAGGGTTGCCGACAAATCTAAACACCCCGACGGAGGACAAGATGGCGGACGACCCTTCCACTTCTACGTCAGGCAAGCCTACCGCAACTAGCCGGAATACCACGCTTTACATCCTGATTGCGGGACTTGGACTGCTGGTTTACCTCTACTGGTCCGTGCAATCGTCGGTCGTCAGGATCACTCCCCGGCAGTTTGAGCAGCTGGTAGAGGGAAGCAGCCGTGTTTCCAATGGCAGCAAGCTCGCCAAGGATTCCAAAGGCATACTCCATGAGACGGGAAGCGAGGATAAGGGACAGACGCTCCGTATTACCGAACTGCGGGAAGTGCGTGTCTACGAGCGAGTGATCGTGGGGACCGTCGACAAGCTCGTGGTGATGGGAAAGGACGTGGAGGAGGAGGCGGTTAAGGCACAGATCCGTGTCAACCGGGGGACCAGTGACGGGACAACCGACCAGTCTTTGAAAAAGCTGCTGGATGAACACTTCATCGGATGGGAATACGCCCATGAATCGGGGTTCGCCAAGGCCTGGCCATTCTTGCTGATCACGGGCCTGGTGCTTTTCTTTTTCATTTCCATGCTCAGGCGGCTGGGGGGAGCCGGTTCACCGGCCCAGTTCGGTCGCAGCCGGGGACGCCTGTTCGCTCTTGAGGACCTGGGAATCACCTTCCAGGATGTCGCCGGGGTTGACGAGGCAGTCGAGGAGGTCTGGGAGGTTGTCGATTTCCTCCAGTCTCCCGAGCGTTACCAGCGACTCGGAGGCAGGATTCCGCGGGGCGTTCTGCTGGTGGGTCCTCCCGGTACCGGCAAGACACTCCTTGCAAAGGCGATTGCCGGGGAAGCGGGCGTGCCATTTTTCAGCCTCTCGGGAAGCGATTTCGTGGAGATGTTCGTGGGCGTGGGAGCAGCTCGTGTCCGCGACATGTTCCAGCAAGCTGAAGCCAAGGCTCCCTGCATCATCTTCCTCGATGAACTGGATGCGATTGGCAAGAGCCGCGGCGGCTCGGCCATGAACCACCATGACGAACGCGAGCAGACACTGAATGCCCTGCTGGTCGAGATGGACGGCTTCAACTCCAACAACGGAGTGATCGTGATTGCCGCAACCAACCGCCCTGAAACGCTTGACCAGGCACTCATGAGGCCAGGACGGTTTGACCGCCAGGTGGTGGTCGACCAGCCCGACCTGCGAGGGCGGAATGCCATACTCAAGGTCCATGTCTCGAACGTCAAGCTTGATGAGGACGTGGATCTCAAGCAGATCGCGTCCATCACGCCGGGATTTGTGGGAGCGGACCTGGCCAACCTCGTGAACGAGGCAGCCCTGTTGGCAGCCCGGCGTGAAAAGCAAACGGTGACGATGGCCGAGTTCAATGAAAGCGTGGAAAGAGTGACCGCCGGGATGGAGAAAAAACAGCGAGTGATGAACCCCGACGAAAAGCTCCGCGTCGCCTACCACGAGAGTGGCCATGCGCTGGTCGCTTACAGCCTTCCCAACACCGACCCGGTGCACAAGGTATCGATCATTCCACGGGGACTGGCAGCCCTGGGCTACACCCT
>PANG01000100.1 GCA_002708345.1 Planctomycetaceae bacterium | reverse complement strand
GTGATGGTTGGGCTGGAACACCTTCGCTCGCTCAAGTGGGCCTGCTGGTCGGAGGGACTGACTGATACGCAGGTCGAGGATATTTTCTACAACAACGCGGCACGATTGCTTGCTGTCGATGACAGCACATAGAATTTCCTTTTCAAATCAAAGTCGGAAAAAGAAGTGAAATCACGAAAGCACCTCTTTTCGGCAGGGAGAAGACCATCAGATCAGGTAAAGCAAGTAGTGCGGTTCTGTTGATTTTGGCCGGGATCGTGATCGTCGCCGTTGTTTTCTTTGTTCGTAATGAGAACCAGAAGACGCGAGCTACGCTGACAAGGGTTGGTGAGGAAACCCGCCAGGGGATAAACGAAGCAAGAGAGATGCCGTCGGAGATCCTGCAGGAGATGATCGAGATCATCAAGGATGGAGGTGACGACGAAAGTGTGGAGAAAGAGAACACGCCGGACGATCTCGTTTCTGATCTGTTCGACCTGGGCCGCGAAGTCATGAAAACTGCCGACGACGTTGTTCAGGAAGTGATGGGACTGGATGTTGATGAGGAAAGAAAACTCGGTGTAATCGTCAATCGGGAAGTCCGCGCAGCACACAGGGTTGTTGATCCTCCCGGGATGCAGCAACGCATTGAAAAGCTGGCAGAACCCTTGTTAGCCAGCCGGGACCGCAAGGGAATCGAGTATACATTCACGATTGTTGAGGATGAATCAGTGAATGCATTCGCCTTGCCCGGTGGTTATATCTATCTCCACACGGGCATTCTCGATTTTGTGGCCAATGATGTAGAGCTCCAGTCCATCCTGGGGCACGAAATTGGACATGTCGATTTGAAGCACTGTGTTAATGGATTTACCGCGGTTGTCCGTAGTGACCAGATCAGTGGTGGCGTGGCCACGATTCCTGTGAGTGCACTTTATAACTTCTATCACTTGCAGTTCTCGGAAGAAGATGAGTTTGCTGCGGATAAATACAGCTATCTCCGCATGAGGAAGCTCGGGCATTCGAAAGAGGCGGCGCTGAGTTGCGAACGACACATGATTGAGTATCACGAATCGCTTGGTATTACGAACAGCGAGGATGATCCCGACAGTATCCCGGAAGTTCTTGAAAAGGAATTTCATGACCACTTCCGTACACACCCACCAAGCAGAGAACGTTTGAAGATGCTAGAACGAATCACCATCCCTGGTATCGACGATTAATGGTCTTTATCCAGGGAGAATCACGAGGTGCTCCTGTCAGCTGGTTCCTCTTTTGGGAATCCAGGACCCTTGAAAATCAGCCTGCTGGTCCGAGGGGCTGACAGACACCGAGGTCGAGGATATTTTCTACAATAACGCGGTACGACTTTTTACGGTCGAGGGCAACTGATGCCAGCGGCCGGGGAGCAAATGAAAATGAAGAAGATGATCTACCTGGTAGCGGGCTTGTTTGCGTGGGTGGGAATCACCGCCATGGCCCCGGGAGAAGAACAGTTGCTTTACCTTGCAAGCCAGCAGGACAAGACAATCACTGTCTCCACCGTGAACCCGGAGAGCGGTGCCTTGACAGAAAAACATAAGCTGGATCTTCCGGGAACTCCCGGGCCGCTGGCCTTTTCGCCGGACCAGAAGCTGGTCTATGCCGCCATGACCAGCGTGGGGGATGTACCAGCTGCGGTGGCCACGCTGCGGCGAGAAAAGGATGGCAGCCTGTCGCTGCTTTCGACCGCCGCGATCCGCACGCGCGCTCCCTACATCCGTGCCGACCTGTCCGGGAACTTCCTGCTGGCGGCGCATTACGGGGCAGGGGATGTGACGATGTACCGGATTACCGACGGGCTGGTAACCGACGAGATGCTCGATCACCACGTGACCGAGAAAACAGCCCACTGTATCGAGGTCGATCGCAGCGGGCAGTTTGTCTTTGTCCCCCACACCGGGCCGAACAAGGTTTACCAGTTTCGGCTGGATCCCAAGGCAGGCAAACTGGTCCCCAATGATCCTCCCTTCGTTGCCGGGCCCGATACCGAGAACCGTTACCATGAACCGCGGCACATCGCCATGCACCCGGAATTTGACATGGCCTTTACCTCCAACGAGAACGGGGGGGGCATTACCTCTTGGAAGCTGGACCCGAAAAGTGGCAGGCTGACCCAGCTGGAGACGCTCTCGACGCTGCCGCCGGGGTACGAGGAGAGTAGCCATGCGGCGGATATCAAGATCACGCCGAACGGACGATTTGCCTATGTCTCCAACCGGGACACGACCGAGCGGGCCGAGGGGGAGGCGATGCGTGACACGATCGCCGCCGTCTGGATTTCACTTCGCACCGGCAAGATGAAGGTGGTCGGGCATTATGCGACCGCCCACTTCCCGCGGTCATTCTGCATCGACGTTTCGGGCGAGTTCCTCTATGCCGCCGGGCAGAAGACCACCGAGCTGGTCGCCTACCGGATCAACCGCAGAAGCGGGGCGCTCGAGCAGCTCAAGACCTACAAGGTCGGGGGCGGCCCGATCTGGGTGATGACAGCAGACCAGTAAACCCGGTTCAGGGCGTCTTGGTGTGACTGTAGAGGGTGGCCCCCTTCTCGTCGTGCCACTGGAAGGTCAGGCTGGCGGTCGGGTGTCCCTGGCCGGCCGGCAGCGAGCTGACGTGCAGGAAACCGCCGGAGGGGGGATCCTGTAGATAGAACTGCTTGATCAGGCCGTCCGGGTCGGTCGAGAGGGGATCCCCCGCCTTGCGCCCCGGGCGGGAATTGGCATCGACCAACGCGCCGGTAGAAAACTCCTCGACCCCGCTTGGATGCATCGCGTGGTACTGCCAGTGACGGTCCCCGCAGACCAGGAAGAGGTTGCTGATCTTTTCGTCCCTGACAAAGGCAAAGAACTCGTCGCCCTCGTGGCGAAAGCCGCCATGGTTGGTGTGGTTGTCGGTCTTGCGGATATCATCCGGCCCTACCATCGGGGTCGCTGAGATCATCACCTTGAAGGTGGCATCACTCTCTTTGAGTGTCCGCTTGAGCCAGGCTTTCTGCTCGGCGCCCCAGATCGACTTGTCCGGGCCGTCTTCCGAGAGGTTGGGACTGCGATAGATGCGGCCCTCGAGAAACCAGACCTGCAGGTCCTTGCTCATCCGGTGCGTGCGGTAAGTCAGCGGTCGTGGCTTGTTGGCGGCCGTGTAGGGGAAATGCGCGTAGGGGAGCTGCTCGAGCATCACCCGCTGCGCCTCGGCCGGGGAGGGATGGTGGTCCCCGGTGTTGTCGCCATCGTCGATACGGTAATCATGGTCATCGACTTCCCAGTAGGTGGGGACCGCGGCGAACAGGTCCTGGTACCGCTGCTGGACGAATTGCTCGTGCCACTTCTGCCGCATCTCGGCAATCGTCTCGGCACGCGGCTCCTTGGGAGTGTCGTAGTAGACGTTGTCGCCGGTTCCCACAAAGAAATCGGGCTTTAACTTGAGGATCGACTCCAACGCCGGGTAGCCGAGCTTCTTATCCGGGCCACCATAGGGTTCAGGAAGCTCGGTGTTGTTGTGCGCCAGGTGAATTTTCCTGTCGATACGGTTGTCGCCGTGGAACTTGGCATAGTTCATCCCGGTTACCACCACGAAGTTAACCCGCGCGGCGTTGTCTGGGCCGGGCAGAGTGCGAAAGCTGGCAGTCGGGCCTGGTCGCAGGTTCTTCTGCCTGGTGCCAACGAGGGTCTGGCAGAGATAGCGGGTGCCGGGGGTGAGCTGTACGTACTTGACCCGCACGATGAAATCCCGCTGACCGCTGGCATGGGCCAGCTGCACGATGGGTGCCATATCGGGACTGTCAGCCGGCCGCAGTATAAACTGCACCACCCCGCCGGTTCCCGGCACGTCCCCACGGACCGGTCCGCGGGTGCGGGTCAGGCGGACCTGGACCAGGGCGCTGGTGGGCGTGACCTCGCCGACCATGATTCCCTGGGCAGCCCTGGGCCGGGGGGTGAGATCGAAGGTGAATCGCCGGCTGGGATAGTAAGTGCCGGTCTGCTGCGCCTGGATCTGACCACTTTCCAGCAGCAGGCAGGACACGAGTAGCGTGACGAAAATCCTCACGGGGGTCTCCTTGGGTGAGACGAGAAAAACAGTGGTCGAAGTCGCCTTCCGGCAGCTAGCGGCGCCGGCGGCCTGCCGGCCGGCCACGCGGTTCCTCGGGGGTCTTGCCAATCACGATGTCGAACTTGGCCGAGAGCTCGTTGGTCTTGGAGCCGGGGATTGGCTTGAACTCGGCCATCAGCAGCTCGACCAGCTTGGGGTCGCGAAGCCGGCTGATGACAGGATCGGTCTGGTTCTTCGGCTCGCCCTTGACATAGCACTCGGTGGTCAGCATCCGCTTGCCGCCCTGCATGACCGCCACGTGGATGTGGGGAGTACGGGAACCATAGCGAACCGGCTTGATGGTACGGAAGTAATACTCACCGGAGGAGCCGGTGAGGAAACGGCCGAATCCCTGGAAGTTCTTGTCAATCTTTTCCTGGCCGGGACTCTGCGTGTGGATGTAGATGCCGTTGACGTCTGCTTCCCAGATTTCAATCGTCGCGTTGCGGACCGGTTCGCCCGAGGCGCTGAGGATCTTGCCCCCCAGGTGCACTACCTGGCCGACGGCGGGGGTGATCTTGTCGTTCAGGACCAACAGGTCGTTATCCGTATCGAGCGGTAGCTTGTCAGGGTAGAACGGCCCCTCGGTCTGGCGGGGGGTGAGCGAGAGTTCCTCGGCATAGACGCCCGGGACAGTAAATGCGGCGGTGGCAAAAGCCATGCTCTGCAGGAATTGGCGACGTCCGCGGGGGAAATGACTGGCCTTCATCGATACTCTCCTGGTCTATTGGGGTCTGCTACTGTCTGGCATTATAGGCCGCATCTGTTAATGGGGGTTATCGGCAGGGGAATTTTTCATCTGCAGACAGGGTGCTCTCCGGATGCATGCTAGGATGCCTGTCGGAGATTGCTTTTACCAAACAAGTACTCGCCTCGGACCTGACCAGATGAAAACGACCCTTGTTTGCCTGCTGCTTTTCTGCCTGCCTCTCTCGTTGGCCGCGGCTGACAAAAAGGGCGAGGCTCTCTACTTCCCACCCGCCAAGGGGAAATGGGAAACGGTCGAGCCGGGTACGATTGGCTGGGATGCAGCGAAGCTGAAAGAAGCTCTTGCTTATGCCGGCAAGGAGAAATCCTCCGGCGTGGTGATCCTTTACCGCGGCCGTATCCTGGCCGAGCAGTACTGGAAGATCGATCCGCCCGAGAAGACCCCCAGCGGTGGCCGGAACCCTTATTTTCATTTCCTGCTGGGAACCGACAGCCAGGGCCATCCGGTCGAGGATGTCGCCTCGGCCCAGAAGAGCGTGGCTGCCATGCTGGTCGGGATCGCCCAGCAGAAGGGCCTGCTCAGGATCGATGACCCGGTCAGTGTGCATCTTGGCAAGGGCTGGTCCAAGGCACCGCCCGAGGCAGAGGCGAAGATCACCATCCGGCACCTGGTCAGCATGTCCAGCGGCCTGGGGACCCGGCTGCAGTACCAGGCACCAGCCGGGACGAAATGGTTCTACAACACCACCGCCTATTCCCGCTCGCTGACCTGTGTGGCCAGGGCGTCGGGGATGGACGAGAACCAGCTGACAAAGAAGTGGCTTACCGGTCCGCTGGGGATGAAGGACTCGCGCTGGGCCGTGCGTCCCTGGGCGGATGAGAACACGGTGGTGGCCAACAAGTTTGGTTTTGCCACCACCGCCCGTGACCTGGCACGCTTTGGCCTGTTGATGTCTGCCAACGGGTTCTGGGATGGGAAGGATGTGCTGGTCGACAAGGACTACATCAAGCAGGCGACCTCGCCGTCGCAGCAGCTGAACCCGTCCTACGGCTACCTCTGGTGGCTTAACGGTGGGCCGTTCGTGGCCCGCGGCGGTGGCGAGAAAAAGCCGGGACGTCTGCTGCCGTCAGCACCGAAGGACATGTACGCGGCCCAGGGCAAGCTGGGCCGGCGGCTTTACGTGATTCCCAGCCAGCAGCTGGTGATCACCCGCCTGGGAGACCAGTCGGGCAACAATTTCGGCGGCGAGTTCTTCCGGCTGCTTCGGGCCGCCAGCGGGAAGTAAGTCCTCGATCAGGGACTGGAAGCTGGCGTGACAAGCTCGTAATCCGAAAAGATTGCCTGCACTTGCTTCCTGGACGCGTTGCTGACCGTGACCCCGACTTGAACCGATTCGGCCAGCGGGAGTGAGACCTTCCTTGTCTCGATCCATTGCTCGCCGTCGTGGCTCAGGAAAAATGTCAGCTGCGTTCCCTTTCTCTCTACGCGTAGCCAGCTGGAGACCTCCCGGAAGAAGTGATCTGTCCCTATGAAAATAGGGAATATGTTTGATCCGTTATGGAAAGCCTTGGCATTGAACCAGCTGCGAGGAAGGTCATAGCCAGGTGCGTCTTGCGAGCCCGGCTGGTAGGTAGTAAAGATATTGCGTTCCTCTGTGGCGAAGAGATTTTCTGAATCCCAGACGAGGATTCCCGCACCGTGGTATTCACTGTAGAAATATGAACGGCTGCTGCGGCCTGGTTGCAAGTCCATGGCAACGTTGACTGTGAAGGTGAAGTCCCCGGTCACATTTTTTAGCACGCATGGTGCATTGAACTGCCTGAACTCTGCATGCGCTAATGGATAGAGTCCGTGTGGACGGCCCGCTGCCCTGGTATGGGGTTCTTGCCATACCAGCTCACGGTTCTCGTCGTGGACGGAGAGGACGAACCCATCGAGGCGAGAGTGCATCCCGAAATCCGTGCGGTTCCAGACCCTGATCATGTCAATCGGGCGCCGCCTGCCCAGATCGATTTCAATCCAGGGATCTTTTTCTCTTTTCGTGTGTGTGACGGAATGAGCCACCAAGTCCTTGTAATATTCGCCACTGGTGTTCCCGTCATTGGCCCTTTCCGCGTGGCCATCGAAATCAGTGGAGGACTGCGTTATGGTCCCTTCACTCGCAATATTCTTGCCGTCCTGGAATACCTCGATCTCGGCCACCGAGAGGATCTTGTCATCACCAGGCAGCTCCAGGCGGACGTACTGTCCGATCTGCTTCGGGCTGGACTGTGAATAGTCGGCCACGCCTGGCACGCTGATAATCAGCTCGTCAGCATGCCGGCTGATTGAGCAGTCACCATCCGGGTCGATAACAGATCCCCATCGCTCGATGACGTGGGAGGGTTCGAACTTCACCTCGCTCTCCGGCTTTTCGTAGACGTGCAGGTTCAGGTTGGGGTTATCCTGAAAGTGGGCCCTTCCTGACTCGGTCACCGCGGTGCCTTGCAGGTGAAGATCGCGCAGCCTGGTCAGCCCTGCCAGTTGCGAGAGTCCCGCGTCGGTGACCCCGGTCGAACTGAGAGCGAGTCCATACAGGTTGGAGAGTTCCTTGAGATGAACCAGCCCGGCATCACTCACCCGGGTCCCGCTAAGCCAGAGCTGTCCCAGTTGTGGTTCCGGGGCTGCGTATCCCAGTTGTGGTTCCGAGGGTGCGATGGCCTCGAGGTGCAGGAGGCCGGCATCCGTGATCCGGGTGCCGTTGAGGTTGAGAGATGTGAGGCTCGTCAGGTTCTTCAAGTGGACCAGTCCGTCGTCAGTAATCTCTGTGTTAGCGAGGACAAGCAATTGCAGGTTGGTCAGATTCTTCAAGTGGACCAGTCCGTCGTCAGTAATCTCGGTGTTATTGAGGATAAGCGTTTGCAGGTTGGTCAGATTCTTCAAGTGGACCAGCCCGTCGTCAGTAATCTCGGTGTTATCGAGCATAAGCGTTTGCAGACTGGTCATTTTTCCCAGCTCGGCAAGGCCGTCATCGCTGACCGGGGTGCTGCGGAGGTAGAGTTGATGGAGGTTCATTAAACCGTCTCCGCCGCCATCTCTGCTGGCCAGTATGGCCAGGTCCTCGTCGCTGATCCGCGTCAAGGTGAAATCGAGTGAACGAAGGCTGGATAACCTGGCAAGTTTCTGCATCTCCAGGCCATCGATATCCCCGCCGGCAAACGAGATTAGCTCCAGCTTTCCCCTCTCGTTGTAGTAGTGCTCTCCCGGAAGGAGCGTCCGCTCCACCGGGTTTCCCAGCACGTCGGTACGGTCGTCCTTTCCGACCAGGAAGACACGGTCGTCCCTGCTGGGATCCCAGGACGGATAAAACCAGCCCCCGTTGTCCGTACCGGATGGGCCGACACTGTAGAGCAGGGCCCCCTTCTCCAGTTTCCGGTAACGGAGCGGCTGGTCGACCTTGATGTCGTTCGGGATCGACTGCAGGAAATCGCCCACAAGGACTTCCAGGTTCTCCGGGTAGGCCCTGTTTTCCATCTGGTACTGGCGGATGGCGATACATGTCTCGATTGCCTTACGGGTCATGAGCGATTGCTCAACCCGTTCGATCGCCGCGACGGAGGTGGGCAACATGATCGAGGTCAATGCCAGTTCGACGTTGCGACTGGCATCAAACAGGCTGCCGCTGCGGAGGCTGAAGGTCATGCCGAGAAACCCGGATCGACTGAATCCTGCATTGCGAAGCTCCTCGATCATTTGCTGGCGAAACTCGTCCACGGCAGCCCGCCTCTGCCTCGGATCTTCGATCTTGAGGATCTCCACCAGGTGGTCAAAGCGGTCATTCTGAAGGCGAAAGACCTCGTTCCAATCGGCCAGGCTGAGCTGCAGGTCGACCAGCACGGGATTGTTGACATGGGCACCGGTGACCGCAGCAAGGCCTGCAGCGCCCTGTCGCTGGATCGCCTGGGATATGCCGAGAGCCGCGAACCGCTCTGCAAGATCAAATGCCTGCACCGGCAAACGGGGTGCTGGAATGGTTGCCAGGTCTGCCTTGAAGTTGTCGAGCAGTTCGGCCGTGAGCTGCGGGTGTGAAAGCCACTGGCAAACTGCCTGGTTGGCCATCTCCTGGACGGCGATTCCCACCAGCGTCTCGAGGATAAAATAACCCTGGCCCAGGCGCTCTCCCAGCTGCAGGACAGCAAGGATGTCCCGGCCGGCATCTTCCAGCCTGTTCTCGGCGAGGGCATGCATGGCCCGTGCCAGGTAGGCGCGTGAGATTGACCGTGCACTGCCGGGAAGAGGCAGCAGCGCAGAGATCAGCTGGCCATTATTGCTGTGGTAGTACTGGAAGTAGCGTTCGCGCTTCAAAAGCGGTTGGATCTCGTTGAGCAGCGCCTGCTGGCGATCAAGCCATGCAGCCGCCACGGGGATTTGCGCAGCGGTCCAGGGCTGCTCAAAGATGATGTCGTAGCCAACCGGGTAGGATTCCAGTTGCCGGTCGCTGCCGGCAAGTTCAATTCCCAGGGCTACAGCCGTTGCCTTTCCGGCCGGGTTTTCCATGGTGCCATCGTTGGACCATTCACCAGGGACCATGGTTTCGAAGAGTCCTGCTGCCAGGTTTTCGGCAGTCGGAACGTGCCTGAGTCCATGCCGGTTCAGTTCCGCCAGGAAATCGGCCCTGGCAATGTCCAGCGGGGGCATGCCGGCGGCATCGACCTTGAGTGACACGTCCAGCGGACGCGGCCAGTGCAGCAGCAGGCCGTAGGCCAGGAAAAGGATGACGGCGGGCAGAAGGGATTTTTTCATCGGGTACGATCCACAACGGACGTCCAGGGGACTGGTATCATAGTCTACCAGCGTGAACCTGTGCCAACATTCACGCATCCCGCGAGGAGCCAGGCAGGTTATGAATCAACAGGAGGATCTATCGCCCGATGACCTGGCGGTGCCGCCGCCGGACAAGCGGTCACTGTGGCAATTGCTGCGGAGCGGGGAGGCAGATATCCCTGCCCTCGTTTTACTGCCACTGGCGGCCGCATCGATCGTGAGCGGGATCGGGGTGCTGCTTTACTCCCTGGTCACTTTCTTTGTGGTCGAGGGCTGGCTTTCTGATGATATTATTGGCCCCTGGATCTGCTTGCTTGGAGTGGTGATCTACCTGGCCCTTGTTTACCTGGCCAGGCGGCGGATCTATCGGCAGCTACTGGTGACATTCCCCGTCTGGATTGCCAGGGGACTGGTGGCCCAGTTTCGCACGCGGGCATTCTGGAAAGCGACCGGTCTGACTGCCCTGGTGGCGATTGTCACGGGCGTCCTGATAGCAATCCTGGCGGAGTTTTTTAGCGATGATGAAGAGATCGCCTTTTTCGGGATCGTACAGGTCGCGAGTGGTCTCGTTCTGCTGTTATGGATTGAGGTTTACCGGCGATCTGCCGGCCCGATCTCGAACGAAGCAAGAAACCAGGTTGAGAAGGACGATCCCCAGGCCACACCTGCTTCCGAATCACCTCCATCGCTGTGGCGCTGGCTACGGTCAGGAGAGGCGGGGCTCGGAGCGGAACTCGCGCTGCCCCTGGTGATGACATTTATCGTTATCGGGCTGGCGCTGTTCCTCTTCTACATTTTTGCCTACTTGTTTATTGGTGAATTTGGTCGTGTCCCTCTTGAAGAAGCTGGCATCTTCCTGGCCTGCCTGTTGGGCGGCGTGTTGTACATGGGTTATCTCTACGCCTGCCCTGTTTCGGTTGTTCTCCCCCGCCCGTCGTACTACCTCTGGAACCGCAGGTTCGGGATTGCCCTGCTGGTGACCGGCCTGATGGCGATCATTACCGCCGTGGCGATCATGTCCGTTGACGAGCAATTGAAGGTTGCGCCGATTCAAGAAGATGAGAAGAGCTTTGGCCTGGTCGGAATCCTGTTGGTCGGCATCGGGATCACGCTGGGACTGTGGGTCAAGGTCTACCGCCGCTTTACCAGCCCGCACGCGGAAACACGATCGCCGACGGTGGTGGTGACAAGCCGGGGCTTTGTCCGGGGAATCCTGCGTTTCCTGTTCTGGGCCGTGATCATCCTGGGGACGACCATGCTGAGTGTACTTCTCGTGGGCAATTCTGGCCGCCAGCAGCGGCCCGTGGATTATTACTGGTGCCAGTTTCTGCTGCTGGTGCCCCTGGTCTTTGTCAGCTGGGCGAGCTGTCGCCGTGCAGGACCGACCTGGGACTGGCTTTTTGCCCTGCTGGTTTCACTTCATGCGATTGTCCTGCAGCTGCTCTTTACCTTTGACCTCTGGTCTCCCAGCCTCCCGCTGCTGAAGGGATTCATGTTGGGGCTGCTGCTGGTGCTGCCGGCCCTGGGTTTCGCTTTTATCCGCCGCCTCTTCCAGCGGCGGGCGTCCCTTGCCCTGGCAATGTTTTTCCTCTTCACGATCTCGCAGGTCGTGGTCACGAGCCTGCTCGTGCAGGGGAACTGGCACCGCGACTCCAAGGCCACCGGTGGTTTCAATATCATCGATCACCGTCGGGCAGTGCTACTCAAATACCGACTCGTCCAGCAGCAGCCGGTAGATGGTCCCCTCGTAGCCGACGATCAGCAACTCGCCATCGGCGGCAAGGCCGAACGAGGCCGGCTTCTCCGGCACGGTACCAATCTTGCGAACCTTGACCAGGGTCCGATCGACCTGGGTCATCGCCCAGATTGTCTTTGATTCAAAATCGCTGAAGATGTAGGCCCCCACGTAGGAGGGGCTGCGCGTGCCGCGGTAGACATAGCCGCCGGTGACCGAGACGCCGTGCTTGCGGCGATAGGAGAGGACCGGGGGCGTGTATTTTTCCCCGCGGCGACGGTACTGGTTGGAAAAGGGAGCAAAACCCTCGAACACGTTCCAGCCGTGGTTCTCGCCGATGCGTGGCATGTTGACCTCCTCGAACAGGTTCTGGCCGATGTTTCCCACGTACATCTCGCCGGTCTTGGAATCCCAGCTAAACCGCCAGGGCATGCGGAACCCGTAGGCCCAGATCTCCGGCCTGATCGCCTCACCGGCATCCTTGAACGGGTTGGTGCCGGGAATGGCGTACTCCTTCCCCTCGTCCCTGTGGTCCACGTCGATGCGGAGGATCTTGCCAAGGAAGATACTCATGTTCTGACCGTTGCCGAGTGGATCTTCCTGTGGGCCTCCGTCGCCTGCCCCGATATAGAGGTAGCCATCGGGTCCAAAGGCGAGCATGCCACCCCAGTGCAACTCGGTCGGCTGCGGGATCTGCAGCAGTCGCCTCGAGGCGCCGCCGATGTCTTTACTCAAGTCCGCGGTCGCCTGGCGTTCGACGATCACCGGCGAGAAGATGTCGTTCTCGCGGACATGGTAGTTCAGGTAGTACTTGCGGTTTTCAAGAAAATCAGGATGAAAGGCCAGGCAGAGCACCCCCTCGAACTGCCCGGTAATTGCCTCGTGGCTGATGTCGGCAAACAGCTCTTTTCGATCTCCCGCTGAACCCTTGGTGAACTGGTAGATCCTGCGCGTCTTCTGCTCGACGACGAGGTAGCTGTCGGTGGTGCCGGGCTTGGCGATGATCCAGACCGGGTGGTCAAAACGCATTTCTTCGGAATGCAGCGGAACGACCGAGGCGGGCTGTGCGACCGTGGGGATCTCGTCAGGCATCCCGGGATAGGCCCTGCCGATCTTCTGGCGGAGCGTCGTGAGGTACTCGACCAGGTCGACAAACTGCTGCTGCTTGACTGTCTTGTAGAGGTCGGTTGGCATCAGGGAGGAGGAACTCCGTTTTTGTTCCTCGATCTCTTCCAGCGGGATCTTCAGCAGCTTCCCTTCCGCGTCGAGCAGCTGGATCTCGCTGTCGGTCCGCCGCCGCAGGACACCGGTATGGCTCTTACCGTCACTGGTAATCACGATCTGGGAGGCGTAATC
>PANG01000099.1 GCA_002708345.1 Planctomycetaceae bacterium | reverse complement strand
GTCGGAGGAACCGTATTCCGAGACCCATGCCCAGCCAATGGTGAACTTGTGGTAACGGAGCATGTCCATCACTCACACTGCCGGAAGTGCTGCAGCACATAGACGTGGCCGCTGGGACATCACCGCTCCCACCAGCAAGCCCCCGTTACTCCCTCCTCGAATCGCCAGTCGTTCCCGGCAGGTGATTTTCTCTTCTCCCAGCCACTCGGCTGCGGCAATGAAGTCATCAAACACGTTCTGCTTATTGTCGAGCATGCCAGCCTCGTGCCAGCGCTCTCCGTACTCGCCCCCACCACGGAGATTGGCGACCGCATAAACTCCTCCCATTTCCATCCAGACGAGGTTGGTCACAGAGAAACCAGGGGTCAGCGAGATGTCAAAACCGCCGTAACCGTAAAGAAGTGTTGGATTCTGTCCATTACGTTTCATTCCCTTCCGGTAGACAAGGAACATCGGTACCGGTGTTCCATCCTTGCTCTCGTAAAAGACCTGCTCGGTGCGATAACGGCCAGGATCGAAGTCGACGTCCGGCTGGCGGTAGATGCTGCTCCGCCCGCTCGAGACATCGTAGTGGTAGATCGTGGCGGGAGTTGTATAGTTGCTGAAGGTATAAAACGTTTCGCTCTCATCCTGCCGGCCGCCAAATCCGCCTGCACTGCCAATCCCTGGCAGGCGGACCTTTCTTGACAGTTTGCCATCGGTGTCGTGGACCCGGATTTCGGAATGCGCGTGGTGCAGGTAACTGGCGACCAGTTTGCCTCCTACCATGGAGGTTTCTTCGAGCGTCTCCTCCTGTTCGGCAATGATCTCCTCCCACTCCTCCCGCCCGGGATGCTCGATGTCAATACAGATCACCCGCCGCTGGGGTGCCTCGCTATTGGTCATGACCCAGAACCTGCTGCCGATGTTGCCAAGGAAATCATAGGAAGCATCAAAGCCCGAGATCAGCTCGACCACGTCCCCGTCCGGATCCTCGAGGTCCTTGTAAAAGAGCTGGTTTTTTCGCAGCGTTCCCTTCCAGACGCTGATCACCAGGAAATGACCATCCTCGGTGACATGGCCTCCAAAACCCCATTCTTTTTCGTCCTCACGCTGGTAAATCAGCCGGTCCTCTGACTGGGGCTGGCCAAGCGTGTGGAAAAAGAGTTTCTGGTAATGGTTGGTGCCACTGAACTCCGTTCCCTCGGCCGGTTCGTCGTAACGGCTGTAGTAAAATCCGGAATCGTCTGCCGACCAGGAGATCCCGGAGAACTTGACCCACTGAAGATGATCCTCAAGGACCTCGCCACTGGAAACATCCAGCAGCTTCCATTCGCGCCAGTCGGAACCGGCCGAGGCAAGGGCAAAAGCCAGCAGGTGGCCATCGTGGCTTGGTTGCCAGCCCGCCAGGGCGACCGTGCCATCCTCCGAGAGCTGGTTGGGGTCCAGCAGCAGTCGTGGTTCATCGTCCAGGTTGTCGCTGGTGAAAAGCAGGGACTGGTTCTGAAGCCCGTCATTGTGGGTGAAGAAATAACGGCCACCACGCTTGGAGGGACGGCCGAATCGCTCGTAATTCCAGAGCCGGGTAAGACGGTCCCGGATCCCTTCACGGGCCGGAATCTGTTCCAGGTAGCCAAAGGTCGTCTTGTTCTGCTGGCCGATCCAGGCAGCGGTTTCCTCGCTGTCGGTATCTTCCAGCCAGCGGTAGGGGTCCCTGACCAGCGTTCCGTGGTAGTCGTCCTGGGTGTCCCCGCGTCGGGTGGAGGGGTAATGGATTGTGTCCACGGTTACTTTCTCCGGTTCTTTCACCTGCGTCTGTGGTTTCCTGGGTCGTTGCCCCTTGGCAATCAAACCGGCCTGGACCTCAGCAGGAGGGCCCTGCAGATTCCAGCCTGCCAACAGGAGCGAGCATCCAAGCACCAGGATTCCGAGGATCGTGTGTTTCACCAGTTGTCTCCCTGGGAAAAGTACGCGCGATAAGCCTGCAGAAGGCCTGAATGCGAGTTTCTCGCCACGAAATGAATGTACCGTGAGGTTGTGCCACGTTCCACCGGTCGCCGGAAATCTGGTTGAAACGAGAAACCCCACTCGGGTTGACCGGACGCTGACAAGCTGCTGTCAGTTCAACATGGACAATCCAGGGAGCAGGCATATCCGTCTCCTGGGAAAGGGACTTCTCATGTCACCCACGGTGATTCCTCTGCCACCCGATGCCCCACACCCCTACCAGCCCATGCTTACCGTTGCGCTGGCAATCGCTGCAGGAATCCTGGCGGATCGATTCCTGGTTGTTTACTGGTATATGTGGCTTTCCCTTGCGCTGGTGGCCCTGGTGATCTGCATGACCCTCTGTCGCCGGAACCACTGTGTTGCCGTGTGTGCACTGCTTGTTTCAATGGCCACGCTCGCCGCGACCTGGCACCAGCTCGACTGGAGGTGGTTTCCTGACGATCACCTGGCTTTCCGCCTGGACGAGGAGAACAGGCCGGTCTGCCTGGAAGCCGTTGTACTTTCCTCTCCTCGCCTGCTGGCAGCCCCACAGCCCGATCCCCTTAGTTCTTTTCCTCCCCAGCAGGTGTCGCGGCTGAAAGCCCGGCTCTCCCGTGCCCGTGACGGGCGAAACTGGGTGCAGGCGAGTGGTGAAGCAACTCTGATGGTGGTGGGGGATGCCAGCCATCTCCGTCCGGGAGATCTTGTCCGTCTCCTTGCTTTTGCCCGCCGCCCTCCCGGCCTCCTTAATCCTGGGCTGGATCTGCTCGAGAGAATGCGAGGCCGCCGGGAGATCTTCTATCTCAGGGCACCTTCTCCTGCCGCGATTCAGCTGATTGGTCGTGTCGGCAGGTGGTCCCCACGTGCCTGGATGGAGAATGTGCGAGCGAGGATCTGCCGGCGTCTGCAGCAGCAGCTTGGCCCGGTGGATGCCCCGCTTGCCGAAGCGATGCTTGTGGGTGCACGTGAGCAGGTGACATCGTCCCAGCGGGACGCATTTTTCCTGACAGGTACCATCCACCTGCTGGCAATCTCGGGGCTTCACGTCGGTGTGCTGGCCGGGCTCTTCTGGCTTGTTACACGAGCCGGGTGGGTCGATCGACGGCTGGGACTCTCCCTGGCGATTGCCTTTGTCTTCTTCTATTGCTGGCTTACCGGGGGGCGTCCCCCGATCATGCGGGCTTCTATTCTGGTAACGGTTCTTTGCCTTTCCGAGTTGTGCTCTCGACCGGCGTTGCCGGTCAATACGCTTGCCACGGCAGCGTTATTGGTCCTGTTGCTCGATCCGAGCAGCCTGTTCCAGGCAGGGACGCAGTTGTCCTTTGTTGCCGTGCTGGGACTGGTGCGCTGCCGCGGCGCGCTGCTACCGACTGCCGAGCCGGAGGACCCGATCGAGAAGCTCCTGGTTGCCAGCCGTCCTCGCATGGTCCAGCTGGCGGGCCGATTGCTGACGACCTTCCGCCGCGCCTCGCTCCTCTCGTTCGCGGCCTGGTCGATCACCGCTCCACTGGTGCTTTATTACTTCCACCTGGTCAGCCCGGTTGGAATCCTGCTGGCCCTTGTCCTGGGCATGCCCCTGGCAGTCGTGCTGGTTGCAGGAATGACGGCAATCCTCCTGTCCCCGCTGGGCTGGATTTCGAAGCTGGCGGTGGTTCCCCTCTGGCTTGGACTCAAGGTGATCAAGGGAGTTGTTACCCTGGCACGCGACTGGCCGGGCGCTTATTTCTGGTCCCCGGCGCCTGCTGGATGGCAGGTCGCTGTTCTTTATTGCCTGCTCTTTCTCGGCTGGAGTTGCCGGCAGCGGAGCTGGCGCCGATTACTGAGAATATCCCTGGTGTTGTGGGTCCTGCTGGCTGGCATCTCCACCACGCGTGCCTGGAAACGGCCTGCTGGGGATGTGCTCAGAGCGACTTTTATTTCCGTCGGGCATGGTACCAGTGTCTTGTTGGAAATGCCGGATGGTCGTGCCTGGCTTTACGATGCTGGCCACCTGGGAGATCCCGATTCGGCAGGTCGGCAGGTGGCCTCGGTACTCTGGAGCCGGGGTATACGCCAGCTTGATCAGCTTCTTCTCTCCCATGCGGATGTGGATCATTTCAATGCCATTCCCTACCTGCTGGAACGATTTCGCATCCGTCAGATCGGTGTCCCCGCCCAGCTGGACTGGACTGCCTCGCCAGCCACCATCGAGGTGGCCCGGGCACTCAAGAGGCATCAGGTGGAGGTTCGCTGTTACTCGCAAGGGGACAGTGTGCTGCCAGGGAAAGGACCTGGAGTCCGGGTGCTGCATCCTCCCGCGGGCCAACGTTTTTCGAATGACAATGCAGCAAGCCTGGTCGTGGAACTGACCTGGGGGGCGAGCCGGCTGCTACTGCCCGGGGACCTGGAAGCGGATGGGCTGGAGATGCTGGTTGGTAAACTGCCTCGGCCTGCCACGGTATTAATGGCGCCCCATCACGGGAGTCTGCATAGTGACCCACTGACGATCTGTGACTGGTGCCAACCTCGCCTGGTGGTCATCAGCAGTGGTCACCAGGTGGCCAGCGGGGAACCGCTCTACCGGCAATGGGGTGTTCCTGTTGTTTCCACGCGTGTGCAGGGTGCGATCACGGTCGATTTGTGGCAGGATCGATTCAGCTACCGGCACCAACGGCGGTAACCCCCGTGAGCCGACACACCTAGCTGTCATTCCCAGGTGGCTGTTCAAAGTAAACACGTAACAATCGCCGCATTTCCGCCCGGGCACGGTGAAGCCGGCTGCGAACGGTGCCAATCGAGATATCCAGGATCTCGGCAATCTGCTCGTATTCACAACCCTCGATTTCACGCAGGATCATCACCGCCCGGTGTTCCGCCGTGAGCTGTTCGAGGGCCTGGTGGACCTCGTCGACCAGTTCGCTGTTGAGAACCCGGTCCTCGGGTTGGTCCCGGGACGTTGCCATAGTTTCATCCCCTACGTTCTCACGAGCCACGTCAAGTGAGACCTCGCCCTTCTGCCTGCGGTACATTGTCATCGCCCGGTTAAAGGCAATTCGGTAGAGCCAGGTGGAAAACTGGCTCTTGCCGTCAAAACGCGAAAATTTTTCGATGGCCTGGATAAAAGCATCCTGGACAACGTCGCGGGCACGGTCCGGATGGCCGACAACGCGCAGGATGCTGTTGTAGAGCCGGTCCTGGTGAATCTGGATCAACTCACCCCAGGCCGATAGGTCGCCATCGCGCACCAACTGGATGAGTTGGTTCTCGTGTTCGTGCACCGCCAACATCCAATCGGTTTTGTCGTGTGAGAAGTCGCAGCAGGCCAATCCGGCCTGGTAGCGGTTGTTTTCACACGTGCCTTGCCCTGTCGTTCTCTTTATTTTCTCTGGCAGAGAAAAAGTTGTCAAATCAAACGTGGTACGCCAACCGGGACGATGGGGGGATTATTCGAGTGAAAGACCACTCGCCAGGAGTACCGCCTTCTGAACCGCGAGGTCGTGTTGATAGCTGAATTCGAGCTCTTTTTCCCCCCGCAGGACACGAACCAGGTCCTTGAAGTCCCCATCGTAACGTCCCCCCAGTTGCGGTAATTCCACCTCCTGGGTTCCCCTGGAAAACGTGCCATGTGGCTGGGAAAGAGTGAGTGAGAGAGTGGGAGGTTCAAGCGGACGGATCGCAATCGTTCCCTCGTCACCGCAGACCACGATTTGCCGGCGACGGCCGCCGTCGACTTCCATCAGGGCACTGCGGACTGTCGCAGTCGCCCGGGGATACTCGAAAACAGCTAGCTGGTTATCGGCCAGGTTGTCTTTCTCGGGCCGGGTTCGCCGCGTGTAGCTTGTCACCTTGTCCGGGACCCCGATGGCATGAATCAGGGAGTCAATCACGTGGCAGCCCAGTTCGAACATTGTGCCCCCCGGATAACGGGCCAGTTGAGCCCGGGTGCCATCCCCCACTGTCTTGCTGATCACCGTGTGCGCTTCAAAGATCTGGCCGAGGTAACCTTTCCTGATCGCCTTGAAGAGGAATTCGAAGCCAGGATTGTAGCGGAACATGTAGCCCATCTGGATCACCCGTTTGCGTCGACGAGCCTCGCCGACCAGTCGTGTGAACTGCGGATACGATTCTCCCGCGGGTTTGTCCAGGTGAATATGAAGGTCTGCCGCCACGCACCTTTCGGCGGTATCGAGCAGGTCCTTGACCTCGGTCTCCACGCAGACCAGTTGCAGGCCTGCTGTGTTGAGAAGCTGTTCTTCCGTCATCCAGGTCACGCCCTTGTAGGCGTCCTGCTTTTCCAGCTGTGTGCGTCTTTCCCTGTCCGGCTCGACAACCCCCACAACATCGTAGCTGTCGGCGAACTTGCGCATCGTTCCGACCTTGCCCGAGGCATGCGCATGCCGCGTGCCAATCTGTCCGGCGATGATTTTGCCGTCGGCTACAGCTGACAGGGCACTGCCACTGGTGTGAACCGCTGGCAGTAGCGAGACAGCAGCAGCTCCCTTGAGAAAATGGCGCCTGGTCGTGGTCATTGTCTCTCCCTTGTGTTTGAAAGGACCTTAATACCCCGCCGCGGCTCCATCCTTGCGTGATTCGGTTCCCCCGTGCAGGACACCGTTCACAGGGTCGATGAGGATTCCCTGGTAACCCCCAAATCCACCCTCGCTGCGCTGCACCTGGTGCCCACGGGAGATGAGTTCCTCGATAACCGCTTCACGAATTCCCGACTCCACGTTGATGACTCCCACGCCTTTGGCCTCCAGGCCGGTGGGGGTGGCGCTGCCGACGTGACGCACGCGGGCGGCGTCTCCTGCTGCCTGCACGTTCATCTCGAAGTCGACCAGGTTGACCAGGACCTGCACGTGTCCCTGGGGCTGCATGTCACCCCCCATCACACCAAAGCAGAAAAAAGGGTTGCCGTCGTGGGTGACCATGGCTGGAATAATCGTGTGGAAGGGGCGTTTTCCAGGTTCCAGTCGATTGAGGTGTTCGTCGTCCAGCGCGAACAGGGCCCCGCGGTTCTGCATGGCGAAGCCGACATCGGCGGGCGTCACCTTGGAACCGAAACCGAAATAATTGCTCTGGATGAAGGAACAGCAATTACGGTCCTTGTCGATCACGGTCAGGTAGACAGTGTCCCCCTGCTGGAGCCGGGGGTCGCCGGCCGGTACATCCTCGGCCGCTCGCTGCATGTTGATTCGCTTGTTCTGTTCAATCCCGTACTGCCTGGAAATCAGGGCCTCGGTGGGAAGGTCTCCGAAGGCGGGGTCCGCGTAATACCGTGCCCGGTCAGCGAATGCGAGTTTCTTGGCCTCGGTGAAGAGGTGGATGAAATCCGCACTGCCGTGGCCCATGCTGGCAACGTCATGGTTCTCCAGCACATTGAGAATTTGAAGAGCGGCGATCCCCTGGCCGTTGGGAGGGAGTTCCCAGACATCGTAACCGCGGTACGAGGTGGAGACCGGCGTTACCCATTCCGCCTGGTGGCTGCGAAAGTCTTTCATCGAGAAGAGACCACCATTCTGTTCACTGAAAGCGACAATTCGCTTGGCGATACTGCCCCGGTAAAAGGCATCGGGTCCCTGTTCGGCAATCAGCTGGTAAGAACGGGCCAGGCGGGGATTTCGGAAGATCTCGCCGAACCGGGGGGTTCTTTCCTGGTCAACCAGGAAGGTGCTTGCAGAATCAGGCCAGCGTCCAAGTGACTCCTCGGCTCCTTTCCAGTACGACGCGATCACCTCGGTGACAGGAAACCCCTCGTCGGCCGTCTGGATACTCGCTGCCAGGATCTCATGGAGGGGCCTGCTGCCAAAACGTCCATGCAGTTCTCCCCAGCCGCTTACACAGCCTGGCACGGACCAGCTCAGCGGTCCTTCCACGGGGATCTGTTGCATCCCTTGTTCGGAAAAAAGCTCCCGGGAAATCTTCAGCGGACTGCGGCCACTTGCGTTGAGCCCGTGGAGTTTGCCAGTGGCGTTATCCCAGTAGATTACGAACATGTCACCACCGATGCCGCAACTCATCGGCTCGACCACTCCCAGCATGGCATTGGCGGCGATCGCCGCATCCGCGGCATTTCCTCCTGCCTTGAGGATGTCGAGCCCGGCCTCGGCTGCCAGCGGGTGACTGGTCGCCACGATCCCGTGCTTGGCCACGACCACCGAACGGGCCTGGTGTGGCGGCCCGGTGGGCCGGTCAAACCCGGGCCTGGCAGTCGCTGTCTGCCCGGTCACTTTGTTGATGGGTTCGGTCATGATGCCAGTCGCGAGAAGAAAAAAGATCATTCCAGTGCAGCACGCCCTGCCGCAGCGGAGCCGTCGTTTTGCCGATCTCATGAGTTCATCTCCGAAGAGTACTCCCGGAGGGTCTTGGTTCCCTGGGGGAGGTGTGATCCCCGGCGATCATGTTACCATAGTTGAAAACCGGTCGCTCTGGTGAAAACGCGGCGGTGGATTGTGAGCAAGGAGGGAAGTGAAATACCGTGGCTCTCTGCGTATCCTCCTTGCGTCGGCACTGGCCGGTACTCCTTGCCGGGGTACTGCTGGTGATGCCATCGTTCGTGTCCGGGGCGGATCGCGAAAGGGTTTCCGGCGCGATCACTCGCAGCCTGGAACTGCTCCAGCAGACGGCGGCCACCTACACTGACCAGCGAGACTGTTTTTCCTGTCACCACCAGGCACTGCCGTCGATGGCCATTTCCCTGGCGGCGAGCCGGGGATTTGATATCGATCGTTCCAGGGTGGAATGGCAAAGCGAATTCACAGCCGCCTTCTTCCTCAAGCGGGGTGAGCAACTGGAGAAGGGGAGTGGCGTGCCCGGGGGCCCGTACACGGCTGCCTATGCGGCCCTGCAACTGGCGGCGGATGGGGCGGACAGTCCACGGGTGAACGAGTTGCTGGTGAAGTACCTGCACCACAACCGCCAGCAGGATGGTCACTGGAAAATCCGCACTCATCGGCCACCACTGGAAGAGAGTGATTTTACCTCCACCGCCCTCTCCCTGGCTGCCCTCCGCTTGCATGACAATGCATCCGATCCGGGGGTACTCGGGCAGAAAATTCAACAGGCAGTCGCCTGGCTGGCAGCGAATCCCGCGAGTACCACCGAGGATCATGTCTATCGCTTGCTGGGGATCTACTGGGGGTCCGTTGATAGGCGGCGGGGAGCCCGCACCAGCTGGTCCAGGCTGCTCGAGGCGAGATCGGTATCCCGGATGGACGAGGGGGCAAGGACGAGTTTCCAGCAGACGGTTGCCTGGCTGATGAAACAGCAACGGCAGGATGGCGGCTGGTCGCAGTTGGAAGATGGCTCCAGTGATGCCTATGCCAGCGGCCAGGTGATTGCCGCGCTCCTGGGTACTGGGGCAGCCAGGCCGGCGGATTCATCGATCCGCCGTGGAATCGATTACCTGCTGAAGACTCAAAAAAAGGATGGTTCCTGGCACGTGGCAAGTCGCTCCAAGGCCTTCCAGGAGTACTTCGAGAGTGGTTTTCCACACAAGGCGGACCAGTTTATTTCGGTGGCTGCCAGTAGCTGGGCGACCATGGCCCTCGTGCTCTGTGGCCCGTCGCGAGCTTCCAGGAGGCTTCAAAGGGAAGAATAATAGAGAGCGGTGTTACCGGATGGAACCGTTTTCGATATCCGGTGCGGTTGCAAAAAACGCCTGCACTGCTACATTTAGTTGTTTGACTGATAGTACGAGATAGACGCGTGCGCCGGTGTGGCGGACGGAAACAAGTTTATTGAATGGTTGTTTTGTAGGAATGAATTGATTGTTGGAAATGCCCGCGCGAACCATTAAGGTCGTTTGCTGCGGTCAGGAAAATACACGAAATAGATGACGATCACAAAAGAACGAAAACAGGAATTGATCGAGGATTACCGGCAGGAAGACGGTGACACAGGGTCACCAGAAGTGCAGATTGCCATCCTGACGACCCGGGTCAATAACCTTACCGAGCACATGAGAACCCACAAGAAGGACTATGCCTGTCGGCGTGGCCTTCTGGCGATGGTTAGTCGCCGCCGACGCCTCTTGGATTACCTGCGAAAGGTCGATCCACAGCGTTATCTCGATATCATCGGTCGGCTCGGAATTCGAAAGTAACGCACTTCTTGCGTGATCATGGTGTTGTGCCAGGAAGGTCATGTCGACCTCGAGGGCACGGTTTTCTTGACTGCCGAACGGGGTCATTTACCGGTCACTGTGCCGGCTATCCCTTGTGGATGGATGTTCACGATCCCGAGCTGTTGCATTTCCAGGACTCGATAGAAAGGTTTTTAGGTAACTAAGGTGAAACACAGAGTAGAACGAACAATCGGTGGAACATTACTGTCCTTTGAAACAGGACAACTGGCGAAACAGGCAAGTGCCTCGATCTTGGCGCAGTACGGAGAGACCGTGATCCTTTGTGCTGTCACGGACGGGTCGCCTCGACCGGGAATTGATTTTTTCCCGTTGATGTGTGATTACCGCGAGAGGTTGGCGGCGGCCGGCAAGTTCCCGGGGGGATTCCTCAAGCGCGAGGGCCGTCCCTCGATGAAAGAAACACTCACAGCCCGGCTTACGGACAGGCCAATCCGCCCGCTGTTTGCAGAAGGCTATAAGGACGAGGTGCAGTGCCAGTCCGTGGTACTCTCCAGTGATCGGCAGAATGATGGTGACGTGATTTCCATGAATGGCACTGCGGCGGCACTCTTCATTTCCCCGCTCCCATTCCAAGGCCCCATCGCCTCGGTGCGAATCGGACGGGTCAATGGTGAGCTTGTTGCCTTCCCGTCACAGGATGACCTGGAAGACAGCGACCTGGACCTGATCGTTTCTGGAAGTGAGGATGCGGTCCTGATGATCGAGGGGTTCTCCCGCGAGATGCAGGAAGACGAGATGTTCGTGGCGATCCAGTTCGCCCATGCAACCATCAAGGAAGTCTGCGAGTTGCAACGTGAACTGGCTGACAAGGTTGGCGTAGAGAAAAAAGAGTTCGTGCCGCCCGAAGATGATGGACTGTTGACAAAGTTGCAGGAGCAATTTGCTGATGCCCTCAAGCAGGCCAAGCAGACCGATGGGAAACTGGCCCGCGAGGATGCGATCCGGCAGGTGCGAGATGATGCCCAGGCAGCGATGATTCCGGATCCCGAGGCGGAAGGCGCGTTCAGTAATCACGCCTTCTTTGATGCCTGGCATGACCTGGAATCCCACGTGGTACGCCAGATGATCATCGAGGGTGTCCGCCAGGATGGCCGGAAGCCAGATGAACTGCGTGACCTGGAGTGCATTGTGGATGTCCTGCCACGTACCCATGGATCTGCTGTCTTCCAGAGAGGGGAGACCCAGGCCCTGGTCACCGTTACGCTTGGAACCGGCCGTGATGAACAACGTGTGGATGGGCTGATGGAAGAGTATTCCAAGAAGTTCATGCTCGACTATAACTTTCCCCCGTTCTCGGTTGGTGAGTGCCGCCCCATCCGGGGACCTGGCCGGCGAGAAATCGGCCACGGGGCGCTGGCAGAACGAAGCGTCCGCAGCGTGATGCCCGACCCGGAGGATTTTCCCTACACGGTGCGTTGCATTGCCGAGATCCTCGAATCCAACGGGTCCTCATCGATGGCCTCCGTCTGTGGAGCCACGCTCAGCCTGATGGCGGCCGGGGTTCCGATCAAGGCACCGGTTGCCGGTATCTCGATTGGCCTGGTCAAGAAGGACGATGATGATTTCGTGCTGCTGACCGATATTGTCGGTGACGAGGATCACTTCGGTGATATGGACTTCAAGATTGCCGGTACCCACAAGGGAATTACCGGGATTCAGCTGGATCTGAAGATCAACGGGATTAGCGAGGAGATCATCCAGGCAGCAATGGAGCAGGCCAAGGAGGCACGCTTCAAGATCTTCGAGGCCATGATCGGGTGTATCCAGAAACCTCGTAAGGACGTTTCCGAGCATGCACCGCAACTGACCAGGGTGAAGATCAACCCGGAGAAAATTGGTGCCCTGATTGGCCCAGGTGGCAAGAATATCCGTGCCGTCCAGGATGATACCGGGACCGTGATCGAAGTGGATGACGAAGGAAATGTCACGATCGCAGCCGGTGACAGGGAAAGTGCTGACGCGGCTAAGGCGATGGTGGATGCCTTTACGGCGAACGTGGAGGTGGGCCGTATTTATGACGGCACGGTTTCCAGCGTCAAGGATTTCGGTGCTTTCGTGGAGATCATTCCAGGGCGGGATGGCCTCTGCCATATCAGCGAACTTTCAAGCGAGTACATCGGTAATATCTCGGATGTCGTCAAGGAAGGTGACGAGATGAAGGTGCTGGTGATTGCCGTCGATGAACATGATCGGGTCAAACTGAGCCGACGACAGGCACTGGAACAGCTCGGTGTTGAAGATGACATGGCCGGTAGCCAGCCATCAGATGGTGGTGGTGACAGTGACGGTGGTGGTGATCGCGGCAGCCGTGGCGGTGGCGGTGGCGGTGGCGGCGGTCGAGGCGGTAGCGGTGGCGGTGGCGGTCGAGGTCGTGGTGGCGATGGTGGTGGTCGAGGTCGTGGTGGCCGAGGTCGCGGCGGTCGAGGCCGTGGTGGCCGTGGCCGTGGTGGCGACAGCAGTGGTGGCGACAGCAGTGGCGGCGACAGCAGGGGCGGGGACAGGCGGGGGGGGGG
>PANG01000098.1 GCA_002708345.1 Planctomycetaceae bacterium | reverse complement strand
TGAAAATGTCTTACGCTGGGTACCATTTGAAATCGATGAAAAAGAATTAACCAACCGTATTGGTAATAAAATGATTCGACCTACTACCGTACCGCAATCCATGGAAGAATTAAAAATTGAACAAGCTATTGCCAGAGAAGCATTACGGTTATCTTTTATCCAGCATAAATCCTTTGCCGTAAACCTCAAAGGTGTACAGAAAGAGCGTACAATCTCAGACGCATTTGAACAATCTGATTCTGGTTTATCCCTTGTAGATATGATGGATCTTGATTTACTCGTGGGGTCAGGCGGTGTTTTATCGCATGCACCACGCAGAGAACAATCTACCCGAATGTTGATTGATGCATTCCTGCCGGAAGGGATAACACAGTTAGCTGTTGACTCAATCTTTATGATGCCTCAACTTGGTGTTTTGGCAAATATCAATCAGAAAGAACTTGCTGAGAATTCCCGAAAAGCTGCGCTAGAAGTTTTTAATAATGATTGCCTAATTCGTTTGGGTACTTGCATAGCACCAGTTGGAAATGCAAAACCTGGCACATTAATGTTAACGGCGGAATTAACTATGTCTGATGGATCAAATCAACAGGTAGAACTTCATCAGGGTGAACTATTAGCCATGGCAGCTGATTATGAGGCGATTAAAGCTACGTTACGGCCAGCCAAAGGGTTTGATATTGGCGCTGGTAAAAGTGAAGAGATATCCACTACAATATACGGCGGTGTTGTTGGGCTGGTATTCGATGGTCGTGGACGTCCATTTAATTTACCCGTTGAAAAAGATAAGCGAATTGAAAACCTTACTGTCTGGAGTAATGCTTTGAACGAATATCCACTGGAAAGTGCTGCTTGATCATGGCACATTCCTACACTCCAGGATTAAAAGTATTACAAAAAACAACCGTAGATAAAGAACGGCGATTGCCCCTTAAGGGGGATGTGCTTGTTGAAGAAGGAAAAAAAGTTGCGCCAGACGATATTGTAGCCAGGACACATTTGCCTGGTAATGTTCAGATGGTGAACATTGCGAATCTATTAAATATTGACGCTCAGGACATAGCTGATGTGATGCTGGTGGATATTGGTTCTGAAATTAAAGAAGGGGAATTACTAGCAGAAACAAAAGGGTTATTTGGTTTTTTTAAATCAAGCGCTGCTTCACCGGTTGACGGTGTGCTGGAATCAATATCTGATATTACTGGGCAGGTAGTCCTAAGAGAAACACCAATACCTGTAGAAATTGATGCCTATATGAATGGCAAAGTAGCCTCTGTTTTGGAAGAAGAAGGTGTTGTTGTTACCGCAAATGCAGTATTTATTCAGGGAATTTTTGGTATGGGCGGAGAAAATCGTGGTGAATTACGGGTATTGGTTGATAATAGGGAAGATGAACTCACACCGGAAATGATTTCAGACGACGTAAAAGGTGCAGTAATCGTGGGCGGTTCATTCGTCAGTCTGGAAGCCTACAAGAAAGCGATTAGTGTTGGTGCTGCAGCTGTAGTTGTCGGAGGATTCAATTACCATGATCTACAAGACGTACTTGGTTATGTTTTGGGTGTGGCAATAACCGGATCAGAAGATCTGGGTACATCATTGATTCTTACCGAAGGATATGGACGAATTCCCATGGGGAAGCGATCTTTTGAACTACTGCAACAACACAATGGAAAATTCACTTCAGTAAATGGATCGACACAAATCCGTGCCGGTGTAATCAGACCAGAAATAGTGATTCCTTTAACCGGAGAAGATGCCATGGGATCCAAATCAGAAAAAGATACAGCTTCTGGAATCAGTGCTGGGAGTATGGTGCGCGTGATTAGGGCGCCTTATTTCGGTGATAGAGTCTCGCCCCCTTGTCCGCGACGTAAAGCTTGGTGTTACTGGCCGGATGCATCAGGGCCGACCACAGTCCCCCGGGCTGGTACGGCTTGGCCCCTTCGCCGCCGGCCTGTGAAACCAGTAGCCCGCTGGCCCAGAGTCCCACGTCCCGGATGACCTCGGCGTCTAACCGATGACTGGGTCCACGGGCAATCAGGCGGTTTTCCGGATCCTCTATTCCCTCACGCCACGCCGAACTCTGACGAAACGTCCGGCTGGTGACCATCAATCGCAGCATGTGTTTCAGGTCCCACCCGCTGTCATGTAACTCGACGGCGAGCCAGTCGAGCAAGCGGGGGTGTGTCGGCTGTTGTCCCTGGAGCCCGAAGTCCTCGGGCGTCCGCACCAACCCATCGCCGAATGTGCGTTGCCAGATGCGATTGACCAGCACGCGAGCCGTCAGCGGGTGAGCCCGGGAGGTCAGCCAACGAGCCAGGCCCAGCCGATTTCGAGGAGCCCCCTCGGGGAATGCCCCCATCGCGGTCAGGATCCCCGGCTCGAGCACGTCGCCCTGGGGACGGTTGTATTCGCCCCGTTCCAGGACCTTCGTGGCCCGCGGCTTGGGCAGGTCACGGGCTACCAGGGTGGAGGTGAATGCCTTTCGGACCTCGGCGATCCGCTTGACCAGTTCAACCGCCTGCTTGTGGAGTTCAAGCTTGTCGAACGGCCCCTTGGTATCGGCCACTCGGACCAACCGATCTGCGGGCTTGGCCGCAGTCCAGGCCTTTCGGTATTCGGGAGTTGCCGATTTCAAGGATTTCAATTGCTTGTCACTTCGCGCCAGAAGATCCTTCCGCATGACGTGCAAATCGTCCCAGGCCCGCCAGGCCATCAAGCTTCCCGGGGCACGAATCACCGGTCCGTACTCGTACTTGTTCCCATCCATCGACGCCTCGGCGGTGCTGTTAAAGAACGCCAGCAGGCGGTAATACTCCCTCTGCGGAATCGGGTCGTACTTGTGTGTGTGACATCTTGCGCATGTCAGCGACATCCCCAAAAACACCGTCCCCAGCGTTTCTACCCGATCGAAGTTGTTCTTGGCCTGGAATTCGGCCGGGATCGCCCCTCCCTCGGCCGTCGACGGATTCATCCTCACGAATCCCGTCGCCACCAGTTGTTCGAGAGTCGGATCCTTCAGCAGGTCACCCGCCAGCTGCCAGGTGATGAACTTGTCGAGCCGCAGATTGCGGTTCAGCGCCATCACGACCCAGTCGCGGAAGGGAAAAATGGCTCGCCGGTTATCCAGGTGCAATCCGTGCGTGTCGCCGTACCGCACCGCGTCCAGCCAGTACCTTGCCTGATGTTCTCCATACCGCGGATGTTTCAGCAATCGGTCAACGAACCGGCCGTAGGCGTCGGGCCGACGATCGGCAAGAAATTCGGCCAGTGGCTTCGGATCTGGAGGCAGTCCGGTCAATACCAGCGAAGCACGACGGGCCAGCGTCCGACGATTGGCCTCGGGCGAGAACCCAATCCCACGACGACTGAATCCCGAGGCGATGAAGTCATCAATGATGTGCTGTCCCTTTCGGCGAACATCCGGATCGATTTTCTTTGGCCGCACAAAGGACCAGTGCGAGGCGTAGGTGCCACCCTGGCGTACCCATCGATCCAGCAACTCTCTCTCGACAGCGGTCAGCTGTTTATCAGCATCCGCAGGTGGCATCGGTTCCTCGGCAGAATGGATCCGCACCAGGATCTGGCTCTTCCCGGGAACTTTCGGATCAATCGCTCGACGTCCCTCGTGCGGTTCCGTCGCCGCCGCAAACGAATCCAGCCTCAACACATCCTTGGCTTCCCCGGCCGGGCCATGGCAGACGAAGCACTTGTCCGAGAGAATCGGCAGAATCTCACGGGAAAAATCGACCGTAGCATTGGGCTCTGCCGCCTCCAACAGCGGAGACCAAACGACAGCCAGAACGGCCACCGAGCCCCAGAGTCGTCCCGCACACAAAGTCGTCAGCATTGGTTTTTCACTCTCGTAGGTCATCCGGGACCGGCCTGGTTTCCGGATTCAGTTTTGCATCAACCTGGTCAGCCCGCTGCCTGGTGATCTCCGCATTGGCCCGTCGGGCCGCACGACGGACAAAATCAGCCGGATCTCTCTCGGCAACCGCTGCCAATGCCTCGGTCGCACCATGCGTCGCCGACCCGATACGTCCCAGGGCCTCACAAGCGGCCCCTCGCGTGTCGCGATGGCTGTGTTTCAGAATCGCCACCAGGCCGGGAACAGCGGCCGTTGCCTTCGAACCGATCCGGCCCAGGGCCGTGACCAGTTGCAGCAGGTCCCGGCCATCAACGGACTCCAATCGTCTCGCCAACTTGCCGGCTGCCGATGACGCGGGTGCGCCGATTTCGCCCAATGCCACCACGACCAAACTTCGAGTGTGTGGTTGTGAGGCATCAAGACGTTCTCGCAAGCCATTGACTGCGGCCGCCCCCTGCGCCCCCAGCACCCTGGCAGCCGCCGCGGCGACATGCCGATCTTCCCCATCCAGCACACCCAAGAGCCCCGGGATCGCCGTCACCGCCCGTGGCCCCATCCGCCGAAGTGTCTCGGCCACTTGTCGACGGTCCCGGGGTGGCCCGGCGATCATTTTCTCGGCCAGCAACTTCACAGCCGGAGACCCGACAGTCGACAGGTGTTGCGAAGCGTGGCTGCTGGCCAACCAGTCCTTGGACGACAGCAGTTCTACGAGTTCAGAGATCGCCTTTCTGTCACCGGTCACCCGCCACCACGCCCACCACGCATCCGCGCGGACCATCGGTTGTTCATCCCGTCTCAGCAATCCGACAGCCCGTACCGCAGCCACCCGTTTCACTCGCATTCGCCCCAGGGCCACTGCCGCTGCTCCACGAACATCGGCATCCAGGTCCGCGCAGGCGTCTGTCATCTCGGAAATCGAAACGGTTGCCGCCGGACGGCCGATTCGGCCCAGGGCCGCGATCGCCTGCCAGCGGACGTTGTCGTCGACATCGTCAAGAACCGACATCAATCCCGGCACAGCCGCTGCCCCGATCTTCACCAATCGATCCGAGGCCGTACGCATCTGCCGCTTGTCGTAAATTCGCGAGGCGGAAACCAGGCGAGACACGATCTCTCGGGCCGATTCGACCTCGGCCGCCAACGTGGCTTTGGGCACGCCCCCCCACAGGGCCACGCTCAGCAGGGCCAGCCAGGAAAGTCGTCCGATCCGCATCAGGAACATCCACAAAAATGGAAACGTCGCAGCTGCCATTTCAGCCAATCAACTCGTTGACCACGTGTCCGCTCTCCCCCACACCGGTCAGGCGAAAATCGAGTCCCTTGAAACGGTGGATCAACTTCTTGTCGTCGATTCCAAACAGCCGCATCAAGGTCGCCTGGAAATCGTTGATGTGCACGGGGTTTTCCTGGATCGACCATCCCAGGTCATCGGTGCGGCCGTGAGTGTAGCCACCGCGGGCGCCTCCACCGGCCATCCAGATCGGGAAAGCATGCGGGTGATGGTCTCGGCCGTCCTTGCCTTGTACCAAGGGTGTTCGTCCGAACTCCGTGCCCCATACGACCAGGGTCGAATCGAGCATGCCTCGTTGCTTCAGATCGGCCAACAGGGCTCCCACCGGTTGGTCAACAACATTGCAGTTGCTGGCCACGTTGCCTTCCAGCCCACCATGGGCATCCCAGCCACCGTGAAAGATGTTGATGAACCGCACGCCACGTTCGACCATTCGGCGGGCGAGCAGGCAGTTTCTCGAGAAATCTCCCGGCACCCCTTTTCGCTGCACCCCGTAACTCTCGAGAGTCTGCTTGGTCTCATCGGAGAGATCGATCAGGTCCGGTGCCGCCGTCTGCATGCGGAAAGCCAGCTCGTAAGCCGAAATCCTGCTGTTGATCTCCTGGTCACCCAAGGCCCCAAAGCGTCTTTTGTTGAGGTCTTTCAGGGCATCAAGAGAAATCCGCTGAGCGGCTGAGGTCAGCCCCTTGGGATTATTGAGATTCAGGACAGGCTCCCCCTTGGAGCGGAAAAGGACTCCGGCAACCGTCGAGGGCAGGAATCCACTGGAATAGAGCGTTGCGCCGCCCCGGGCGGCCGGACCGGCGGCCAACACGATGTAACCGGGAAGGTTTTTCGAAGGGGCCCCCAGTCCGTAATTCAACCACGCTCCCATGCTCGGCAGGCCGAACTTCTGCTGGCCACAGCACATCAACATCTGTGCCGGGTGGTGGTTGAAGGCCTCCGAATGCATGGTCTGGATCATGCAGATGTCGTCGGCATGTTGGGAAACGTGAGGCAGGCGGTCGGTGAACCACATGCCGCATTCGCCGTACTGCTTGTACGGTCGCTTCGAGGCCATCAATTTCGCGTTCTTGTTGATGAACGCGAAGCGGATGCCCTTGGTCAGCGAATCGGGCAGCTGTTGCCCGTTGAACTGCTTGAGCTTCGGCTTGGGGCTGTAAAGTTCCAGGTGACTCGGTGCACCGGCCAGGTAAATGAAGATGCAGGCCTTGGCCTTGGCCCTGAGGTGTGCCGACCTGGGAGCCAGCGGATCGATCCGCGAAGCTCCCTTCTCCCCGGCGACCAGTTCACTGGCCAGGTGGGCCGACAGGGCCAGGCCACCCAGCCCGCTGGCACTGGACGTCAGAAAATCACGACGTGTGGCATCAGCGAGCGTCTGCTCGAACTGGTTCGATTTCTGAGACAAGAGAGTCCTCATAATTCTCCTACTCCCTGGTAATCACTTCATCCAGGTTCAACACGGTCCGGGCCACCGTGACCCAGGCGGCCACCTCGACAACCGTCCGGCCTTTCAGTTCGAGGCCGGCGGTCAATTGTGTGGCCGCTTCCTGGTCGTCCTGGAACAGTTTCGACAGTTTCGAGTGCAGTGCCAGCACCCGTTGTGCTTCGAATTCGGTGGGCTCACGCCCCAGGGCCCGCAAGTACGCCGTACGGACCTTTTCACTCGATGCCCCGTCAACCTGTGACAACTGACGTCCCAACTGACGAGCGGCGTCCACGAAGATGGACCCATTGAGCAGTGTCAATGCCTGCAACGGCGTGTTCGAACGCTCTCGACGGGTGCAGGTGACGATCCCATCGGGCCGATCGAAGGTCATCAGCATCGGCAGCATCAGGTTTCGCTGCAGGTGGATGTAGAGACCGCGGCGACGAAGTTCCTGCCCCTTGTCCTCGGCCCACTTGTTGACGAACTGGATTGCCTTGGCTCCCGGAGGCAGCGGTGGCCGAAAACTGCGGCCTCCGACCTGAGTATTGAGTGTCCCGGCGACAGCCAGGTACTGGTCACGGATCAATTCGCCACTGAGCCGGAACCGGTTCTGTCGTGACAGCCACTGGTTCTGGGGATCCCGTTTCACCTGCCCGGCGATTGTTGCCGACGCCTGGCGATAGGTACCGGACATCACGATCCGCTTGATGAATCTCTTGCGGCTCCATCCCAGGGCACGAAATTCGGTCGCCAGCCAGTCGAGCAGTTTCGGATGGCTGGGTGGTGCCCCCTGGGAGCCAAAGTCCTCAGAGGTGGTGACCAGGCCACGACCGAAGAGTTGCTTCCAGACCTGGTTGGCAGCCACACGAGCCATCAGCGGATTCTTCGGACTGGTGATCCAGCGTGCCAGGTCGAGCCGATCCGGCGACTCGCCTCGTGGCTTCAACTCGTGCAGGAATTCCGGTGTGTGCACGGTGACCCGGGCCCCCCGGTCCAGGAAGTTCCCCCGCTTGTGAACATGGGTCGCACGGGGGGAACCGCGGCGGGTCATCACGTGAGCCGTCGTGGTGGCCAGTTTCGGCGCCTTCTTCTTGTACTCGGCCAGTTCCTTGCGAATCGGAGCCACCACCGGATCGATCGACGTGTAGTAGTCCCGAACTTTCTTTCGCTGGCCGGGTGTGCGGTCCTCGGGCGAGGTGTTGACGATCTGGAGGATCTCGGCCGGAATCGATTGCCCATTGTTGAGCCCCAGCGGATCTTCGACCGAGGTGATCTGGATCCGGAATCGCCCCAACGACCGCTTCGCCCGTGAGTGCTTCAGTTGAATCCGCACTCGCCGCACCGCTCCGTCGGCATTCTTCAACTGGCCGGGATCAACCGACACCGTCGGCTGAAAGTGAGCCTGGAGGAAGTACATCCGCGACTGGTCAAACCGCTTCAGCTTGCCCAGCACAACCGTCTCGTTCTTTCCCGGGAACTTCTTTACGGGGAAATAAACCAGGTCCGTCGAAGGGCCAACACGGTATCCGGGTCCACCGTTGCTCGAATTGGCCAGCAAGTCACCCCGTTGCACATCCCAGGCCTGGGGCAACACCAATTCGACGGACTTGCCGTTGACGCCCTTTGAAACAACGTCATGTTTCTGGACGACCCGAAATCCCCCGGCACCATCCGGCCTGAGCAAGTAGAACCCACAGGGGGATCCCTTTTTCGACTTCGACCAGTACCGCAACCTGTCGATCGTTCCGGAGGAGGGCACCGGTGAACCCGCGTAGACGGTGAACACCTGGGCTGCCCCGTCCTGGATGCCACCAGGCAGTGGATTGCCCACCCAGTCGGTTTTTGAAACCGCCGAGGCAACCTCGAAAACGGCCGTCGACGACTTGCCGGGCGGAGGGTTCCATCCGGCAGCCGAATTGCCAGCCAGCGATCGGCCGACCGTCGCGTCACCCGGTCGCTCGAGATCACGCGCGTTGTCCAGCGGAAGACTGTTGAATTTTCCGTCAGCTGAATTCGAGATCCCGGCAGTGAGGCCCGAGAGCACAAAGCGACCGTCGGCAGCTCGGCCGGGACCTTTTGCCGGCAGGTTCTTGTCGGACAACGCTTGCAAGCGGATCGCTCGGACTCGCTTCAGTTCGGTCACTGCCTCAATCGTGTATGTATCATTTTCGGCCGGATTACCAACAACACGTATCGAGTGGTCCTTCTCGACGGTCAGCACAGCCCCCGAGGACGATGTCAGCTTCGGGTTCTCAAGGTCGTGCCACCCGACACCTTTCCGTTTCAGGGACGATTCCCATCGTTGCTGCCGCTTGTCCAGTTCGGGTCTCATCTTCTCGATTCGGCCTTCGATGACTGCCAGTTGTTCCCGGTGCTCCCGCTGTTTGTTCTCAAACTGCTTCCGGGCCGTTGTCGAGGGTGCGACCTGGATGTCCTTCTCGTCGGCATTGTTGAAAAAGGCAAACAGTCCGTAGTACTCGCGGTGGGAGATCGGATCGTACTTGTGCGAATGACACTCGCTGCAGCCGACCGTCAGGCCCATCCAGACGGTGAACGTCGTATTGACGCGATCCACGACCGCCTTGACCCGGTATTCCTCCTGGTCGACGCCCCCCTCACGATTGGTCAGCGTGTTACGGTGGAAGCCGGTCGCCAACTGAACCTGGCCGGTCGCCCCCGGCAGCAGATCGCCGGCAATCTGCTGTTCGGTGAACTGATCAAACGGCAGGTCGCGGTTGATGGCATCAATCAGCCAGTCGCGCCAACGGAACGAGTGCGGCCTGGGCAGATCCTTTTCGTACCCGTCGCTGTCGGCATACCGGGCCAGGTCCAACCACTCCAGCGACCAGCGTTCTCCAAAGTGGAGCGATTTCAGCAATCGATCAACGACAGCCGTGTAAGCGGTTTCGGCATTCTTTTCTCGAGCCGCCAGAAACGCCCGGATTTCGGTAGGCGTCGGCGGGATCCCTGTCAGATCCAGGTGAAGTCGCCGCAACAACGTGTTGGGGTCGGCTTCCGACGAAGCCTTCAGCCGGTGCTCCTTCAGCCGCGCCTGCACGAAGCGATCGACGTCATTTCGAACACCAGGACCGCCGATTTTCGGCACCCCCGGGCGGACGATGGGCTGGAACGCCCAGTGGTCCACTTGCAGCCTGGCCACGCCGCCGTCGTCGGGCCATTGAGCCCCCTCGGCAATCCAGCGGGAGACCAGTCCGATCTGAGCCTCGCTCAACGGTTTCCCCTTGGGGGGCATCCGTTCATCCGGATCGGCCGAACGAATCCGCTGCAACAACAGGCTGGCCCCGGGCTTTCCCGACCTGATCGCCACACCCGAATCGCCACCCTCCAAAGCCGATTTGCGGAAGTCCAGCCGCAGTCCCGCCTCACGCTTCTTGGCACCGTGACACCCAGTGCAGTGCCTGGCCAGGATCGGCTTGATCTGCTTCTCGAAATCGATCTTATCGGCGGCAATGCCTCCCGTCGGCCCCGCCAGCAGGGTCCAGGAGACAACGGTCAACAGCAGGCAGTTTTGGTGCAAAGTCATGGCAAGCGACGCGTTGAACACAAGAGTCGACCCCACAAAATGGCCGACGACCAGTAGCCGCTGATTATAGCGAACTGCGGGGTCATCCCGTCACGAGTTGGCCCTGGCGGATCAGCTAAACCTCAACGCCGAGTCGACGACCGGCAGCACAAGTTGCGACGGTGTGGACTGGCTGTGCAACACCGTATTCGTGGCGACCAGCATCCGCGTCCCGGTCCCCACATCCTCACCGGAATTCAGGTTCCGGCTGAATCGCGGGAAATTGCTGCTGGAGATGTCCAGCCGAATACGGTGTCCGACCCCAAACACGATGCTCGTCGGGTAGAGCACGATCTCCATTCGTTCAGCCACACCCGGTGCCAGCAGTTCGGTTTGCTCCAGCCCGTCCCGATAGCGAGCCCGCAGGATGCCTTCGGTGACCAGGAATGCTGTCCCGTCCGGAGCGACATCCACCAGCCGGGCCGTGAAGTCGGTATCACGGGCATTCGAATCGGCATACAGCACCACGCTGACCGGGCCGGTGACCTCGACCGGTTCCGCCAGTGTCGGGGTGGTATAGACCAGCACGTCGTCCCGTCTCTCCAGGAGCCTCTGGTCAACCGCCCCCGCTTCAAGAGGCTCCTCGGCGTGAGCGGTCATCATGTGGACAGAGAGCACTCCCCCCAGCGTGGGAACCGGTTCGGCCGGATCGTAACTGAACCGATCGACCGGCTCGTCACCCGGCGGGTCGGGCGTCAGGCGACCGTCGTCGGGCGACGAACCGGCCCGCCCGGTGCTGTGCAGGAACAGCGGCGTGACCACGGCCCGTCCCAGTGGCCACTCCTCTTCGTTCCGCCACGAGTTGGTTCCCATCGTGAAGATCCGAATCGGCGGCTCGGAGGCGATCCCGTCGTCGATCCCTTTCAACTGCCAGTCGAACCAGCGGTGCTCCTCGGTACGGATGTCGACCAGCGACCCGGCGCCAAATTCGCGTCCCCCCATCGATGTTGACGCGGGCTCCTCGTGAGACCACGGCCCGACCAGGATCCGTTGTTGCTCCCGTGCCCGGGGATTGGGGCCATCCTGTTGCATGCCGTTGAGATTGCGGAAACCCGCCCCGGTGTACGGATCAAACCAACCGCACTGCTGGAAGGCGGGCACGGTGATTTCCCCGTGCCGACCGCGAATGTCAAACGGTTTCCAGTAGTCCCCATACGTGGGATGCGCGAGCCACTCTCGCCAGTATTCCACTCGCCGCCCGATGGCCAGCTCGTCCATCTCGATCAACGGCAGATGGCTCCAGAATCGCCGGTTCTGGAACACGTGTCGGGACTGCGGCCCGACCACCGTCGCGAGATTCGTCTGCCAGATCACAGCCGCTCCCAGCGAGAGCATCAGTTGGAAGGCTCCGCCGATGTAGTGGCAGTCGCTGTAGAAATCGTCGCAGATGACATGAGGAGCCATACAGGTCAGCTGCGGATGAGCCAGCGGTGCGGACAACCACTGCGTCAGACCACCGTAGCTGCGGCCCCACGTCCCGATCTTGCCGTTGCACCATCGCTGCCCCCCCACCCATTCGATCGTGTCGTATCCGTCGGTGGGATCGTCGGCGTACGCTCGAAACGTGCCTTCCGATTCAAAACGTCCACGACAATCCTGAGCGACGAAGGCGAACCCGCGACGGGCCCAGTAAGCCGCAACATCCAGGAACACATCCCGACCGCTCTCGTAAGGCGTCCGGGTAACGATCGTCGGAAACGGGCCGTCACGATCCGGGAGGAACACGTCGGCACTCAGCCGCACGCCATCCCGCATGGGGACCGCCAGGTCATGATGAAATTTCAGGCCACACTCGGAACCCCGGGAACTCGTCACGGCCAAACCACTCACAACTTCAGGAAGGAGACACCACTGTACACCGGATCTCCTCGGACGGTGCCGAACTGTCGCCAGCCGGTAGACGGCTCCGAACTCCTGAACAACTCGAGTCCGTGTGACCTGCTACCACCATCTCGACGGAGGGTATGTGGTGCAACGCCGAGGCGAAACCTGTTGTCGCCTCCCGGGTGATATACTGGGCCCCGGCAGAACACAGACGAACACGTCGTGGAAGCCTCTGACGTGACACCAGGCACAACACCACGGCGGCTCCTTCGACTCGGTGCTCCACGATGAAATCCCTGCTTCCGGTCACAATTGTCTTCGCCTGCCTGGGTCCACACCCCCATTGTGTGCCTTCGGTTCACGGCGAGACCCCACTGCTACGGATGCGAGAACTGCTTGACGTAGACAGCCTGGACGGAAAAGTGCTCAGCGACTGGCACACCGTGCCCGGTGACGTCCCGACCCGCCAGAAACTGGTCTCGATCCGCGTGGGAGAATTGGTGCCGGGGCGGGAGTACCGGGTCCCGGTACGGATGATCGTCCCCGTCGGCCGGAAAGCCAGCGGGTTTCATCTCACCGGCGGACACCGCTCGGCCTCCATTCAGAGAGACGCTCGGCCGCGCGGCGTCGACAGGGACTTGCTGCGGGGCGGCGTCGGCCTGGTCTTCACCGTTGTGCAGGAACTGGGGAGTGTCGGACAGGCCGAACTGGGGCAAGCGGCTTCCCGACAGTTCATCAAGACTCTCGACCCCCGACACTCGGTCCAGTACTGGGGATGGCCGGCCACGCTGATCCGGGCGGTGACGGCCGCCTACGCGGAGACGAAACACTTTGAACCGGGCCAGGTCGCCGTCACCGGGTCATCCAAGAACGGGGCGTCGCCTTCGGTCGCCCTCCTTCACGACAAGCGAATGACAGCGCTGCATTCGTCGGTCGCACCAATCTGGGATTCCCCGCTGCGACTCTGTGATCAGGCGGCATGGGACAACCTGAGAGCCGAAAACCAACGGTATCTCCGTGTGCTTCAGGCGGCCAATCGCCGAGTCAACCCGCGGCGGCTGTTGAACCATCGATTCCTGGGTGGGACCTTCGGCCCCGTCTACAATTCGCAGGCTTTGGCGGCCGGACACAACTGGGACGATCTCCGACGACTTGCCCACCGGATGAAAGACCACGTCTTCGTCGCCCGACACCTCAAGACACTGGCCTCCCGCGAAGTCGACCTGTGTTTTCATCCGGGAACCCATGACTTTGTGGCCTTTGACATGGCCTGGGGCGGCCAGCATCACCCCGAAGTCCCGATATACCTGAGAGTCAATTCCGGCCACGGAAAGTCCAGGCGTCACCCCACCGCCGAAACGGACGAACAAAACAAACCGGCGTTCCTGTTGCGACATTTCTTCAAGGGTGTCGCCGCCCCGTTGAGTCCTCCATCGGTCAAAGCTCGCGTCGACGGGCAGAGGCTGTCCGTGACCGTGACATTCGCACCGGGCTCCGTGTCCGAAAGTGGCCGCATCTGGTGGATGTTCGACCGTGGTCCCGACGGAAGCGCTGCGTATATCAACGAGTTGTTTCCGAACGATCAATGGAAAGACATGACACGTGACAGCAAAACCAACAGCTGGGGCACCACGATCCCGATCAAGCCCGGGGCAACCCGCATCGATTTCTTCAGCAACCACCGGAAGACAATCACGTATCGTTCGGTCAACTACGCGTCCTACCGCTCCAGCCCCTACACGCGGGTTCCACTCGGCCCCAACTGATTGACCGTGAAGCCGCGGACTTCTGACTGGAACTTCGTCCAGGTGCAGTCCTACTTCGAGTGATTCCGCATACGATGCACGATCCAGAAGACGATCACTGCGTAGGCGACGCACAGCCCCAGCAGCGGGTACAGCAACTGCGGGAACACCGTCAACAGGCTGTCGGCCAGCCACGCCTGAACAAAACACAGCGGCGCCATCCCCAGCAACGTGCCCAGCATCACCTTCCAGGTCGGGATCGACGTCAGCCCTGATGCGTAGGACACCAGGTCCGACGAGGTCAACGGATTGACTCGCAACAGGAAAATGACCAGGACTCCGTGAGAACCTAACCGTTCTTCAAGACGTCCCAGTTCACGTTGTTCGACGAAGGACTTCATCCGTTCACGTCCCAGCCATCGCATCAGCCGGCACGACACCCCGGCACCGATCACGTTTCCGACCAGGGAATAGAAACCTCCCGGAAGTGCTCCGAAGATGACCCCTCCGGGTGCATAGAGCATGGCTCCGGGGATCGGTGCCACAATCACCTCGATCATCACCAGCCCGATATAGACCAGGGGTGAGAACACACCGAACCGGTCAAAGAAGGCCTTCATCGACGACAGTTTCGTTTCGGCCGAGAGATCGGGGTCCAGCAGCTGCTGTCCGAATTCCGAGCGAGACAACACCCAGATGCCACCGAGCAGGGCGGCAAACGCGAGACCGGTCAACAGAAGTCTTCCGCCGCCCCGTGTCATGGTTCATCCACACCGGCAGTTGTCCATGACGACCGCGTCGACGAGCGATGAAACCGGTTCGGCGCAAAACGGAGCAGTGGTCCGGCCCGACCGTCAGAGCAACGGTGCGATCGGTCGCCCACGGTACACATGGTAAGGCCGCCCCGCCTCGTCGTAAAAATTCGCATCGGCCCTGATGCCCAGGGCGTGAAAAATGGTCGCCGCCAGATCGGACGGCGTGTACGCTTCTCCGGTCGGAACGCCACCGTGAGCGTCGGAACGACCAACAATCCGTCCCGGCTGAATGCCTCCACCGGCCAGGAAACACGGAAACACGTCGCCCCAGTGATGACGACCCGGGGTGAATTTCTCGCCCGAGACGTTCTTGCCGTTGGCGGAAATCGGTGAGATCTTTGGAGTCCGCCCCATCTCGCCACACATCACGACCAGGGTGTCGTCGAGCAATCCCCGATCCTCGAGATCATCCAAAAACCCGCTGAGACAATGATCGATCGAGGGCAACAATTTGCCCTTGAGGTCTCGGAACGCGTTCTGGTGAGTGTCCCAGCCTCGCAGGTTGATCTGCACCATCCGGACACCGGCCTCGATCAGGCGTCGCGCAACCAGGAATCCCTGTCCCCACTCTTCACGTCCGTACAGGTCGCGAATTGAGTCGGTTTCCTGGGTCAGGTCAAACGGGTTGTCCTGTCCGCTGCGGGCGGTCAACAACAGCCGCAGCGCCTGTTGCCGCCATGCATCCCACGCCGCCAGCCGAGCTTCTCCAGCAGCACTTTCGCTGTGCCGTCTCAGCGATTCGAGTCCGGTCAACAGCGCCCGGCGATTCTGCAGTCGAGGAATCGACAGCCCGCCATCCGACTTGATCTTCGGAAGGTGGAAAGAGGGATCTCGGCAGCTGGAATTATCCCACCAGGCCTTGGGCCCCGGACCGGGGGCTCGAGCCGGGTCGTTGGGGTCGTCATGGCTGTAGCAGTTCGGGCAGCTTCCCCCGGCATCGGGAGAATTGCACTTGGCCGCAAGGTCGACACCCCAGCGAGCGTAACGGGGTCCAAGCAAACCGGGGCCTCGGCCCGGATACTTCATCAGTTTGGCCCGGGGAATCTCGATCACCGACGGCAACCCCACGCTCTCGTCCGGAGGTGCCGCATAGGCGATCAACGACGCAAACGACGGCCATTCAAACCGTCCGCTGCGAGGCTTCGAAATGCTGGCATTCGAGTCCCCCGGCGGCAGAGCGGTTGTCCCGCTGTGAAGCAGGTAATGGCAGCTGCTGTGTTCGTTCCGGAATTGACGTCCCGCAATATGATGCATCGTGCGGACGATCGAGAACCGATCCTGGCGAGCTGCCAACCGCGGAAGATGCTCGCAGAACCGCACGCCTGGCACGCGAGTCGCCGTGGTGCCGTACTCGCCACGAATGGAATCCGGAGCTTCGGGCTTCGGGTCGAATGTCTCGTGCTGTGACGGCCCACCAGCCTGAAAGATAAAAACCACCGACTTGGCAGTTCCGCGACTGGGAGCTTCGGCTGCCTGTGACTCCATCCGCAACAGGTCGCCCAAACCGGCGCCGAACAACCCCAGCCCACCCACCTGCAGCAATTCCCGCCGTCCCAACAATGGGTGGTCACTCGGCTGACAGCCGTGCCGTTGCATCCTCACCACCTCCAATGCGTGAAAACGTCCGCTGCAGTCTATTGTATCGGCCGTGCCGACACCGCAAGGCAATTCCGGATTGTCAGGCCGTCAACACTTTGTCCGTCGAATTCCCAGCAGGTATAAAGGGATTCGCAATGAATCACACGCCCTCCAAGTGGCTGATCCGCCTGGGTGCCGCTGTCCTGCTGGCAACGGCACCGTGTGCCGCGGTGTCCGGGTCCGCCGAACCTCGGCCCGCAGCTATTGTCCCGCTATTTGACCGCAACACCGTGCGGGAACCCGACACCACGGTCCAGACCTCCGACGCAATGATCACCCGGATTGCTGATCGCGTGCGAGACCGGCACGCTCGAGAACCGGGTGCCTACGACCACTTTCTCAGTTGGTACTGGGAACAGCGCACCGTGACAATCGAGTTGGTTGACCGTGTGGCCAAAGGGGGCACCGGGATGGTGATCAACATCACCTCGTTGGCCTCGCTCAACAAGCCCGACTTCCGCTGTTTCTTTCGTGGGATCAACACCCCGGCCGAGTATCACCACAATGTCGCCACCCGCGAAGTGGCTCCACTTCGCTACACCACCACGATCACCTTCAACAATCTGACCGGTCGTCCCCTGGCAGTTGGGGATCGAATGGAATTCGAGTTCAGCCCGTTCCTGGTCGCTCCCCGGGCCGGACGCAAGAACTACTACGGTACGGCCATGTTGTATGTCGTCGGCCGAGGAATCGTGCCGTGGCACGGTGTGGGAGAACGACTGCAATCCGAGCCGCTGCCCGAATCCGCCTGGCTGGGTGGCCGCACCACGCTTCCCTACCAGTATTCGAAGGAGCCCACCGAACGGTTCAAGCAGATGGCCGGCAACATGGCTCCGGCCAGCGCTCAGAAATTCATGCTCGGACGCCGCCTGCACCACACCGACTTCGGCACCGGCGCCCACTCCGACCAACCCAACCCGATCTTTTCGGCACAGGCCGACAAACTGGGGCCCCGATTTGTGGCCCGAAGTTGCATCGCCTGCCACGTCAACAACGGCCGTGCACTCGCACCAAAGATCGGATCCCCCATGTACCAGACGGTGGTCAAGGTGGCCGCCGATGCTGACGGCACCCCACATCCGCAACTGGGAACAGCCCTGCAACCACAAGCCACAACTGAACGGCCGGAAGCCATCGCTACGATCAGCGACTACCAGACGATCCGGGGCACCTTCGCCGACGGCACACCGTACACTCTTCGCAAGCCCCGATATTCCTTCCAGGGGGTTGTCCCCAAGCATTTCTCGGTCCGTCTGACGCCACAACTGGTCGGACTGGGCCTGCTGGAATCGATCAGCGAATCCACGATCATTGCCGGAGCCGACCCCACAGACACGAACAACGACGGGATCTCGGGCCGCATCCGCACCGTGACGGATCCGGAGACCGACCAGTTGAGGTTGGGCCGATTCGGTTACAAGGCTGGGCAGGCCCGCATCCGTCACCAGATCGCCGCCGCGTTCAACAGCGACATGGGAGTCCTCTCAGGAGTCTATTCTCGACCCGATGGAGAACCCGAATCCGGGTCCGTCGAGATCGAAGCGACCCACCTCGAACAGCTCAACCGCTACCTCTCCACGCTCGGCATCAGCGCCCGTCGCAACCTCGACGACCCGATTGTCCTACGCGGCGAGCAACTGTTCGCCGCCTCCGGATGTGCCACGTGTCATACTCCACGGATGAAAACCGGCGGCTTTCATCCGTTGGCTGAACTCCGCAACCAGTCCATCCAGCCCTACACCGACCTGCTGCTCCATGACATGGGGCCGGGCCTGGCCGACAACCTCGGCGAGGGTTCGGCAACCGGAGCCGAATGGCGAACTCCGCCGCTGTGGAGCATCGGGTTGACACGTGGAGTCAGTGGAGGCGAAGCGTACCTGCACGACGGACGTGCCCGCAGCCTGTCCGAAGCCATCCTCTGGCACGGCGGCGAGGGCGACGCCGCGCGGGATGCGTTCCGGAAGTTGAGCCACGGCGATCGCAAATCACTGATTGCGTTTCTGCAATCTCTCTGACCCTTTTGCTTCTCACACGAGACACATCCGCTCCAGTGGCGTTGCAGGAGAGACACCATGAGCCTGGCCGAACCCGCTGTCCCTCAGTCGCTGGCCAATTCCGGCGTGTCCCCGGAAGAGTGGGCACTCCGGATGCGACTGGCGTCCGCCTACCACGTGGTCGAGCACCTGGGATGGACCGAATCGATCTATGGACACATCACTCTGAAGGTGCCGGGCCCGGAACGACACTTTCTGATCAACCCCTATGGGCTGCGTTATGACGAGGTCACCGCTGAGAACCTGGTAAAGATCGACCTGGACGGCCAGCCGGTCGGCCCGACATCGCACGCGGTCAACGTCGCCGGATACGTGATTCACAGCGCCGTCCACGAAGCACGGGACGACCTGGCCTGCGTGTTCCACACCCACACCACCGCCGGCATGGCTGTCGCCGCGCAGGCCGACGGACTGTTGCCCATCAGCATCCACGCCAGCGGGTTCTTCGAACGGATCGGGTACCACGATTATGAGGGACCCAGCCTGGACGGGAACGAGAAGACCCGGCTGGTCGAATCCCTGGGCGAACACAAGGTCCTGATCCTGAAAAACCACGGACTGCTTGCTGCGGGAACCACTCTCGAAGAAGCCTTCATCTTCATGTTCCGGCTGCAGCGAGCCTGTGAAATCCAGGTTGCGGCCCGGGCCGGGGGAGCCGAGCTGGTGATTCCCGACAAGGCGACCTGCCGGGCAGCCGCCGAGATGGTCGAACGGTTCCTTGCCGGGAACGAAGGCTACGGAGTGGGGAAGTTGGAATTCGACGCCTGGGTGCGACTGGTCGACGGCCACGACCAATGATCTGTTACTGCCGGTTCTCAGGCGAAGCCTCCATCAGTCCGATGGCACTCGGAGCGTACTGCTTCCCCGACAATGGCTTGTGGCCTTCGGCCCCGTACCAGATTCGCAGCCGGTCCTTGATCACGATCAGCTTCGACGGGTGGACAGAGTGGTTGTTCCCCTTCTTCCCGTTGGCTGACCCAAAGTTGTCTGGTGGGGCGGGTCCCAGAACAGGTTTCCCCCCCAGGGCCGGCTTCCAGCGAATTCCGTCACGGCTGGTTGCGGCGAACATCGTCCACAGGGAACCACCAGTCGGAACATCAACGATCGTGTTGTAGTACATCAGGTACCGACTGCCGTCGAAGTGCACCGAGGGTCCCAGTTGCTTCGGGCCAGCCAGCCCCGGCAGCGAATCCCCGCCATTTTTCTTGGTCCAACGGACTCCATCGGGGCTGGTGGCCAGCCCGATCGTGTGTTTGCCGTTGTAGGCGCCGTACCACATCACGAACTCGGTTCCCCGGCGGATCACGTGCATCCCGGTGGCCTGTACCGAATCGATCGAGCCTTTCTTACCGACCGTCATCACCGGCCGCCCCTTGTTGGCGCGAACCCAGCGAATCCCGTCGCGACTGATAGCCAGGCCGACCTGTTCAACCCGCACGTGTGCCGGCCCGTCGCCGACGTCCTTTCCGGCCCGTCCATCAATGCCGCCGTACCACATCAGGAACCGATCCTTTACACGCAGCACGAACGGATGAGCAATTCCACAGTCGTCGAACGCCCCCTCGGGGCCATAGTCCAGGACCGGCCGGCCACCGTTGGCGACCTTCCAGCCAATTCCGTCGGTGCTGGTGAACAGGCCAATGCGTTCGTCGAACCCGTAGGGGATTCTCGGGTCTTTGGTTCGACTCATCCCGACAAACCACATCCGGTAGGTCGTCCCGTCATAGTCGACAGTGGGGGACCCAACCGAGTGGTCGTACCACTTCGAATTGCTGTCGGGAAACACGGCGGCCGCACCCGCCGCCTTGCCAGCAATCCTCCGAAACGAACTCCTCAACACCGTATCCACCGAAACGGTCGGTTCCCCCGCAGGAATCCCATCGGCAACCACCAGGCAGGTCACCCCACAGACGATCGAACCAAAAACGTGTCGCAGGGCGAAGGGCGGTTTCATGTTGCACCGATTGGTGGAAAAATTTTGACAGACCGCAGAGCGGTCGTTTTCTACGAACCGGCAACACACGTGGCAACCGGCCGCAAACCAGTATATCCTCCACCGTCGGTCCGTCCCCGTGCCACGACGTGTTCTTTGCCCCAGGTCGTAACATGTTGACAATTCGCGGGCCGGCCTGGCCACACGAACCGGACCAACGGCGTCGCGAGTTCCTGACGCTTGGTGGCCTGGGTGCACTCGGGCTGTCGCTTCCTTCGCTGCTACAGGCGACACCGGAGTTGACGACAGGTCCCGGTTTTGGCCGGGCCAAACGGTGTCTGCTCGTCTTCCTGTGGGGTGGCCCCTCACAGCTGGACATGTGGGACATGAAGCCGACCGCTCCCAAGGAGATCCGTGGCCCGCTCTCGCCCATCGCCACCAATGTGAGCGGCATCCAGGTCAGCGAATTGCTTCCGCAGACGGCGCGTCTGGCTGATCACTACAAGATCATCCGCTCGGTGATGCACCATCACAACGAGCACTCGGCAGCGGTGTCGACGATGGCCACCGGCACCCCGTACCCCAAGAAGACCAGTGAACCGGTCGCAGCCTCTGCCGACGATCACCCGCACCTGGGCTCGATCCGTGCCTTCTGGCGAGGCTGGCAGGACGGTGTGCCGCCCTTCGTGCAACTGCCCAAAATCCTGGGCCCACCCGGTTATCCACGTTGGCCGGGCCAGAACGCCGGGTTCCTGGGACGACGTTTTGACCCGCTGCTGGTCGATGGCCACAAGGAAACCGCCCGGTTCCGTCTGCCCGAGATCGACCTTCCCGCCGACGTCTCGACTCGTCGGCTCGATGATCGCCGACTGCTGCTGGACCGGCTCGACCGGGTGTTCCGGATCGCCGAGGCCGACCCCCGCCTCGACGACGTCGACATCTCCTACCGCCAGGCGTTCGACCTGATCCGCTCACCTCGAATCAGCCGTGCCGTCGACCTCGACCGCGAATCCGATGCGACCCGAAATCTCTACGGCCGCCACCTCTTCGGACAGGGCTTGTTGACCTCCAGGCGGCTGCTCGAGGCCGGCGTCCCGCTGGTGACCCAATACTGGATCGACCCCAAGCCGGCCGGAGCCGGTGGCGGAGAGTACGACTCACACGGCCGGATCTACCACCACTATCCCAAACGGCTGGTCCCGCCAACCGACAAGGCCCTGGCCGCCCTGTTCATCGACCTTCGACAACGGGGCCTGCTCGATGAGACGCTGGTGGTGGTGATGGGGGAGTTCGGTCGCACACCCAAAATCAACAAGAACGCCGGTCGCGATCACTGGGCCCAGTGCCAGTCGATCCTGTTGGCCGGGGCGGGAATCACCGGAGGCAGTGTCCTGGGGTCCTCGGACAAGATCGCCGCCTACCCCGCTTCGCACCACATCCGCTCGATCGACCTGGCACAGACAATCCTGCACCTGCTGGGTGTCCCCTCCAACCTGCAATTGCACGACTCGCGGGACCGGTCGATTCCTGCCTGCCGCGGCACGGTGATCCCAGAATTGTTCGCCTGATCCGAACCAGGCTTACTCCTCCGGCTGCCCTGACGACCCGGCGGGCGAGAGTTGCAGTTCCCCGCGAGTCCGTTCGACCAGGGCCTGGCAATTGCCGAGCATGTTCTGGAAGACGATGTAGGACGAGTCGGCTGCCAGTTGCTCCTGAATCAACTCATCGGTGGCTCGACGACGAATGTCGGCCAGTTCGGACTCCAGCTCGGCCAACACCTCCATGTCGACGGCATCGTGCACCCTCTCGCTCACCCCTCCAATCGCCTGATAGAACGTGTCGACTCGATTCTTTCGCCCCTGCACGTACCAGCGGCGGACCCATGTGAGCACGCTCCACCCCAGCAACAACAACGTCACCACAAACCCCATCGATTCGGCATTCTGACTGAGAAACCCAGGCTCTCGACGACGGAAATAGTTCTCGGCTCCTTCGTGCAACGGGAACTGCAGACCGCCCTGGGCGGTTTGTTCGTCAAGATGGGTGAACGCGGACTCCCGTTGTGACAACACCGCCCGCTGTTCGAAGAGCGTTTTCGTGATCCGTTCGATGATTTCCGGTTCGACATCCCCGCCGCACGCCATCACCGCCTGGACACTCAACGACGGCACCGGTTTACGCGGCCGTCCGTCGTAGGCCATCAGGGGAATCGTGTGGGGTGAGGTGTGCGGATAATGCACCCGAAACCCCTGGGTAAAAGTCCTGGCGATATCTTCCGGGTTCTCGCCTTCAGCCGAGTGCATTTGGATCGGTGCGAGTGTCAGCTGCTCGTCGCGCATCGCCTCGCTGACGACATCCCCCCCCAGCCCGATCAAAAGAAATGCGGCATCGATTTCGCCGGCCTTCAACTGCTCGATCGCCTCTGCAAATGACCCTCGCCAGAACGGTTTCGGCTTGGGTTCCACGCCGACGAACTGCAGCAGGCGGGTCGCGATCTGTTCGGTGCCGCTCCCGCTTGCGCCAACGCCGATCCGGTGACCCACCAGATCCTCAAGAGAGTTGATCTTGGCATCGGTTCGACACACCAGGTGCAACACCTCGGGATAGAGCGAGGCCACGCTGCGAACCGAACCGCCACCGA
>PANG01000085.1 GCA_002708345.1 Planctomycetaceae bacterium | reverse complement strand
CTGGGCGAGTTCCCGGCGGAAAAGGCCCCACTCCAGGCCCGCACGGTTGGCCAGATCAAACGGGATGGTTACCGGCTGGAGAAGATTGTCTTCCAGACCTGGCCGGGCCTGACAATGACCGCCAACGCCTACATCCCGGACGGTCAGGGGCCCTTCCCCGCCGTCCTCTGCGTGCACGGCCACTGGCAGCCCGCCAAGCAGGAACCGAGGGTCCAGGCCCGCTCGATCGGACTGGCCAAGCTCGGATTTTTCGTGCTCGCGGTCGACGCGTTTGGGGCCGGGGAACGGGGACTCGAGAAACCGCTGGGAGAATACCACGGCGAGATGGTTGCCTCCACGCTCTGGCCGTCGGGCCAGTCCCTGGCCGGGATCCAGGTATACGAGAACATCCGCGCGGTGGATTACCTGCAGTCGCGAAGCGAGGTGATCGATGAGAAAATCGGCATTACCGGGACCAGCGGTGGTGGCAACCAGACGATGTATGCCGGTGCTTACGAGGAGCGATTTGGCTGTGTCGTACCGGTCTGCTCGGTGGGGACCTACCAGGCTTACCTCGGGGCCGCCTGCTGCATGTGTGAAATGGTCCCCTCGGCAATGACCTACACCGAGGAGTGGGGGGTACTGGGATTGGTCGCCCCCCGCGGCCTGATGGTGATCAATGCCACGCGGGATGCCTTCCAGTTCTCCGTCGGGGAAGCGAAGAAATCGATCGCCCAGACCAGCAAGGTTTTCCAGCTCCATGACAGGCCCCAGAACGTGCGGCACGTGGTCATCGACTCGGGACACGATTACAACCAGCCGATGCGCGAGGCGATGTATGGCTGGATGACGCTGCACCTGAAAGGGGAAGGCAACGGCGACCCGATCGCCGAACCGGAACTAGCGACNCGCGACCCGGAGTCGATTCGCTGTTACCCGGGGGACTCCCGGCCTGATGATTTTGTTACCGTGCCGCAGTTCGCCGCCAGCCGGGCCCGGGCAATCACCAGCACCAATGGGCCTCCGCTTCACAAGATGCACTGGGAAGCGGAAAGGCTCTGGCGCGGGGATAGCTTCAAGCAGCTCTTCCACTCCAGCCTGGGCACCGCTGGTGGAACGGGGGAGCTTTCTGACACCGATCAGCCAGGCGAATTCCACCTCGAGACCGAGCCCGGCATCACGCTGCCGGTCCGGTCGCAGCAGGAAGCCAGGCGAGTACGACAACGCGTAATCCTGCTGGACCTGGAGACAGGGGCGGCAGCCGCTGAGAGCGAGCTGGCAAAAGACCTTGTCGACGCCGGGGCCCAGGTGATCTCCATCGATCTTCGGGCAACCGGAGTAACCGCCCCGCCAGGAGATGCCATCTCCCGGACGCTCGACCACAACAGTGCCCAGTGGGGGCTCTGGATCGGACAACCGCTGCTGGTGCAGTGGGTCCGTGACGTACGCAGCCTGCTCGATGCACTGGGGGAGGAGAAANTGGAAACCAGCCTGGCCGGAACCGGGGCGGCAGGAGTCGTGGCCGCCTGCGCAGCGATCGCCGACAGGCGCGTCGACCGCGTGGCAGTCCTGGAGAGTCCATTGAGCCTGGTCAGTGACGCACCTTACCCAAAGGGCCGGGTGGGAATCCTGGTTCCGGGCATGCTGCATCGTATTGGCGACATCGCCCAGCTACTCTCACTCTGTGCTCCACGCCCGCTACTGGTCGCCGGGGGCATGGCGGGCAACGGAGAGAAGCTCGAGAGGGCCGGGCTGGAAAGCCTGCTCGATTACCCGCGCGAGGCCTACAAGATTGCCGCGGGACCTGGAAAACTGAGTATCGAGGACGCGTCCAGCAGTGCGGCGGTTACCGGCTGGCTCGCCGGAAAGGGCTAAAAGGCCGGGGCTGGCTGTTGGCATTTAATGTTTGTGGTCGATAACGGTATGATAGAGACAAGCCAGTTTACCGGGACCCCGCTGTCATGACCCACCCGCACAACAATGCCGGACAGCTTTCACGCCGCGATGTGCTGCGNGTGGGAGGACTTGCCGGAATGGGNCTGACGCTGCCGCAGTTGCTTTCGCTTNGAGAAACATCGGCGGCACGAAAATCGTCGACCTTCGGCCGTGCCCGCCGGGTGATCATGCTCTTCCTGCACGGTGGTCATCCACAACAGGAAACATTCGATCCCAAGCCGGATGGCCCCTCGGCCGTGCGCGGAGAATTCGGGGCAATCGCCACCCGTGTTCCAGGAGTCCATTTCTCGGAGCTTTTGCCGAACTGTGCTGCGATCATGGACCGCCTGGCGATCGTCCGCTCNATGTCGCACGAGAACGCCAACCANGTGCAGGCCTGCCTGCCGGCACAGACCGGGCACAAGCACCCGCTCCAGTTCCAGTCGAAGGGCGATTTCCCGCCCTCGGACACCGACTTTCCACCGATCGGCGCGGTCCTGGATCACCTGCGTCCGGCGCAGGCAGAGCTGCCCACCTGGGTCCGGGTCGGCCCCCTGATGCGTCGCAGTAACGGTACCACNCTGCANGGACAGGTTCCCGGCCTGCTTGGNAAGCAACACTCGAGCTTTGTCGTCGACCAGCCGCTGCTGCCAGCGGACGTGCAGATCAAGGCACTCGAGCCGCTCGAGGGGCTCAGTGGCCTGCGGCTCAGTGACCGGGCCAACCTGCGGACCGAATTCAACCAGCTCAGCAACCAGCTTGACCAGGTAGCAGAACAACACGACCTGGATGGCTTTTACCAGCGGGCTGCAAACCTGCTCAGTTCACCAGAAACAAAAGCGGCCTTTGACCTGGCACGGGAACCTGCGGCGATTCGGGAGCGGTACGGCAAGACCGAGTTTGGCCAGCGCTGCCTGCTGGCCCGGCGTCTTATCGAGGCCGGCGTGCCGATGGTGAATGTCAGTTACTGCCATACCCCCTCGGGATCCTGGGACACGCACGGCCAGAACTTCACCAAGATGAAGGACCAGCTCGGTCCCGACCTGGACACGGCTTTCCCGGCACTGGTAGAGGACCTGGCCGAGCGAGGCATGCTGGACGACACGCTGGTGATCGTGAATGCCGAGTTCGGCCGCACGCCAAAGATCAACAGTAACGCCGGCCGCGACCACTGGCCCTGGGTCTATTCCCTGGCACTTGCCGGTGCGGGCATCCGGGCAGGCACGGTGTATGGTGCCTCGGACGCNTCGGCCGCCTACCCGGCCAGCACACCCCGTGATCCTGCCGACATGGCAGCCACGCTCTACCACCTGCTGGGGATCAATCCGGAGACACGGATCCATGATTTCCTGGGCCGCCCCCACTCGCTCGTGATCGGTGACCCGATCGAGGAAATCCTGGCCTGAGACCGGCCTGGGAAATACGCCTGATGACTTTCAGCCGTCGACACCTGCTTCGTGGAACCGCCCTGGCCCTGGCCTTCCCTGGCGCGGCCGCCTTCTCGGCCGAACCGCCGGCGACGGTCAATGATGAGCTCAGGCGTTCGGCCAGGGAGGCTCGCCTGGCAATGAAAATCGATCCCTCCTCGATGAATTCTCGCCAGCTGCGGCTCTGGCAACGCCAGTTTCGCCAGCTGCTCGGGAAACTCCTGGGCAATTACCGGCCGCCGACAAGCTGGACCGTGACGGTCGAGGATGTCACGCGGCTCGACGACCATACACGTCACCAGCTGCTGCTCAGTGCCAGCGGGCACCCCAGCCTGCCGGTTTACCTGCTGGTGCCACATCGCACGCAGGACCAGCCCGGACCCGGGATCCTGGCGCTGCACGGCCACGGCGAGTTCGGATACGAGACGGTGGCGGGTCGGGATGACCTGCCGGGAGTGGCCGAGGCGATTCAGAAATCAAATTATGATTACGGTCGCCAGCTGGTCTCCGAGGGGTTCGTTGTCTGTGCTCCCTGCATGACGCCGTTTGGCCGCCGCGTGGATCGCGACGCCTACGGCGGACAGGATCCCTGTGCCGTCACGTTTGTCCGCATGCAACTGCTGGGCAGGGTNCTGATGGGCGAGAACGTACGGGATTGCCTCTGGGGATACCAGCTGCTCCGGCAGCATGCCCGGGTCGATGCCAGCCGGATCGGCTGCGTCGGCCTCTCCTACGGTGGCCGGATGACAATGCTGACGACTGCCATGGAACCCGGCATCCGCTGCGCCGTGGTTTCCGGAGCATTAAATGTGATGCAGGAACGGGTCATGGGTCGCTACAGCTGTGGAGGACAGGTGATCCCGGGCCTGCTGCGTTATGGCGACGTCCCCGAAATTGGATCGCTGATCGCGCCGCGGGCGTGCGTCTGGGAGACCGGCAGCGAGGATGGCCTGATCGTCAAGCCCTGGGCCGACGAGGCATTTTCCCGGATGGAACAGTTCTACCGGGGACTGGCAGCGGCTGATCGGCTTGAGCGAGACCAGTTCGAGGGTGGACACCGCTTCAATGGCGAGCTGGGACTTCCCATGCTGACTCGAGAACTTTCGCACTCATAAGGAGGTTCACGCCTGCCATGGAACCAACCTATGCATGTAACCTGGCCGCGATCGAGGAAGCACGGGAGCGAATCCGTGAGCATGTCCACCAGACCCCGGTGATCACCTGCCAGGCACTTGATGCACTCTCCGGTCACCAGCTGTTTTTCAAGTGTGAGAACCTGCAGAAAGTCGGGGCCTTCAAGTTCCGTGGCGCCACCAATGCCGTGCTCTCGTTAACAGAGGCAGAGGCGGCCAATGGCGTGGTCACCCACAGCAGCGGCAACCATGCCCAGGCGGTCGCGCTGGCAGCCCGCAGCCGCGGGATTGCCGCGCACATCGTGATGCCAAGTAACGCCCCGGCGATCAAACGGGCAGCCGTCGAAGGTTATGGTGCACGGGTGATCCCCTGCGAGCCGACCCTGGCAGCTCGCGAGTCAACAGCGGCCGAGGTGATCTCCGAGACCGGTGCCAGTTTTATCCATCCCTACAACGATCAGCGGGTGATTGCCGGCCAGGGAACTACGGCGATTGAGCTGCTCGAGGAGGTCCCCGGCCTGGACGCGATTATCACCCCGGTCGGTGGGGGTGGGCTGATCAGTGGCGTATCGATCGCCTGTCGTGAGCTGGCGCCTGGAATCAAGGTACTGGGGGCCGAACCGACCGGAGCCGACGATGCCGCCCGATCCATGGAGGCAGGGGAATGGATCCCCCAGCAGTCGCCCAACACAATTGCCGACGGGCTTCTGACCAGCCTGGGAGATCTCACCTGGCCCATCATCCGGGACCACGTGGAACGAATTATCCGCGTCGATGATACGGAAATCATCTCGGCCATGCAGCTCTTCTGGCAGCGTGCCAAGCTGGTGATCGAACCGAGTGCCGCAACCGCGCTGGCCGCCGTGCTTGGCGACTCGCTTGACGACCTGCCGCTGAAACGCGTGGGGATCATCCTCAGCGGCGGCAATGTCGATCTGGAAGAACTTCCCTGGCAAGGCGGGGCAAAGTGATGATACGGCGGCAACTGGGAAAAACCGGTATTGAAGTTTCCGCCTGCTGCTTCGGCTGCGGCCCGATTCCCGAGCTGATGACCGGCGAACCGACCGCCGGGCAACAGGCGCTGGTCGAGCATGCCATCGGGCAGGGCATTAACTGGTTTGACACGGCGGCCAGCTACGGTGAGGGATCCTCGGAGCGGAACCTTGGCAGCGTGCTCAAGCAGCTGGGACACCCGGCCGGTATCCACCTGGCAACCAAGGTGCGGCTGATGCCGGGGGAACTGGGAGACATCGCCGGGACGGTCCGCAGGTCGGTGGAGCAGAGCCTCGAGGCGCTGGGAGTGGAACGGGTGACGCTCCTGCAGTTGCACAACGCGGTCACCAGCAGGCGGGAAGAGGAGCCCACCTCGGTCAGCCCCGCCGACGTACTTCATCCAGAAGGGATCCTGGCTGCGATGCAGGTGCTTCGGGAGGAGGGACTGGTCGAGCACCTGGGCCTGACCGGCCTCGGCCAGGCCGGGGCACTGCGTGAGGTGATTCAAAGTGGCGGTTTTGCCACCATCCAGACGCCATATAACCTGGTCAACCCAACTGCCTGCCGGCCGTCGCCTGCTGGTTTTGAGGAAGCCGACTACGGACAGGTGCTCGAGGACTGCGGCGAACTGGGGATGGGAGTTTTTGCCATCCGCGTCTTTGCCGGGGGTGCCCTGCTGGACCAGCCCCCGGCCCAGCATACTTACAAGACCCGGTTCTTCCCGCTGGACCTTTACCAGCGAGACCTGGCCCGTGCCAGCCGGATTGCAGGGCAGCTGGATGAGATGGCACCCGACCAGGCGGCACTTCGCTTCGTCCTTTCTCAACCGCTTGTCAGCTCAGCCATCGTTGGCTTCCGCCAGCCGCTGCACGTTGACCGGGCGTTACTCGCATGCGAAAAAGGAGCCCTGGACGAGCCGCTTATCGAGCAATTACTGGAGGCGGCCCATGGTTAACAGCAGGCAAGGGGAAAAGATCATGTCCATCGAAGACAGGGGCTCAACACGACGTCAGTTTCTTCATGGCTGTGCGGCCAGCACGCTGGTGGCAACCGGCCTTGCCGGGACAACCGTTGAGGCAGCTCGACGAGGAGAACCGATGGAAAACTGGATTGATGCCCACGTGCATGTCTGGACGCCGGATACAGACGCTTATCCGCTTGCCGAGAATTACACGGTCGAGGGGATGAAACCACCAAGTTTTACTCCCGAGCAGCTGTTTTCCCATTGCAAGCCGCATGGGGTAGGACGGATCGTGCTGATCCAGATGAGCTTTTATGGTTTTGACAACAGCTACATGCTGGACATGATGCGGCAACACCGCGGGGTCTTTGGCGGGGTAGCGGTGATTGATGAAAATGATCAGCCCGGCAAAACGATGCGACAGATGAAACGCCGCGGGGTGCGAGGTTTCCGAATCCGCCCGGGCGACTTCCAGCCAGGCAGTTGGCTCGATCGTCCACCGATGCAGGCGATGTGGGACACTGGCGCACGCGAGGGACTGGCGATGTGCCACCTGGTCAACCCGGAGTACCTTCCGGAAATGGACCGCATGTGTGAAAAGTACCCCGACACGCCGGTCGTGATCGACCACTTCGCACGGATCGGGATCAGCGGCCAGGTGGAAGTGAAGGAACTGGATAACCTCTGCCGCCTGGCCCGGCACCGGAACGTGTCGGTCAAGGTCTCGGCCTACTATGCCCTGGGCAAGAAACAGGCCCCCTACCTGGACCTGCTGCCGATGATCCGTCGATTACTCGACAGTTTTGGCCCCGAGCGGCTGATGTGGGCCAGCGATGGTCCCTTCCAGGTCGTTGACGGCCACGAGTACGGTCCCTCGATCGACCTGATTAAAGAGAAGGCCGATTTCCTCTCGGACGGGGACAGGTCCTGGTTGCTCGCAAAGACCGCCGAGAAGATCTTCTATCACTGATTTATGGTTCTCCCCTGGCCTGGCCGATGCCGTACTGGAAATGGATACGCGGCCTGATCGTGCTGGCGGCGGTAACTGCCACCGTGCAGCTGGAATTCTCGCCAGCAGGCAGCGGCAGCTATCCCGAGAAACCGATCACGCTGGTGATCCCCTTTGCCCCGGGCGGGGAGAGCGATTTTTTTGGGCGGGAGTTACAGAAGGCGATCCGGGACCACAAGCTCCTGCCCCAGGACATTGTCATCCAGAACGTGCGGGGCGCCGGGGCGACGATCGGAAGCGGCCGCGTTCGTCGTGCGGCTCCTGACGGTTACACGATGCTGCTGCTGCACGAGGCGCTGATCACTGCCCAGTCCTCCGGCAAGGTCCCCTACGGGCCCGAGGATTTTGAACCGATCGCCGCGACCGGCAGGCTGAACATGGTGATTGCAGTTCAGGAGGATTCCCCCTTCCAGACACTGGTCGACTTGATGAAAGCGGCCCGGGAGGATCCCAACAAGCTGGTCTTTGCAGCCAACCTGAATGCCCCGGTGCACTACGCCGGGCTGATCCTGGAGAGCAATGAACCGGGGGCGGCCTTCCTCTACACGCAGGAGGGTGGGGGTGCCGACCGGTTCAAGGCCGTCGTCGGGGGCCATGCCGATGTCTCGGCTTTCTCGATGGGAGAGTTTATTGATTACCGTGCCGGTGGCATTCGGGCACTGGCGGTAAGTTCCGCCGAGCGACTTCCTGCGGCCCCGGAGATCATGACGACGGTCGAGCAGGGCTATGATTTCGTCCATGCCAATATGCACTTCTGGTGGTTTCCCCAGGGAACCGACCAGGCCAAGGTGGATTACATGGCAGGAGTAATCCAGAAGGCGATGGCAACCGAGCAGGTTCAAAAGGCACTGGCCAAGCGATTGTGTGAGCCCCTGGTCAAGACCGGCGAGGAGATGAAATCCCAGCTTGTCGAGCGGATCCAGGCGATCCGGTCGGTGGATGCGACCAGCCCTGACGTGTTACCGAATATTCCCTTCTGGATTTCGCTGGCCACGCTGTTGAGCCTGGGAGTGGTTCTGTTTGGCCGATCGACCAGCACCCCGGACGCCATGGACGTATCCGGGAAGGACGACCCGATCGATGCTGGCTACTTTCGCCAGGTACTGCTGTTCCTGCTTGCCACGCTGACCTACCTGGCCTGCCTGGGACTGCTGGAGATTGACTTTCGCATTCTCAGCGTGCTTTTCATGGTTAGCCTGGTTTACTTGATCCGCAGGCGTGAGCCCATTGCTTCTGCCTGGAAAGGGTTTCCCTGGGATGCCTGTATCGTGGTCCCGCTGCTGATTCATCTTGTCCTGCAGGTCTTCTTCCAGGTTGAACTTCCCTAAGGTGGCAGCCGTGAACGAGGTACTTGTCCAGCAATTACTTGAGGTCTTCACTTCACCGATGACCGGTGTCTGGATTCTCGTCGGCACGGCCCTTGGAATCACGGTGGGGGCAATACCCGGCCTGACCGGTGCGATGTTGATTGCCCTGACCCTTCCGCTCACCTATGGCATGCAGCCAGAGGCAGCGATGGTCCTGCTGGTCTCGATGTATGTCGGTTCCATCAGTGGTGGATTGATCACGGCTACGCTGTTGCGGATGCCAGGGACCCCTGCCTCGGTGATCACCACGCTCGACGGTTACCCGCTGGCCCAGTCCGGCCGTCCAGGTCGCGCCCTGGGGCTGGGCATCATGTCCTCTTTTGTGGGGGGCTGCATCTCCTGGGTTTTCCTTCTGCTGCTGGCACGGCCGATTTCCGAGGTGGCCACCCGGCTCGGTTCCTTTGATTATTTTGCCCTGGTGATCATGGCACTGGTCCTGATCGCCTCGGTATCGGGAAAGTCACTCTGGAAGGGCATCTTCTCGGGCCTGCTGGGCATCCTGGTTACCATCCCGGGGGAATCCCCTGCCACCGGCACAAGTCGCTGGACACTGGGGATTGACCAGATGAACGATGGACTGGCGCTCTTGCCGGTACTGATTGGCCTGTTTGCCGTCAGCCAGATTCTTCACGAAGCGGGTCGTGGTGCGGTCCCGGTAGCAGCGCCGGAACTGCGTGGAAGGAGCGTGCTGCTGGGCCTGGGAGACTGGTGGAAACACCGTGTTAACCTGCTGCGTTCCTCGCTGATCGGGACCTGGATCGGCATCCTGCCTGGGATTGGTGCCAACGTGGGAAGCGTGGTGGCCTACTCAGCAGCCCGAGGACTTTCCAAGACGCCGGAGAAGTTTGGCACCGGGTCGGAAGAGGGGATTGTTGCCAGCGAGGCGGCGAACAATGCCACGATTGGCGGCGCCCTGATCCCCCTGGTGGCAATGGGAATCCCGGGCAGCGTGATCGACGCGATCCTGCTCGGTGCCCTGGTACTTCATGGCCTGCAACCTGGTGCGGTCCTTTTCCAGAACAACCCCTCGGTGGTTTACACCATCATTTTTTCGATGTTCTTTGCCAACATCCTGATGTTCCTGCTGATGATCGGTTCGGTTCGCTGGATTGCGCGGCTCTCGCAGGTCCCTCGATCGCTGCTTTTACCGGTGATCATGGTGTTTTGCGTGGTCGGCTCGTACGCCCTGAACAACCGGCTGTTTGACGTCTGGGTGATGCTTGGATTTGGCCTGGTCGGATTTGGCCTGGAACGCTTCAAGGTACCCCTGGCCCCCTTCGTGATCGGATTTGTACTTTCCCCGATTGCCGAGAAAAAGCTGGGAGCCGGCCTGCAGGCGAGCAGTGGCAGCTGGTGGCCGCTGGTCAGTGAACCCTTTTCGCTCGTCTGCTGTCTGCTGGCCCTGGTGATGTTACTGCTGCCTTTCTGGCGGCAGAGGCGAGCGAAAAGAAAAAAAGAATAACCGCCCGGGGGTAAAAGGAAGCAGCCGGAACCTGCGCCTCCATGGCAGGTCCCGGCTGCAAAATCGGTCGGTCAGCAGCTGAGACGGGCATCCATGCCCATTCTTTTCAGCTGCCCCGACTGTCGGTAGCCAAGGGCCCCCTGCTACCGACACCCCTCTTCTCTCATGCGACCAGTCGCAACATCCCGTTACGTCCTTTCACGCCAGCAACGAATTCCTCCATGATGCGGGCGTCCAGGGCGGTGGCTGCCGGTGTTTCCGGATGGAACTGGGTCCCGATGACAAACCAGTCCTCCTGGATACTCTCGATGGCCTCGATCACGCCATCCGGGCTATAGGCACTTACCATGAATTCTTCTGCCACCTCGTCAAGTGCCATGTGGTGCATGCTGCTGACACGGATTTCACCATCCCCATAGACTTCTTCGAGCAGCGTCCCTGGAACCACTTCCAGGCCATGACGGTGCCCCGGATCCTGGGGATCCTTGTGAGGCACGGCAGATGGAATATCCTCCGGGAGGTGCAAAAAGAGGTTGCCCCCCAGGGTGATATTGAGCAGTTGCATACCGACACCGATCCCGTAGACAGGCATCCGTCGCTTGACAATCCGCTGGGCAAGGAGTCGATCAAAATCCTCGCGGCGGGAGTTCATCGGTCGAACCGATGGATGCCGCATGAAACCGTCACGATTGGGGTCAAGATCCTGACCACCGATCAGAATAAATCCATGCAGGGTGTCGAGCAGGCAGTCAACATCCTCTACCTCCTCCAGTGGGGGAACCACGACCGGGATGCCTCCTGCCCGCACAATACAATCGGCATAGCCAGCTGCAAGATAAGAGAAATCGGGTGCCTCGTTCTGGGGTTCCCGGTAATCCGCATTCAATCCAATCAACGGTTTATACTGCATCTATCAAATCCCTTTTAAGATACGTGTTTCACTTGACTCAACGGCCCAGGTTCACCTGGACCAGGAAAAAAATTCCCGGGGCCCGTTCTTCTCTGGTTTTTGAAGAACAGAAGACCCGATGGGGAAACAGGCCCGGAGAGGGTCCTGCTGGTGAGTGAGTAGAAGGTTGCCACCGGATGATGCGGTGGATGACTCACTCGGGGGGTGCGACGAATCTCCTTGTGAATTCGCCTGCGTCGAACGATGGGGGGATGCTTAAGACAGGAGTGATTGTGCCGCCTTGTCACGCAGGTGACAAACAAACCCGGTTATTTTGGGCCTAAAAACTTTTGACCCCCTATATGCTGTGCAAGCACTTTTTCTGCTAGCAGTTTCCGGTTTCTTTCGTTCCTTTCTTTTGGGGGTCTTTGGGTGTGGAATTGAGCCACGCACTTCCCCCCAGCTGGCGAACTAATTATTCTGGGGGTCGAGGACCAGGTTTTTTTTCTCCCAGCCTGGAAAGTGATATTCATGCAGTTTCAACGGGTAAGGCTGGCATCGATCGGCTACACGCTTCCACAGGAAGTTCTCAGTAGCGACTGGATCGAGAATCAACTGGCACCGCTTTACACACGTCTCGGCCTTCCCCCTGGCCGCCTGGAACTCATGACCGGGATTTCCCAGCGGCGCCAGTGGCCGGCTGGCACCATGCCGAGTGAACGGAGTGCAGAGAGTGGAAATCGTGCCCTGGCGGTCGGCGGAATCCCGCCAGAGAAGATCGACCTCTTGATTCACGGCAGTGTCTGCCGTGACTACCTGGAGCCGGCCACGGCATCCCGGGTCCACCACCTGCTTGGTCTTGGGGCAGACTGCCATCTCTACGACGTCTCCAATGCCTGCCTTGGCCTTTTAAACGCGATGGTCCAGGCAGCGGCCATGATCGAAACGGGCCAGGTTCGTGCTGCCCTGGTGGTGGGAACCGAGGAGAGCCGTTACCTGCTCGAGACAACCATCCAGATGCTCAACAACGACAGCTCGCTGACCCGCCAGGACATCAAGCTCACACTTGCTTCCCTGACCATTGGCTCAGGCAGTGCCGCGTTGCTGCTGGCCCACGAGGACCTTGCCCCCCAGGCAAGCCCGCTACTGTCCGCAACGGCGTTTGCCAGTACAGAGCACCATGAGCTGTGCCAGAGCATCCAGGACGAAGCCGTGGGCGAGCAGATGCAGCCCTTGATGCATACCGACAGCGAGGCATTAATGCGAGAGGGAATTCGTACCGGGCAACAGACCTTCGAGCGATTCCTCGCCCAGTCTGGCTGGTCCGCTGGGGATATCGACCGCACGATCTGTCACCAGGTCGGAGGAGCTCACCGAACTTCCCTGCTTGAGACGCTTCAGCTCGACGAAGCCAACGACTTCGCTAGTTTCCCCTGGCTGGGCAACACCGGCTCGGTCGCCCTGCCGATCACCCTGGCAGTAGCTGCCGAGCAGCAGTTCCTCGAGCCAGACCAGAAGCTTGCCCTGATGGGAATTGGCTCGGGCATCAACTGCCTGATGCTGGGAGCACGTTGGGGAGAGACCCCGGTAGACGGTAACAGCGAGCTGATCGGGCACCAGGCGGAGCCTCCACCGGTGACTTCATCCATTTCTCGCTAGTGCCGCAGCTCATGTATCGAGCAATTGCCGCAGTACGGTCTGAAGGATTCCACCATTACGGTAGTAGTCCATCTCCACGGGCGTATCGATACGAACTCGCGTCTGGAACTGCCTGACAGTGCCATCGGCCGTGGTGGCTTTCACCTCGAGCAGCGCCAGCGGCTGAAGATCATCATCCAGGCCCTCGATATCGAAGATCTCCTCTCCATCGAGTCCCAGGGCCTGCCAGTCCTGGCCATCGAGCAGTTCCAGGGGCAGGACTCCCATTCCCACCAGGTTACTGCGATGAATCCGCTCATAACTTGCAGCGATCACGGCCCGGACTCCCAACAGGTGGGTCCCTTTGGCAGCCCAGTCCCGGCTGCTTCCCATGCCATAATCTCGTCCCGCCAGCACCACCAGGGGAACCTCTTCCTGCTGATACCTGATGGCGGCATCATAGACAGCCATCTGCTCTCCACCGGGGAGGTGGCGTGTCACGCCTCCCTCGGTACCCGGTGCCAGCTGGTTACGAATCCGTATATTGGCAAACGTCCCGCGGAGCATGACTCGATCATTTCCACGCCGCGAGCCATAGCTATTGAAAGCGGCCGGTTCCACATCGTTCTGAAGCAGGTATTCCCCTGCTGGGCTCTGCTTGGCAATCGACCCGGCCGGTGAAATATGGTCTGTGGTGACACTGTCTCCAAGCAGCATTAACACACGTGCTCCGCGGATCGGCTGGATCGGTGAGACCTCGCGACTGAGGCCCACCAGGAAGGGGGGTTCCTGGATATAGGTGCTTTCTTCATTCCAGGCGTAAAGATCCTCTCCGCTGACCACGATATTGTTCCACCGTTCGTTGGAGTCCACCGCGCTGCTGTACTGGTCGATAAACAACTCCGCAGTTACCGACGAGTTGACCAGCTGGTCGATTTCCTCCCGCGTGGGCCAGAGATCGCTGAGCATCACCGGTTTCCCCTCCTGGTCCTCTCCGAGCGGATCCGTGGTCAGGTCCAGGTCCACGGTACCGGCGAGTGCATAGGCGACAACCAGTGGTGGGCTGGCCAGGTAATTTGCTTTCACCAGCTGGTTCACTCGTCCCTCGAAGTTCCGGTTACCGCTGATCACCGCCGAGGCCACCAGGTCGCCTGCGCTGACCGCCTCAGCAACCGGGGGCGGCAGCGGCCCGCTATTGCCAATGCAGCTGGTACAGCCATAACCCACAACATGAAAACCGAGTTGCTCAAGCGAGCAGGTCAGGCCGGCCCGGTCAAGGTAATCGGTCACCACCCGGCTTCCCGGGGCAAGGCTTGTTTTTACATGGGGGGCAACCACCAGTCCTCGCTCGGCGGCGTTTCGAGCAAGCAGACCGGCTGCCATCATGACCGACGGGTTGCTGGTATTGGTACAGCTGGTAATGGCAGCGATCACCACTGCACCATGACCAATCTGGTGGCTCGAGCCGTTATCCTCCACCGTCACCTGCCGGTCAATCTGTTCTCCTTCCAGTTCAAACCCACGCTCACTGACCGGTGCCCGGAGTGCTTGTTGAAAGGAGGTCTGCATGGCGGAGAGGGCCACTCGGTCCTGGGGACGCTTGGGACCGGAGAGCGACGGTTCCACCGTACCGAGGTCCAGTGAAACAACCTTGGTATAGGCAAGAGGTGGATCGGTGGGGTAACGGAACAGTCCCTGCTCCTTGGTATAGCGTTCCACCAGTTGCACCTGCTGTTCCGAACGTCCCGTACGGCGGAGGTAATCAATGGCCTGGTCATCGACCGGGAAAAAACCCATCGTGGCCCCGTACTCCGGAGCCATGTTGGCGATCGTCGCCCGATCGGCCAGTTTCATGGGCACCACACCATCACCAAAAAACTCCACGAATTTCCCCACCACGCCCTCCTGGCGAAGCAACTCGGTAACGGTCAGCACCATGTCCGTGGCGGTCGCCCCGGGTGGCAACTCTCCGGTCAGTTGCATCCCGATCACGTCCGGCGCGAGCATGTAGAGTGGCTGGCCAAGCATCACCGCCTCCGCTTCGATCCCTCCCACGCCCCAGCCGACAACACCCAGCCCGTTGATCATGGTGGTATGACTATCGGTCCCCACCAGCGTGTCGGGCACGGCGACTGGTCCCTCTGCATCCTCCCGCAGGAAGACGCAGCCAGCCAGGTATTCCAGGTTGACCTGGTGAACAATCCCCACGTTGGGAGGGATCACACTGAAATTATCAAATGCCTTCTGGCCCCAGCGGAGGAACTCGTAACGTTCCTGGTTGCGTTGGAACTCGATCTGGACATTGGCGGCCAGGGCATCCTGCGAGCCGAATTGATCGACCTGGACCGAGTGGTCGATCACCAGGTCGACAGGGATCAGCGGATTGATCCGGGCCGGGTCTCCCCCAAGCCGCTGCATCGCGCTGCGCATGGCGGCAAGGTCGACCACGGCCGGGACACCGGTAAAATCCTGCAGTACAACTCTCGAGGGCTTGAATGGAATCTCCGCGGGGGAGTCGTTTTCCGGTGACCAGCTGGCCAGTTGCTTCACATCCTCCTCGCTGACAATCTCTCCATCACAATTGCGCAGCACCGACTCCAGCAACACGCGGATCGAGACAGGCAACGTCGAGATACTGCCAACTCCCTGCTCCTCAAGCCGGCTGAGCCGGTAAATACCATACTTCTCGTCCCCGCAGGAAAAAACGTCTCGAACTCCCCACGGATCATTCAATTGTGCGTCATTCATCGAAAGTATTTCCGGCTCACTGGAAAATTGGCAAACAGCGAGATCTCACCCTGCCTGGCGGCAAGGGGAACTCCAGAAGGGATTCTAGCCGATCTGGAGGAGGCTGTCGTGGGGATACATTGTCGCTCCCCGGCAGGCGTGTTATGCTTGCCGCGCAGGCTCAACCGCCTGAATTCCATCACCGGGAAAAGCCCTGATGACCAACCTGGACCAGTTTGAAAGTGCCTTCAAGTCCGCCGATCGGCAACCGTTTGCCGAGGAGTCTATCACGCTCGATAAGATCCTGGTGGTAACCGACGCCAGCGGTCAGGATGCGGAACAGTTCACCTACCAGCTCCACCAGTGCCTGGGTGGACTCCATGATTCCGCCCAGTCCCCTTATGCCTGCGTGACGGGGGACCAGTTCTCGAACGTCGAGGAACTGATGTCGTTGATCGAGCAGGCGCAGCCGGACCTGATCTGTACGGTACGAAACCTGCATGATCCAATCCCGGAGCTCCCATACAGCCTGGGGGCTTACGTTGACGTGATGACCCAGATTATCTCCTGTCCGGTGATGCTTATCCCCCGCAACAACAACTGGGAAAAAATCAAGACGGTGATGGCGGTCACCGATCACCTTTCCGGTGACAATCACCTGGTCAGTTACGCGGCGGCGCTGACCAGTACGGGTGGGACACTGGTGCTGGCTCACGTGGAAGACGAGCAGGTCTTCAGGCGGTACATCCACACGATTGGCAAGATTCCCTCGATTGATACAGCAGAAGCGGAAGAAGTCCTCCGCGAGCAGCTTCTCAAGGAACCGGCAGACTATATACTCTCCTGCCAGCAGGTTTTCCAGCAGCGTGCCGACCAGGGTTTCCAGGTCGAATCGGTGATCATACTGGGGCACCTGCTGGAAGACTACAAGCGATTGATCGAGAGGCACGAGATCAACCTGCTGGTGCTCAACACCAAGGACGAGGACCAGCTGGCGATGCACGGGCTGGCCTACCCGCTGGCCATTGAACTACGCGAGATGCCACTACTCTTACTCTAATGACAGCTGCCTGCGGCAGGCCAGCTGGAACAACTCGGACATGTCAGGACGGGCCCAGGCAACCAGATGTACCTTATTGCCAGTGAAACAACGGTGAGTGTTGGGGTCCGGATCCTGTTTGCCGGGCTACTCGTGGCGTTGATTCTCTGTCTTGCGCTGGAGGAAAAACTCCACGCCAAGAAGTCGGTGATTGCCGGCCTGTTTGCCCTGGTCTGCCTTTTACTGGGGAGTTTTTTCCAGGTCCTCCCGTTTTCCCCGGTCCTGGTTGGCTCCCAGCCGGTCACCAGCGATGTCGATCTGTCTACTGCGGCAGAGCATGGCAGCGGGCATTACGAGGGCGGCCATGAAATCAGCATGCCCGTCTATATTCCGGCGATCAACTGGGGCGTGATCGCCATCATTCTCGGTTCGAGCCTGTTCGTGGATCTCACCAGCAAATCCGGTTTATTCACCTGGATCGCAATTCGCGTCACCAAGGCCTCGCGGGGGGATCCTCTGCTGCTGCTTTATTTTTACGGCGCGATGACCGTCATTTTTTCAGCGGTACTGAACAATGTGACTGCCATGATCATTGTTGGTTCACTGACGGTTGTCTCGTTGGACAAGTTGAACCTGCGTGACAAGCTACTCGGGTTCCTGCTGATCGAGGGCCTGCTTACCAATATCGGTGGCCTGCTGACCCTGATCAGTTCGGTCCCCAACATTATCGTGGGGACGGCGGCGGGGATCAGTTTCCTGGAGTTCTTTCTCAAGGCGAGTCCCTACGTGATACTGGCCACGATCGTGACCTTGATGCTGGGAGCCAGGCTGTTCGGCATTCGCCGCATCACCGACACCGAGCAACGCTCTACGGCCCGGCAGCTGGTTGAGGGATTTGACGAGAACGACGGGATCGAGAGCTGGGGATTCTTCTATTTTTCCACGGCCATGCTGGCCCTTTTCATTATCACGATCGCCACCACCAGCGTGCTCCCTTACATCAGCGACCTGGAAATGGGGTTTGTCGCGTTGGGTTTTTCCGCCGTGATGCTGGTCCGTTTCAAGTCGGAGGCGGACCAGTTCTACAAGGCGATCGACTGGGACCTGATCGCATTCTTCATGTCACTGTTCGTGGTCATTTACGTGATGGAGCATGCCCAGGTACTCAATGAAATCGGTAACGGGCTGCAGCGGGTACTCTCGAATATCACCGCCGAAAATGCCACTGCCGCCGACAGCTCGATCCTCCTGCTTGGATCTGCCGGTTTCAGCAGCGTGACCGACAACATTCCGCTGGCGGCGATGCTCGCCAACATTCTCAACAGCCTGGGAACGCCTCACGAATCCGGTCTCTGGTGGTCAGTCATTTTCGGAGCCAACCTGGGTGGTAACCTGACACCGATCGGTTCCGCTTCCACGCTCGTTGCGGTAACGATCATGCACAAGCACAAGGTGCCAATGTCCTTCGGGGGATTTGTCAAGATCGCCATCCCCTACGCGCTGGTACAGATCGTGCTGGCACTGGTCTACGTGGTGCTGTTCCTCCGCTAGCGGGGTGCCTTAGCGGGGTGCCTTGCCAAAGTCGATCGTCAGCTGCGGGTCTTCCTTGTCGGCATCCGGGTTCAGTTCCTTGTAGAGAAGGCTGGGTTGAATATCCCGGTTGTTATGGTACTTGTCACTGGAGTAGGTCCGGTACTCGCCGGTCAGCTGGTGGTAGAAGATCTGGCAGATCGGGACTCCAGGGTAAATCCGTACTGGCTGCACGGCAAACATTTCCAGCGTCCAGTAGCCGGAGAATCCGACATCGCCAAAACCCGCGGTGACATTCACGAACAGTCCCAGCCGTCCCACGGAGCTGCGGCCCTCGACCATCGGCACCAGGTCAAGGGTCTCGGTTCGTTCCTGGGTGCGGCCCAGGTAGATCTGGTTGGGATTCAGGACCAGCCCGCTATCAGGAATTGTCAGACGTCGCACCCGGTTCACCTCTCGCATGTCGAGCACGACCTCCTCGTAGATCAGGACTTCATCATGCAGCGAGAGGTTGTAGCTATTCGGGTTCAGGTGTTTCTCATCGAAGGGCTCGATAATGATCGACTCACCAACGCGTGCACGAATCTCATCGCCCGAGAGGATCATACCTGGATTCCTTTCTTGATCGACCCGCTATCAACCTGGCCGCGGACATCCGTGTGGCGGGTTACCCGGCCCTTTTGTACTTCCTCTGTCACGAAATATCCACTCCGATCCGGGGGCAAAGTTTTTTCATGCTGCACTGCTCGCATCGTGCCTTCCTTGCATTGCAGACCTTGCGTCCATGGTGAATCATCCGATGGGAGTAGTTGATCCATTCTTTTTTCGGCAACAGTTCCACCAGGTCACGTTCCACCTTGACCGGATCGGACTCGCTGGTCAGTCCCAGCCGGCGGCTGATCCGTCCCACGTGAGTATCCACCACCACACCGGTGGCGATCCCCATGGCAGTCCCCATCACAACATTCGCCGTCTTGCGACCGACGCCGGCCAGCTGCACCAGTGCCTCGAGACTCTCGGGGACCTCGCCACCATGCTCCTTGACGATCGCCTTGCTACAGGCACGGATGTTCTTCGCCTTGGTGCGGAAAAAGCCCGCACTCTGTACCAGCTTCTCCACCTGACGCTGGGTCGCCATCGCCATCTGCTCGACGGTCGGGTAGCGAGCGAACAGTTCCCGGGTAACGATGTTCACCCGCTCATCGGTACACTGGGCCGAGAGAATCGTGGCGATCAGCAGCTGGAAGGGACTCTCAAACAGCAAGGCACACTCGGCGTCGGCATAATCCCTTGCCAGGTGCCGAACCACCCTGGCGGCATAGCGTTTTTCCTCGGTTGTCGCGGTCATGGCATCGTGCCTGCTCGGCGAGACAATCTGGAACACGTGGAACAACGGCCGACGCATGTAACTGCTGCGCGGCAATTCTTGTCTTCCAGCGGGTGAATTGTCAAGCAGGCGCGGCCGACAGCAGGCCGTTATTCAATTCGGCCAGGCTGATTTCCATGTCGATGTTGACACCCCGGCTGAACCCTTTGAGAATAACAGGAAGTGATACAAATCTTTTCCCTCTGCCCCCAGGAGCGATGACGATGAGCTACCAGGACAACCAGGCCTTTGATTCGCTGTCCGGTTACCACACCACGATGGCAGCCCATGCCGCGGAGTCGGACCGGACAGCATTCATCCGTCGCACCTACATGCACCTGACGGCGGCGGTGCTGCTGTTTGTCGTACTGGAACTGGCCATCTTCACCCTGATCCCGGAGGCCACGATGCAGAAGGCAATCGGGGCGATGGTCGGCGGCTGGAACTTTCTGCTTGTACTTCTCGCGTTCGTGGTCGTCAGCAGTGTTGCCAACAAGTGGGCGGCATCGGCAACTTCGGTGTCAACACAGTACATGGGACTGGGGCTTTATGTGCTTGCCGAGGCGGCGATCTTTGTTCCGCTGCTCTACATTGCCGGGTTTCACGGGGGCGAGGGAACCATTGCCTCGGCTGGCGTGATCACCACCTTCGTGTTCCTTGGGCTGACAATGATCGTCTTTGTTACCCGGGCTGATTTCAGCTGGATGGGCCAGGCGCTGATGCTGATGGGATTTGTCCTGCTTGGCATGATTCTCTGCTCCATCCTTTTCGGGTTTCACATGGGAGTCATCATTTCCTGCGTGGGCATTGGCCTGGCGGGGGGCTATATCCTCTACTTCACCTCCCAGGTGATGAACCGTTTCCGGACCGACCAGCACGTGGTTGCGGCGCTCTGCCTGTTTGCCGCCGTGGCGTTGTTGTTCTATTACATCCTGCTGCTGATGATATCACGCGATTAACCAACCATGAACGACAAGAGCGGCCCCTACGATTCACGTTACCTGGCGGGGATCGACTATTTTAACCGGTGTGATTTTTTCGAGGCCCACGAGGTCTGGGAAGATCTCTGGGTCGACGTCGAGGGTCCGCCGCGGACATTTTACCAGGGGTTGATCCAGGTGGCGGTCTGCCTTCATCACTTCGGCAACGGCAACATTCGTGGTTCCCGCAAGCTCTACCATTCCAGTTGCACCTACCTCGAGCCTCACCTGCCGGTGCACCAGGGGTTGGACGTGGAGAAGCTGATCCGGGAACTGACGCATTGCTGCCAGCAGTTCCTTGAGAGCGACGAGGAGTATCCCCAGGCGGAGATCGAGGTCGAGAAGATCCCCGAAATTCACCTGGAAGAGAATCCCGAACCAGGACTTATCGAGTAGCCGGGGCCGCCCCCCTTTGACCCGGCAGGCAATGAAGATTTACGATGGTAACAGGAGTGGCCAGCCAGTGAGCGGAAAAACGAACTGATGACAGATTCACCAGACAAGAACCCCGACGTGGACCATGCCCGCATCGAGGCAGCGGTCCGCGAGATCCTGCTGGCGGTTGGTGAGGACCCGGACCGGGAGGGACTGACCGAAACCCCTGCCCGCGTGGCCCGCATGTATGCAGAGATGTTCAGCGGTCTTCACCAGGACCCCCGCCAGCACACGAAGAAGTTCTTCGAGGAAAAATATGACGAGGTGGTTCTCGTACGGGACATCAGTTTTTGCAGCATGTGTGAGCACCACATGCTGCCATTCATGGGCAAGGCCCATATTGGTTACATGCCAAGCGGCCGGGTGATCGGCCTGAGCAAGCTGGCACGCGTGGTGGAGGTGATTGCCCGGCGTCCCCAAGTCCAGGAAAGAATGACCGAGGAAATCGCGGACCTGCTTGTCTCGGAACTGGATGCCCGGGGCGTGGCGGTCGTTATCGAGGCAAGCCATTCCTGCATGGCGATCCGGGGAGTTCGCAAGCCGGGATCGCTCTGCGTCACATCGGCCATGAAGGGCATTTTTCGATCGAACCTCTCCAGCCGTGCAGAGGTCATGCAGTTGATCTACGGCAACCATCGCTAGCAAAAACCGTGTCTCTCGCCTGGCATATCCTGCACTTCCTGATCCGCATCGCCATGGGGATTGCCTTCTCCATTGGCCTGACGTCCCCTCGCCAGGTAACCAGTGGATTTTTCCGGATCCACCTCTGGGTGGTGATGGGGATTGCCGTGCTCGCGGCACTGGTCGCCTGGTCTCTTGGAAGCGACAGTCCCACCACGATTCCCAGGACGATAAGCGGTTTTTCCGTGCTGCTTGCGGTGACCAGTTACCTGGCAGCGAGTTGCTGGATCTACGAGGCACATCGCACCGGGAGGCTGCTGACGGTGCTGGCGACGGTGCTGGCGACGCTGCTGGTTGTCGGCACTGCCGGGGGCCCGAATCACCTCGGTTTTCATCTCTCCCTGGCGGACTGGCCGAGGATCCTTGGCAGTCTCAGTGCCGGCCTGCTGGTCGGCAGCACGACAACGGCGATGCTGCTTGGCCACTGGTACCTGAATGCTCCTGG
>PANG01000084.1 GCA_002708345.1 Planctomycetaceae bacterium | reverse complement strand
TGCCACGATGTGCTGGCGTGGTTGGTACGCCGAGGCTAATAAATCTCGGCCCTGGAGGTGTTTCGGAATCNCGATCCCGGCCAGTGCCAGCGATGTGGCGGCCAGGTCGATTTGCAGGACCAGGTCCGGGCGCACCTGCCCTGCCTCGATTCCCGGGCCCCGCACGACAAGCGGGATACGCATCCCCTCCTCGTACATGAACTGCTTTCCACGGACATGGCTTANNCCNTGNTCGGTGAGAAAGAAAATNAANGTCCTNTCNAGNTCNCCGGCATCNNCAAGCTGCTNGAGNATCCTCCCCACCTCNAGNTCCGTGTTCATGACNGAGTTNAGNTAGAGNGCCCAGTCCTGGCGGATCANTTCATCGTCAGGGTAATAGACCGGCAGNGTCACNTCNGCCGCNGCNATCGGCCNGGGNGTCGGNATGTTACGNCCCTTGCCACCGCGCAGCTGGTACTGNGCNAAAAAGGGCTGCCCNTCCTGCCGNTGGGAAAAATGGTGGGAATCATAAATCGATTGATCGTACTGGAANTTGTAGTCCGTTTTNCCCGCCTTCCGCGGTGCCTCTCGNGNAGCAACCTTGTCGAGCATCCCTGTAAAACTCCCGTTGGCAGTGAAGTANCCTGCCTGCTGGAACAGCAACGGGACCGGCTTGACCCCCGCGGGTAGAANAATCTTCTGCTGGCCACGACCGCTGCGGTGATGATGGGCACCGATCGATGTCTGGTACATGCCGGTGATCATGGCCGACCGACAGGTACTGCAGACCGGTGCAGTAACAAAGGCCCGGTCAAAGCGGAGGCCGGCACGGGCGAGGGCATCCACGTTGGGTGTATGGATATCTTTCTCACCATAACAACCAAACGGCAGCGACATATCCTCCACGACAATCCAGACAATATTGGGACGATCCTGCTCGGCAAGCAGGCGAGCATTCCCTGGACAGGCAAGCAGAACAAGGACGGCGAATGCCATGAAAGCGGAAAATCGAAAACAGGTCATGGAATTTCCCCCCGGAAAGGTCATTTACTTGGTCGCTGGCCGTTCCAGGTCATTGTTCCGGACCTGCTTGAGCTTCTCGGCCAGTTGTGCCTGGTAACTCGCGACGGCGGAGGTGAATCGGGGCTTGGCCGCCAGGTTATCGAATTGACCCGGGTCTTTCTCCATGTCGAACAGCTCGATCCCCCCGGCTGCATCCTCTCCATACTGGATATACGCCCACTTGTCTTCCCGCAGCAGGAACCCCTTGCGTGCCGGTGCAACGCTGAAGGCCATCTCCCGAACCGTGTGAGCCGGGTCATCCAGCATCGGTGAGATATCCTTCCCCTGGAGTCGCTCCTGNGATTNCAGTCCACAGAGGCTGGCAACGGTCGGGTAAAGATCCAGCAGTTCCGTCAGCGAATGGCAGACTGCCGGCTTCTTGCCCGGCACGCTGATGATCAGCGGTACCCCGGCAGACTCGTCACGCAGACTGACCTTGGCCCAGAAATCGTGTTCTCCCAGGTGGTAACCGTGGTCACTGGTAAAGATCACGATGGTTTTTTCTTCCAGGCCATTTACCCGGAGAGCCTCCATCACCTTGCCAACCTGGGCGTCCATGTAGGCGACCGACGCATAATAGCCGCCAACCGCTTTCTTCTGCCGTCGAATGTCCATCTTCATGTTCACGCTGGTCTTGTAGTTGATCCCGGCCCTGGGAATGTCATCCCAGTCCCCGGGTACTTTCCTGGGCAGCGTCATCGTGCTGTAGGGGAGGAAGGGTGGATAGTAGGAACTGGGAGCGACAAAGGGGACATGGGGACGGACGAAACCAACACCCAGCCAGAAAGTGTCGTCCCTGTGCTTCTCGATCAGTTCAACCGCCTTGGCTGCTGTCCTGCCATCGGAATGCACCAGGTCACCTCCATCGGCCTCGACGACGACAAACGTATTACCTCCGACGACCGGCTTCTTCCCATCCGGGTTGCCTTCCAGCGTTTCTCCCTTGCCGGGCGCCTTCCACTCGGGCCCCTGGCTGTTGAACTTCTCGGTCCAGGAGGCCGGGTCATCNGCACCATCGGTACCTTTCTCGATCCCTCCCGGGACTCCCATGTGGTAGATCTTGCTGACCCTGGCCGTGTAATAGCCCGCGTCCTTGAAGTGCTGAGACCAGGTGGCTCGATCACCAATGGCCGGCCTGGGACTGACATACCCGAGTACCCCGGTGGCATGGGGATAATAGCCGGACATGAAAGAGGCCCGCGAGGGTCCACAGTAGGTTCCCTGGCAATAGGTACGGGTGAAACGTGTNCCACGGGCAGCGATNCGATCAATATTCGGCGTCTGGCAGACCTTGTTGCCGTAACAGGAGAGAGCGTTGGCGGTCAGGTCGTCCGAGATGATGAACAGCACGTTCATTCTTCCGGATTCCGCTGCCTCCGACGGGCCTGGAAGGCACGCCGGGACAAGGAGAATGGCGAGCAGAAGAATTCGCTTCAAGCGGATCATGCCTGGTGTCCCTGCAAAAGTGAAATAGGAGAAANNGCTTATTTCCCGNGAATCTCTTTTTCCCCNGAGTGTTTTTCCTCGAGCCGCTGCCAGTAACTCTTCCAGTACTTGTCGTAATAGTCATAAGCAGCGTTTTCAATATGCACCGGGTCAACCACTTTCGGTGCGGTGGCAGGGTCATAACCTGCCAGGTGCTCCTTNCCCGCTCGCAGGCGGGGCGAGACAAAACGCCACTCGGAATCTCCCAGCACGTCGGCACAGAGCTGGGCCGCAGCCGGGTCGTAAGCCTTCAGTTGCTCGCGGGTGTGGATGTGATTGTGGTCGTGGTCCATCGTGCGGTTGGTGTCATACCAGCACTGCAGTACCTCGGCCCAGTATTCCGCCCGGTTCTTGTGTGCATAGCACTCCTTGGGACCGCCAAAATTGATCAACACCTTGTCCTTTCCCGTCACCCGGACACGGGGATGGGTCGGCTTGCCGTTGACGAGGATGTCACCGGCCTTGAGACAATTGCGGATCAACTCGGGAGACTGGTCCGGAAAGGACTCCTGCAGGGCATTATAGAGTCGCACCGGTGTCTCGCTTTTCACTCGGCGGTATCGCTGTGCCGCCCGCCCGTCATTCCAAATCGCCTTGGCCCTGGCTCGTTCAAAGCAATCGGTCAGTCTCTTTTGCTGCTCCTGGTCAAACCCGGCACCATGAATCACGTGGCCAAATTCATGGACCAGGATGCTCTCCAGTTGCATGCCCCCCTCGTATTCCAGTACATCTTCCTCGGCGAACAGGACAACGGGGCGGTTGTCCTTCCTGGTCAGGAAGCCACGACTCCGCCAGTTATAGAAATCCAACTCCTTGCCGGTCTTGTCTGATTTAAACTGTGGTACGTCAGAAGTGAATTCATCATGTCCCACGAGGATACAGAGTACTTTTTGCTGCCGGATCCGTTCAGCCACCTGTGGATCAATACTCCGCATGATCCGGTCGAACAGGTAAGCAGTTTCCAGGTGGGCATAGTCGGAAACCTTCTCTGATGTGGCAACCAGGATCTGCTGCACCTCGGTCGCTTTCTTGTAGAAGGACTTGTCCAGCTTGTACTCGGCTGCCTGCTTTTCCGAGAGCGGTTTGATCACGTGAACAGGCTCGGCGGCCTGGACACAGAAGGAACCGGTCAATAACAGGAACATGGCCAGGGGACTTAATGACCTGGTCTGCGGCATGAATAATCTCCATGAAGGATCAGACGGAAAAACCTATTTTCAGGGAAATCACTTTCTCTTGAAACCCGCGGCAACCGATTTCCTCAGAGAAGAGCCCGCTTGTTGTCCAGAATTGAACCGCCTGTTAAAAGGGGAGATGGAAATTGCACGCGGGCAAGTACCGTCGCGGATCAGTGGGCTGGCAGCAAGGGAGAGTGAGCGTGGATCACGACAATTACAATGAACTGACGGCCGAGGAAGAACATGTGATCGAGCACAAGGGAACGGAAGCTCCCTTTAGCGGTGAGTACACCGACTCGAAACAGCCAGGAACATACATCTGTCGACGCTGCAACGCTCCGCTTTACCAGTCCGCCGACAAGTTCGACAGCCACTGTGGCTGGCCCAGTTTCGACGACGAGATCCCAGGGGCAGTCGATCACCATGCGGATCCAGACGGCCGCCGCACCGAGATTGTCTGTCACAACTGCGACGGGCACCTGGGACATGTTTTTTTGGGCGAGTCGATGACAGACAAGAACACGCGCCACTGCGTGAACTCGCTCTCAATCCTCTTCATTCCCGAGGGGGAATCACGACCGGGAACCATCGGTCCCTCGCCGGATTGAGTCGCCCACCCTGTCATCAAAAGGTCCCGTCACTTGATCGGAACCGTGTAGCTGAGGATACCGATAGGTTCTCCCTCTTTCGCACTCTTGTAGTTGTCGTGGCACATCGTACATTTCTCCAGCACCACGGGAATCGGTGTGGCTGCACGCAGGTATTTTTTTCCATCCCGAACGATCACACTGTCGACGAACGTCGCACCCCCCTTGAGACTCTTGATCGCTTCAATATCGAAAGAATCGGTTGGCGTGTTCTCATCGTTATAGGGCTCACCTGTCGCATCGAGCAGGTTCACTTCATGCCAGCCCTTTTCCTTGATGGCAGCAAAGAGCGCCTTGGCAGCGGTACCGGCCGGCAAATCGTCCTCGGTTTCCACGTAATGCTGCGTGATCAGCACCACCGCCACCTTGTAGACGTCGTCAAGCATCTTGACCTGTTCGCGTGTCCGCTCCACGGCGGCCCGGTTGGCCCTTGGCTCCCTGGCAGAGGTTCCCGGCAGGCAGATTGCCACAAGCAGGACCACCAGTGCGGCAACAATGATTGAGGGTTTCCATGTTGTCTTCATCTCGATTTCTCCCTGGTAAATAAAAAACTGTCGTAAAAATAAAAACCGGTGCGATTGCCAGGATCTCCGTTGCCCTGTCACGATCCACCGTAAAACCATCATCTCAGGTCATGATCCTTCCAGGTCTGCCACGATGGTCGGCACATGCTCGTATCCACTCGGAGCGGTAAAAAGCAGGCTCCAACCGCTCTCGTCCAGGCAGTAGCCGGCGATCACGTTTCCCGCTCCGGCTCCCCCGATCACGAACTTGATACGAGAGTACCCGACATCCGGTGTCGCGGTTGCCTCCACCCAGTAGACTCCCTCCCGCTCCTCGACATTCACAACCTCCCACTGCGATTCTGAATCGGCTGGAAAGCAACGATACCCAATCCGCTGGATCTGCTCGGCAAACAGCCCGCTCATCTCATTTGGGGGGGCCGACGTGAGGTTGGCCGGCCGCAGGTCAAGCGGCCTTGCCGCGACAGGCTCCGGCACCGGCGGTTCCGACCGTGGAGGATCTTCACGGACCGGTTCCGGCACAGAAGGTGGCTGGCCAACCGGTTCCGGAGCGGGAAGGGGATCGCTTACAGGTTCCATCCTGGTCTTTTCCTTTACCGGTTCTTCCCAGGCCGGTTCTGCCGGGACCGGTTGGGCACGTGTCTGTTCTTCCCCGGCCGGTCCATCCTGAACCGGTTGAGTCCATGACGGCTGTGTGCGCTCTGCAGCCTTCTCACCTGGCAGGTAGACCTCTTTTCCGTGCACACTCGTTTGCGGCAGTTGCCCGTTTTGGCGTGCCTCGGCGAGCAGCTGCTTACCTTCTTCACGCAGGGCAAAGACGGCATTCCCGGGACTGACATACTCGTTCCAGTATTTTTCGAAGACCGCCACGCTCTTCTTGTTCCGCGCCAGGACGGCAGGAACGCTGTGCAGCATGGCCAGCTTCTGCTCGTAACGAATGAAGAACCTTCCCAGGGCTCCAGGGAGTAAGCGGGAAAGCAGGTTGTGGTGGGCAATATCAATTTGCCTCGGAATCACGTAGCGCGGATTCTCGATCGGTCCCAGCACCTCTCTTAGCGCCTGGTTAAAAACCTCAGCAGATTTCTCGTCGGCATCTTCCAGGAAGATGCGGACGTATCCCCCGGCCCGTTCCCGTACCGTCAGTGGCGACTCTTTCTGTCTCCAGGGCTGTCTGGACTTGACCGAGTTGACATCGGTACTGGCAATCAGGCCCAGCTCATCGAGCGATACCAGTACCGCCTCACCAATCGCCGTGGCAAGCGACCGGTTAGACCAGGGGATCCTGTTTTTCGAGAAAGGGGGGAAGCCCCCCGTGTTCCCCGTGCCACAAATTCCCCCACACTCGGTCGCCAGGACCGGTTTCCCCTGATACGGCTCACCGATTCCCCACTGCGTACGCGCCTCGGCCCTGCGGGCGACGCGATTGATCATCTCGTCGTTAATCGCCGTGGCTGCCCCCTCGACTTTCTCCGGCTTCAGCCGTGTAAAAGCCGCATGCACATGGCCCGGTCCTTTTTCGATCGCTCCATCCTCGCATACACCATAAGTCGCATTATGTTTCTTGGCAAAACGGGCATAGTCATCCAGCCCCTTGCGAAATTCAGGTGCCAGGCAGATCACATCCCAGTTGTTCGCCAGTTTCTCTGGCGCATGGGAGTCCAGCCGAATCGAGCGACCTCGTAGCTGGTTTACCGTCATCGTTGTCGTCGCCGCGGTCAGATCCAGAAGCACGTTAATCCGGCTGGCATCCCAGCCCTCTCCCAGCAGTCCACGCGTCCCGACCAGGCAACGCGTGACCCCTTGTTGAAAGAGTTCGGTGATCATCCGCACGTAAAGCCGGGGTGACCAGTTCCCTCCCTTGCCCCGGACCATGGAAAAACCCTCATGCTCCTCAGTCGTTAGCTCCACGTTACCTCCATGTTCCTCAAGCCATTGCCTGGAAGCCGCCAGGAATTTCTCTACCAGATCGTCATCCACCAGCACGGTCGATCCGGTCACCAGCACCGGGTCCAAGCGGTCGGTCACCTCGTCGCTAAGCAGTTGTTTAAAAGCAGCAATCGCCCCGCCCGATTCTTCGTCGAGCAGGTGGCGGATCTCGTCGATCACTGCCGAGGTCTTCTCGTAATCGGTAATCACCACCGCCCGGATCCCCTCTCCCAGGACACGCTGTTCCTCGGTGAGGATCGGGACCAGTGCCTCGGCCTTGCTCTTGGAGTAGGCCATTACACGAGACATCGGAGAGGCACAGGCCTGCGTTCCCGTCTCTGTGACCTGGACTCCCAGCGATCGCAGGATGCGAATCGCCTTCACTGCTCGCTCGTGATCTGCCGGCTGCTCGCTTCGCCGAAGTCCGTGTCGGATATAACGGTCCAGTACCGGTGAGAGGGTTTCAATGTCGTCTGGAATTCCCGGAACGTCCCAGGACACCGGCAAGGGACGGTCGGGGACATGGGGCATCAGCGTACGACCGATCGCCTTGAGAAACAGCGGGCCGTGCTCGGCAAACACGGCATCGCGCCGCTCGAACTCGTGCCAGCTTGAAACGGTCGTGGTCCCAAGTCGCAACTCTCCCAGGACCTTTTCGATCCAGTCTGGTAGCGGAATCACCGGGGGAGGGGCATCCTCCTCCAGTGGAATGTCGGCAGGCTTGCAGAGTTCTTCCACCAGCTCGGTAAGTGCCTTGTCGGCATTGGCGATGTAGCTCAGTTCCTCGGTCGTGGGCCGGACGAAATAGACCAGGTCCTGGTACGGCGCCAGGTAACCATCCTTGACGACAGCCGGCAGCGGGACCTGGTAGTCAATCGGCCCAAAAAAGTTGTCATACCGGCAGATGTCAGCACTGGACTTTCCTTTCCTGTCCGGGGGAGTTGCCGTCAGGCCGATGATAATGGGTCCCTCCAGCAGTTCCTGGGCATCAGCCAGTACACGGCCCCAGTGCCCCATCAGGTGATGACACTCGTCCAGGATTACCAGACCCACTTCCTTGTCCCGCAGTCCCTCGAGGTTCTTGATCGCCGACTGGTGAAGCGTCTCGATGGCATCGCCACCGGTCGCCATCCAGTCACGGACCTTTTTCCGGTAACCACTGAAACGGCTCTCGTAATATTCCGGGTTACGCACCGCCAGGTCCTCGATCCAGGCTTCTGCCTCTGCTGGGTTGGTCGCCTGCTCCTTGTCGATCAATTTTTCGATCCACCACTCACGGGCAGTCTCTTCCAGGTCCTTTCCTCCTCGTCGGGGAAGCGTGACGGACTGGTAGGTGAGGGAGTTAAACAGGTTCAGCTGCCCTGGGTCTGTGCTTGTAAAGGACTCCAGGGGCAGGCCCCCTTCCACTTCAAAAAGGTCGGTACGAGCGGCCCACTGCATCTGGATTGCTGAATTGGGTGAAAACACCACCGCCGGACAACGGATGCAGATTGACCAGAGGTAGAGTCCCATCACCGTTTTCCCGGATCCAGGTGGGGCGACGATGTGGAGCCGCTTCTTTCCCTCGGCCAGTTGCTGGCGAGCAATTTCAATCGCGTCAACCTGCGAGGGCCGCAGCTCGCTTTTGAACTGAATCTGGGGAAACTCTCTAGGCACGGGAATGCTCCGGGGAACTTATCGCTCCCGCTGGTGAGGACAGCGGTTAACCTGCAAGACAGGCATCTTCCAGTATAACGACGTTCCCGAACTCCCTGCAGGCTTACAAAGTCCTACTGGAAAATCGCGTCCAGTGGCTGCCCGTTTTCCACAAGAGCCACGGGACGCCCCTGAGCATCAGGAATCCGCAGATGAGGGGAGATGCCCAGTGCCTGGTAGATGGTCGCTGCCAGGTCTGCCGGCGAGACCGGATCACTCGCTGGCCGGGCCGCGTCACTATCGGACTCGCCATAGGTAATTCCTCCCTGCACGCCCGCCCCGGCAAAGAGGGCCGGGAAGCAGTAGGTCCAGTGATCCCGCCCATCCTCTGCTCCCCGGTTCAGGAACTTCGGCGTCCGTCCCATTTCTCCCGCGACAAAGACGAGCGTTTCATCCAGCAGGCCCCGGTCATCCAGGTCCTCAAGCAGCACCGGCAGGCTCCGGTCGAGGCCCGGCAACAGGTGGTCTTTCATAATGCGGGTCAGGCTGCGGTGACTATCCCAGCTGGTTGTATCGTCCCCGCGCACCGCCATATCCCATGCCACGGTAACAAAACGTGCACCCGCCTCAACCATCCTGCGGCTCATCAAAAGGGACTGGCCAAACAGGTCACGGCCATATCGATCTCGCAGCCTGGCAGGCTCTCTGCGGATGTCAAAGGCCTTGGCAATCTCGGGGGATGTCAGCATGTTCATGGCCTGTTCTCTCAGGCTGCCAAAATCCACCACCCGTCGGGCCTGGTCAAGCCGTCGCTTCTCTGATTCCAGTTGTTCCAGCAGTGACTGCCGACTGTCCAGTCGGTCGAGGGTCACATCCGGGCGAGGATCAAGGCCGGCGAAACGAAAATTGAGCTCTTCATCCGTGCAATCACGAAAATAGGGATTGTCGTCCGGGGCACGCTTGCGGATATGCGTTGCCATCGGGTTGTACCCCTTGCCAAGCCAGCCGGCATACTGGCCGTTGATATCGTAACCGGCAAAGTGGCCAAGCAGGCGGGGAAGATAGACATAAGGTGGGAATACGGGCGGGCCATGAGACTGCCGGTCCAGGTAAGAGATCACCGACCCGAAGGCTGGCCAGTCCTTATCGGTCGCCGCCACGTTGGCCGATCCGCGCTGGGCCGGCGGCAGGGGGTGACCGGTCTGGATAAAATGGGTGCCGTTGTGGTCATTCTGTGGATGATTCACCGTTCGAATCGTACAGTACTTGTCGGAAATACCAGCCAGCCGTGGCANGTGCTCACATATTCGCAGGCCCGGTGTTCGTGATGCGATGGATTGAAACGGNCCCCGGATNGTGCTCGGAGCATCCGGNTTCATGTCAAANGTCTCNAGCTGGCTTGGGCCACCATAGAGAAAGACAAANATCACCTGCTTGGCCCGGGCGGCCTGNATCGGCTGCAATNANTCGGCCGCCCAGATTTTTGGCAGGCTCATCCCCAGCATGCCCGCACCGCCCACCTCGAGCAGCCTGCGGCGACTCATGCCACCTGCAGTACGCTCTCTATTGCCAAGGACGGTGAACACGACCCGATTCCTCCAATTTCCACACCGCGATCTACAGAAGCCATCCTATTATGCCCTAATTCCAACCGGGATGGGAAACCGGATTTACGCCAGTCCAAGGACCGATTCAGGGTCGACGTCGGATCGGCTCATCATGTCGTGAACCTGCACCAGCAGCGCCAGTTCCGGATGGGTCTGGCCGGGGCCAAGTTCCTGCAGGAAACGGCAGGTTGCATACGGCTCGATCGCTTCCTCATACTTCTTGATCCATCCCTCCTGAACCTGCTCTTTGTCTGGATTATCGAAAGGAAACCGGAAAGGAGGCGAGTCCATTTCACACCGCCAGTGCTTGGGCGTCAGCCGGGCACGGTAACACTCCTGTTTCTCACACAGCCGCAGGTAGAGTGGATCGGAATCAAAGCTCGAGAGCATCTTTATACATTCCTCGCTGGTCGGAGAGACTGTTCGGTTGACCAGCATCAGGCGGTAGCCCGCCGCGGTCTGGTAAAGCCGAAACGTGTCGGCTGGGAACATCGCCGCTGCCTGGAGAATCCGTCCGGTGGGACCCTCCGGGATCTGGCCGGATTGCTCATCATCGGCATACCCGGCACGTCCATGGGCAACCACGAACTCGGAACTGACTGTCGCCTTTTTTCTCCGTCGGCCGGCCGAGGAGAGCAGGCTGGCCAGCCGGGAAAGAAACCCGCCCGTCGGCTCGCTGGCAGCCGATTCGGTATCGATATCAATGAACATCAGACCATCGGTATTGAGGATCAAGGACCCCATGCGGTTACGGGTCACCGTGGCGATTGTGCCACCATCTTCCCCGGTGATCTCCTCGATGATTTCCTCCCGGGGTGGGTTGTCGAGGTAACCGTATCCATGCTCCCCCTCTCCGGCTGAACCGGCTTCCATCCGCCGGGCTGCCTCCTGGGCTGCCGTGATGGCTCTCTGCTGGGCGTCCTGCTGGCTCGAATCCGACCAGCGCCAGGTGGAAAGCGTTATCGGTGCCCCACCGGGCTGAACCGCTTCGGCCTCTCCCCTGGCCCAGTAACGAGCAATTTTCATCGCGGACAATCCATGAAACAGCAAATATCGCCGGGGGCTGCTCTTGTACCTCGGATCGCTTCCTGCATTCGACCTCGACTACTCGCTTATCGTCTCCGCGACAGGTGGCTCTTTCACACGTTCTGAAATAAGGGGAATCTCTCCACTCACACGGCGGTCCGTTTTCAATGCTCGGAAACCCTGTGCCGAGATCAATGCCAACAGGATTGCCGTTGCCGAGAGACCTAACAGAACGTAGGACTCACTTCCCATGACAGTAATTGCTATCGCGACACTGGCAGTCTCCAGCCCGGCCGTCAAGCGGATAAAAAGTGCCCCTGCCCCTGCCAGCAGCATGATACTTGCGATGATTTCAAGACCACCAAGTACTAACTTGAAAAGACCAAAGTAGATCTGGTTTCCACTCTTGGAAGTACCCTCTGTTCTACTTTCTTGTTCCAGCTTTTCCGCTATTAGCCTAAGTTCCGCGCCATCATCACTGTCAGCGTCTTCTCCCTCTCCCATCTCCTTCGCAATACCTATTCCGGTACTGCCGTCCAAACCTGTCTGGAAACCAATGTAACCATCAATACAACCTGTCGAGAAATTAATAATGGCAACAACAACCAGCAAAATGCCTGCTGCAAATCTCATCGTCTCTTACCTCCGGCCAGGTCGAATGATCACTATCCGATAATACACCTTCGATAATATCCAAGAAACCAGACGATTAATATCTAAAAAAACCCCGCGATGCCCAGAATAATCCGGTTCATCGCGGGGTTTCAGGTTTAAATCACTCGCTTCAGGACACCTTTGTCCCAGGCATCCTGTAAACCAATTTTTTACTAGCCTTCGGCTGCCGGTGCCGGTGGCTCCTCGGCCGGGGGTGGAGCCGCGGCATCACCGCCACCACCTCCTCCTCCTGCCGCTGCCCCAATCTGCTGGGCTCCAAGAAATACCAGTATTGCGGCAAGAAGTCCGAAGGCGCTAAAGATAGACACGCCAACAAAGACCGTTGCCCCAATCCCCACATTGACGATCTCAAGAACAGCCGTCAACTTGGCAAGCATGGCTGCCGTACCAACGAAGAGAACAACGCCCGCGGCGATTTCCAGGGCGCCAAGAGCCATTTTGAAGTAGCCGAACATCACCGCGTTTCCGCCAGCATCGGCCAACGCCGCACCTTCTTCCTCCACTCCCCCTTCATCCCCGCCTGCTTCCATCATGCCTCCAGCCGCCCCAGCCAGGGCACCTCCGGCCACGTATCCGCAACCGCCCAACAGATTCATGACAGCAACAATAATTATCAAAACGCCACCTGCAATTCTCATAGTTCATTCCTCTCCGAAAAGATTGTTTCTCTCACCCCGTACAGGGCATTAAATACCCGAGCCACGGGGACGATTTTCATCTGGGCCATGGAAAATTCTCATTGGCTGAACGCTCAAAATCCAATGAA
>PANG01000083.1 GCA_002708345.1 Planctomycetaceae bacterium | reverse complement strand
AAAGGTGTAGCTGCCGGTCCGCCCGATCCAGCTCATGATCCAGTCGCTGAGGAAGGCTCCAGCCGGTCCGCAGATGTTTGCGGTGGTTTCGCTGGCGGGGCGGTCAACAAGGAGGTCGCCAGGGTGCCAGGAATAGAGGCAGACCGCCAGGAACGCGGTCAGGCCCAGCAGCAGGAATGCCAGGACTTCGTTCGAGGACTCTTTTCGCATCGATCTATTTTTTTCCACGGTTAACAGGGTTTCACCGATTCGCGGAAAACCCGCAGAATCACTTCCGGATGGCGACAGGTGCGCCTGTCGTTTTATCGGCAGTTTTCGGCGGTTTCTTTAGCCTGCAGGGGCCAGGTTGGCGGCAAATCAGCTGCCTGCAGCCTCGATCCTGTCCAGAAGGTTTGCAGCAAGCTCGCGCTTGGAGATGTGCCCGAGCTCGGAAGTGGAGCCGTCAGCCCCGAGGATGTGGTAATCACTGGTTTTCTGCCCGATGGCCGCGGCGTCGTTAACGACAATCCAGTCGAGATTCTTGGCCTCCAGCTTCCTCCTGGCGTTGTCGAGATGGCAGTCGGTTTCGAGGGCAAAGCCGGCATGTACTCTTGCGGCCTTCTGCCGCCCCAGGAAAGCGAGAATGTCCTCGGTGGGCTCGAGCTGCAGGTCGAGCTCTTCACGGCTGCTCTTGTGCTTGGAGGTGTTGTACACCGCGGGCCTGAAATCACTGACCGCTGCGGCGCCGATGAGAATGGAACAGTTCGGGTGGCGCTCGCTTGCCGCCTCCAGCATTTCCGCCGCGCTGAGTACGTTGACCACCTCGGCGTCGGCCGGTGGGTCGTATTCAACCGGTCCGAGGACGAGCTCGACCTTGTACCCCCTCCCAAGTGCCTCCTCGGCAAGGGCTATTCCCTGCAGCCCGCTGGAGGCATTGGAGATGTAACGTACGGGGTCGATATATTCTCTCGTCGGCCCGGCAAGGATGAGGCAGCGCGAGGCTTCGCTCATCCCTCCCCGGTCTCCGGCTGGAGAACCTGGTCGAGGGCCGCGATAAGATCCGGAACCTCGGCGAGTCTTCCGGGGCCGACGGATCCGCAGGCAAGGTGTCCTTCGCCGGGGTTGATGAGCCGGTAGCCGAGCACCTCCTGCAGCCGGGTGATGTTTTCCTGGACGACCGGGTTGTTCCACATGCGGTCGTTCATTGCCGGGGCAAAGAGCACCGGCTTGTCGAAGGCGAGGGCGGTGACCGTCAGCAGGTCTCCGCCGAGGCCGGCGGCGAGCTTGCCGATGAGATCCGCCGTGGCGGGCGCGACCAGGAGCAGGTCTGCCCATTCAGACAGGGAGATGTGCCCGCCCTTGTAGGATGGGTCGTCCTCGTAGAGGTCGGTGAAGACCTCCTGGCGGGTGAGGGCTCCGAAGGTGAGCGGCGTGATGAACTTCTGTGCGCCGGGAGTCAGGATGGTCCTGACCGTGTCACCCCGCTGGGTAAGCTTCGATGCAAGGTCCGCGCTTTTGTAGGCCGCGATTCCCGCGGACACTCCCAGCAAGATATTAGACATGGCCGTTTACCAGGGACCTCGGACGCCTGCAGCGCAGGGCGCCCGTGGTCTCTCCTTCCGCTCCGCCCGTTGAGGCTTTCTGACCAGGCCTATTTCTTCTGGTTGAGAAGCTGGGCCAGTTCCTTGATCCGCTGTTCCTTGATCTTCTTGATATCAGAACCGTAGATCTCGTTTCCGTCGCCGTCTTCGTCACCTTCGCCGTCGCCCCCGGAGCCTTCGGCTTCTTCGGGCTTCTCGGTAGTGATCGCTTCCTGCAGGGCGTGGTCAAGCTCTTCCATCGGCGCGAGCTCGATTTTCCCATCAAGGATCTCCTTGATCACGATCGTGCGCAGATCGGGTTTCTTGTTGTTTTCAAATTCAACCAGGGGCGGAGCACCCCTGTTCAATTCGGCCATTCGCTTCTGGATAAGCGCTGTTAACCTGAACTTGCCTCCAACGAGCTGGACCAGTTCTTCTTCCGTATCGATATCGAGCATGTTTTGACTCCAAATAAATCTTTGAATGATTCCTTAGTTTGATTCGACCGGGGCTTCGAGTAAAGCCTCTAATTCCTGTACCGCCCTGTCGAAGTCGTCGTTGACGACGATGTGATGGTAGGCGGATCTTTCCTTTCTTTCGCTCCTGGCGATTTCCAGGCGCTGCCGGATGTCTTCTTCTGCATCAGCGGCCCTGCTGACGAGCCGCCTCTCGAGTTCCTCCTCACTGGGAGCATCAATAAAAACAGTTACCAGGTCCGGGATTCCTGAGTCCCTTACCAGGCGGGCGCCCTGTACATCTATATTGAGTAGCAGGTCGTTGCCTTTCGCAATTCCGTCCTCGACCTGGCTTCTCGGAGTTCCGTAGAGGTTTCCGTAAACCTCTGCGTACTCGAGGAACCGGCCGTCCTTTATTCCTTCTTCAAAATCGTTCCTGGCCGAAAAAAAATAATCNATTCCATCCTGCTCCCCTNCGCGTGGAGGCCGGGTGGTGCAGGTGATGACTCGTTTAAACTCTGGCTTCTTCAGCAGCGCCTCGCAGATGCTGGTTTTGCCGACCCCCGAGGGGCCGGATATGACGATCAGGCGTCCTCTCTTACTCAACGTTGAGAACCTGTTCCTTCACCCTGTCTACCTCGGCTTTGATTTCAACGACGAATTTGCTGACCTCGTTGCCAGGCGCCTTGGAGCCCATGGTGTTGGATTCTCTGAACATTTCCTGGCAGATAAACTCGAGCTTCCGGCCCACGGGTTCGTCAACTGTGAGTGCGCCGAGGAACTGTTCGAGATGGCTGTCCATCCGTGCGATCTCCTCGGTGATATCCGAGCGCTCCGCAAGCAGGGCCGCCTCCCTGAGGATATCGCCTTCGCTGAGGCCCGCCTTCTGCTCTCCCAGCAGGACCCCGGTGCGTTCTTCTATTTTCCTGAAATGGTCTTCGAGGGCCTGCGGCGCGTTCTTTTTTACTTCCAGCATCAGCTCATCCAGCTTTCCGCATCGGTTTTCGAGTTCGTCATGCAGGTTTTTACCTTCACGATCACGCATTTCGACCAGCTTACCGAGGGCTCTTTCCATGGTGTCCAATGCGACCGGAAGCACCTTTTCTCTCTCGGGAATGACGGTGTCATCNGCCNTGATGGCGCCAGGGAGGGCGAGGATGTCCTGCAGTCTTATCTCCTCGCTGGTGTTGAGCTCCTTGCCCANCCNCTCTACGGTATCNGCGTATTTCTTTACAACGTCTTCGTTTACCTGGTAAAGATCGGAAGGTTTTGCCGGCTGGAAACGGATGGTGAAAAAGANCGAGCCTCTTGCCAGCTGCTTTCGCACGGCCTCCTCCAGGTCGACCTGGAGNAAGCTGACCTCGTCACAGATTTTCGAGTTAATCTTCAGAAAGCGGTTATTGACGGCCTTGATATCGATGATCAGTACGAATTCAGGCGTTTCGGAAACAGCGTCACCGTAACCCGTCATGCTGCGCATGCTTCGAGACTCCTGTTCCTGCGTGAGCAGGAATCCAATAAGTGATTCATTTGCCGCTGCCGTCGGAGGATTCGCCGCCACCGGTTTTTCCATCGGCGGGAGCCGGCGCAGGGCTGACTCCAGCTCCCGTTCCCGTTGCCGGCTTTACGCCGGGGGTAAGAGAACCGGAACTTTCCACGGCTTCTTTTACGCCTTTCAGGACGTCATCGGTTTTTATTTTAGCGGGCCCGGGATCGTCCGAGCCGATCATCCCCCAGCCGATGACCAGTACAAAGAAGATGATGCTCATTACCGCGGTGACCTTGACAATCCCTTGCTGCCCGCTGGCACCCAACACGGAATCTCCGCCGCCGGCTGAGCCGAACGCGCCACCAAGCCCACCTTCCTTGGAGTCCTGCAGGAAGACGATGGAAAGGATCATCAGCAAGGCAAGGAAGGCGATTACGCAGCCCGCCAGGCCCCACCCTAAGCCGCTCCAGAAACCCAAAACGGGAAAGAACTCGAAAATCATTTTGCCTCCGGGATTTTTACTCGCTGGAACCGTCCTGGACGGTTCCAGTGTTTTTTAGTTAAGGCCGGGTTCTGCCAGTGAACCCGGTCAGTTGCTTCCTTCGCAAATGCCGAGGAAAGACTGTGCATCGAGGCTCGCTCCGCCTACGAGCGCACCATCGATATCGGTTTCACCAAGCAATTCTGAAGCGTTATCAGGCTTGACGCTACCACCGTATAAAATTCTTATTGTTTCTCGATCTTCGGCTTTACCGCCGCGTTTTTCAAAGGCCTTTCCAAGCTCTTTTCGCAGAAAACCGTGGACCTCCTGGGCCTGGGCAGGGGAAGCAGTTCTGCCGGTTCCGATGGCCCAGACGGGCTCGTAGGCGACGATTACTGTTTTCAGCTGCTCGGCTTCGGTCAGCCCCTCGATTCCGGCCTCGAGCTGGTGGGCGACGACCTCCATCGTTTTGTCCGCATCGCGCTCTTCGAGTTTTTCTCCAACACAGAGAACAGGAGTGATGGCCGCATCGACGGCCGCCTTTACCTTGGCGCCGATTTCCGCATCGGTCTCGTTGAAAACATGACGTCGTTCGGAGTGTCCCAGGAGGACACTGCCTGCTCCGCAGGAGAGAACCATATCGGCTGAGATTTCCCCGGTAAAAGCACCGCTGTCCTCCGCATGCATATTCTGAGCGCCCACAAGCACATCGCAGGCGTCAAACCCGGCACAAAGATCTGCAACCAGGGCGAGCGAGGTGGCGGGAGGGTAAAAGGCGATTTCCCACCCGGGGGTACTGAAACCGGCATCAATTGCGGCGACACCCTCGAGGATATTCTTTGCCAACACCACCCCGCTTTCGAGGGTGGTATTCATTTTCCAGTTGCCCGCAATGAGCGGCGTTCGGTTTACAGGTTCAGTCATGGCGTAAAGTCTTGCTAACTCGATAGTAGTAGAGAGAAGAAGTCCCCGAGTCGATTTGACCGGAGCCGGAATCCGGCGACTCCAGGTACCCCTCAAATGCTCAATTCTGCCCACCAGATGTCTGCAAGCGGGCGTAGAGAAACGGCTTATAGTATTTGCGCAAGGCACGAGTGTCAAAGACATAATGCTTTCGGCAGACTTCTGAATAGTCGCTGGAAGCACCCGCATTTATCGGAATACTGGATCTGGCGTTGCATTTAGTTCTCCAGGGCGAAAAACTACCCCGGAGAGGCCATTTCAGCCCCGGATCTCCGGCTCTTGCGGGTGGGGTTCCACCTCCGATAACTTTTTAATGTTCAGCAGCACGATCACAGCTATGCTCCAGCCATGATTTACCTGGCAATAGAAACCTCAGATCCCAGGGGCAGCCTGGCACTCTTTGACCGTGAGGGTGTGCGGCAGGAGGATACCTTCTCCTCCGATATGGCTCATGCCCGGGAGTTCGCCGACAGGATTGACAACCTGCTTCGCCAGGGAGGTTTTGCCGTGGGTGATCTCGGTGGCATCAGTGTGAGTGTCGGGCCTGGTTCCTATACAGGGTGCAGGGTGGGGGTGACAGCGGCAAAAACGCTGGCCATTGCCCTCAGGATTCCTGTCGTTGCGTTTTCTTCCCTGGAGGTAATGGCCGCCTTTGCCATGGAGTCCCCTGGCTCCGGGCGAGAGGTCGAGGGGGGGGCAGTCGATTCTTTCATCCCGGTGCTCGATGGCAGGAGAGGTTTCTTTTACGGCGCTCATTTCAGGCGCGGGGAGGGAGGCCGGCCGCAGAGGACGGCTGAAGACCAGGTGGCTCCGTTGTCGGAGCTTGCTGGCCTGCTGGAGGGGCCTGCCTGGATCCTTGGCAGGGGAGCCGACAGTTTCCTCAGCGCTCTTGAGGATGATGGTGGCAGCGTTTGCGCAAGCGAGTATGGTTATAACCGTGGTCCCGTTGAGTGGGACCAGCCGAGGGCAGCCACCCTTGCAGGTTTGTCCCTGGGACCCCTGGGGGAGGCGAATTTTGACCAGGAAGCGATTCACTCTCTGAAGCCAGCCTATTTGCGTCCGTCCGAGCCGGAGATCGTGCTGGCCAGGAAGCTGGCGGGAGAGGACCAATGAAGGAGAATCCAGTAATTGTCTCCTAAACTGCGCAGATCCAGGCTGACGCTGCTGTTCGGCGGGTTGTGTGCCGTCATTTTCCTGGTCCTGGCCATCAACCTGTGGCTGGCCACTCGTCCCTCAGCTGTCAGGTCGCGAGTCGAGGCGCTCCTGCAAGAGAAACTCGACGTACCCTTTGAGATCACCTCCGCGGAGTTTGATTTTTCCGATGGGGTGCTCCTGAGGGGCCTGCGGATTTTACGCCCGGGGGGAGAGGGTAATATTCCTCCTGTCTCCATCATCGAGCTCCCCCGGATCAGGATCGTTCCGGACTTCGGCGCGCTCTGCCTGGGCAGCTTCAACCCGGAACTCGTTGTCGTTGAGGGGGGCCGGGCAGAGGTCTCCATTGGCCCTGATGGGGAGCTGAACCTTTCGGAATTGTTGAGGAAGGCACCTTCACCTGCAGGTGCAACAGCGACTGAGAGCGGCAAGCCCGCTGCATCCCTGCCGGACTTTCGGGTTCATGGTTTCAACTTGAGCTTCAGTGATAGCAGGAAGGACCTGGCGGTGACCGCCACGGGACTCGAGCTGGACCTCAATTCTGACACCAGTGGAGGCCTCAAGGTAAAGGCGGGCTTCCGGCTTGACGGGGCGGCAAGAGTAGAGGTCGAGGGCCGTCTTGCCGGTGGACTGGCAGACGTTTCAACGGGCCCGGTGGAGGCGACGTTTTCGGTCTTCGAGTTCGATCCCATGGGGCGGTTCTCGGTGCTGCTGGATGAAGAAACCAGGAAGCTGGCGCAGGAGAGATCGTTTCGTGGCAGGGTGAATCTCGAGGGCTCTGTTGGTTTTGACGAAAAATCAGGTTTGAAGGTCCGCCGCCTCCAGTCAAGTCTTGCCGGCTGCAGCCTGGTGGTGCCGGGTATCGAGCAGTCCCTGGTGCTGGCTGGCGGTACGGTTGAATGGACGGGTAACCTGCTGGTGGTCAACGACGCCCGGGGAGAAATCTCCGGTGGCAAAATGAGCCTGAACGCAAAAGCAGGCCTTGATCCTGCCGGGGGTTCGGTGACCACTCTCGGGGGAGCCCTGCGGTTGGAGTCGCTGCCGGTTGACGAGGGGCTCCTGGCCCTCCTGGTGCCGGAGCTGACCAAGACCTACCCCGGAATCGTTATCCGGGGNCGGGCAGGACTGACCTGTGAGACAGCCGGAGAGNTGAAATTCCCNCCAGCGCTCGATGCGNTCACCGCCACNGTGCAGCTGTCTGGATTCGAGGTCANCCACCGGGAGCTTGGNTTCCCTGTTGAGAAGCTCTCCGGAACGCTCAGCCTCGAGAAGGGGNTGGTGAAAGTTGGTGATNCGTTGACTGGNANATACGGGGCTGCAAGCCTGACTGTCTCGCAGCTGAGCTATGACGCCGCTGGCGCTGGCGCTCTTGAGGCCGTTGTCGAGCTGGGTGGAGAAGCTCCTGCCGATTGCCTGCCCCTGGACAGCCGGCTGCGCAGTGTCCTCAGCGAGAAGGTGAAGGGGGCGGTCACTGAATGGGACAACCTGCAGCCTGAAGGCTGGGTGGCGCTGAAGGCGAGGGTGTTCGCCGAGCCTGCAAAGGGAGAGGAGAAGACCCGCCCGGCCCCTTACGTCCTGTTGTCGGTATATCCCCGGGAGCTGAAGATTCGTCACAAGTTCTTTCCCTACCAGGTGGAAAAAATCAGCGGTGAAGCTCTCTACGATTCGCGCAGTCCCGAGCTCGGCGTCAACCTGGATATCCAGGGTCTTCATGGCGCGCGGAAGATTTTCTGCAAAGGCTCATTCGGGGTGCAGCCTTCGTCGCGGGAGGGGGAAGAGAAGAAACGACCCGGGGTCGATCTGACCATCACCTGCGATAACTTCGGCTACGACAAGGCTCTTGCCGCGGCTCTTGAACCGGAGGTTGCAGAGCTGGTTGAGAATCTTGCCTTCAAGGGCGTGTTCAAGGCGAGCGTGGGGATTAACAGTAACAAGGCGGAGAAGCCCATGGTCAGGACAGTNCTTGACCTGGTTGAAGGAGAAATCCGCCCGGTAGATTTCCCTTACCTGTTGAAGCTTGGCGCCGGGAAGATCGTGATCCTCGGTTCCGGAAAGGTCGAGCTCAGCGGCTTTCGCACCTCCGATTCCAGGGTGGTTTTTGATGGTAGNTTTGCCGAGGTTGACGGTAAGCCGCGNCTTGATTACAAGCTGAGGNTGACTGATTTTGAGATCGANCGGAGCCTCCCCGATGCCTTTCCTGATCNACTGAAAAAATTTCTCACAGGCCTGGGTCTGCAGGGCGCCTTTTCTGGAAGATTGAGCGGGTGGTACGTTAAGGATCCGCAAGACCCCGCCAACGACAAGGTGTACTTCGAGGGGACCGAGATCAAGACGAAGAATGCGGCGGTCGATTTTGGTGTGAAGATCTCGGAGATGAATGCCAGCGGCCGCTTTACNGGTGGAAACGAGAAGGNCCGGCCTAATTATTTCTGGGGGGAGGTGCGGGTCGANAAGGCGCGNTTCAACCGNCTGCAGCTCCAGGATNGCGACATCGTCTTTGCCTTNGGTGAGCGTCACGACCGGATTCGCCGCCTGGAGGAAAACGCCGAGGATGCAGAAAAGACGGCCCCCTATCTTTCCAGCAGCATCATCGGAAGGCTTTCCCAGGGCGACATCTCAGAGACCTTCCAGATGAGCATAGCCTCTGAAAACTTCTACAAGGGCCGCCTCAATGGAATGCTCTACATCGACACCGGTGACAAGCAGGGAGACCTCGGGGGCGAATTCGCCGCCTCCGGGGTGCAGCTGTCGGAGGCTTCCGTGGACGTGTTCCGCCTGGGCGGTAACGGGGTCGGTGGGGTGGCAAACGGAAAGGTGTTCTTCGCGGGCAAGACCGGTGACCAGGATTCAATTCGCGGCGAAGGTTTCGGCTCCATCCGCGAGGCGGAGCTTGCCCGCCTGCCGGTCTTCCTGGAGATCTTCAAGATCTTCAACATACCTACCCTTGTGAGTCTTGGTTTTTCTGATCTCGTCAAGCGCTCAAAGATCGACTCTCTCGATATCCCCTACAAGATCGAGAAGGGCCGCTTCACCACCGATGATCTCCAGCTGAAGAGCGCCAATTCGATTCTTTCCTTCTCCGGCTCCGGGAGTATGGATTTCAATGGCCGCCTGGCGCTCGAGCTTGAGCCCCAGCTGCCGGGCTCGCAGATCAAGGTGCCGATCCTGTCGGACATCATCGACCTGACCGGGATTGACCTGGAGAAGATAGTGAGTGGCATCAAGAAGGGAATTCTGAAGATCAAGGTCAGTGGAGATGTCGCAGCTCCCGGGGTGGACCTGATTGCCGCCTCGGTGGTCGGGGTCCCTGTCGGGCCTCCTCCGGGGCCCGCAAAGAAAAAGGATGACGACAAGGGCGAGGAGCCGCCTCCCGGGGAGTGACGGCAGCGGCNGNTCTGCNCCGGTAATGAGATAAGGGGAAGGCAAAGATGGATNTTGGTCTCAAAGGGAAGGTGGCGGCGGTGGCGGCCTCNTCGAGTGGTCTTGGAAAGGCGGTCGCGCTGGGGTTGGCACGCGAGGGGGCCAGCGTGGCGCTTTGTTCCCGCAGCCCGGAGCGTGTCGANGCTGCGCTGGAGGATATCCGTGCCCGGGTGCTGGAGGANANCGGTGAGGAGCCGGTGCTGGCGGGTATNTGTACAGATCTTGGCAGCGAGGAAGGCCCCGGGCAATTCATCGCCGAGGCACAGGCGGCGCTCGGCCCCGTCGAGATCCTGGTTGCCAACAATGGTGGCCCGCCGCCGGGGGATGCGGNCGGGCTCGGTGACGAGGCCTGGAAGCTCGGCTTTGAAACAACCTTCAGATCTTCACAGAAGCTTGCAGATGAGGTGATTGGCGGGATGCGGGAGAGAAGGTGGGGCCGGATCGTCTTCATCACCTCCACCAGCGTGAAACAACCGATAGCCGGNTTGACGATTTCTACCGCCATGCGCTCTGCTGTTGTCGGTTTTGCCAAGGCGCTCTCCGATGAGGTGGCAGGCGNTGGCGTAACGGTNAACACNGCGGCACCGGGTTCCACCTCGACAGCTCGCCTCGAGTCNATCTTTGCGAAGCGGGCTGAGGACGGTGGCGTTNCACTGGAAGAGATCAAGGCTGCNGCGGAGGCTGTGATCCCCGCCGGCAGGTTCGGTCAGCCGGAGGAATTCGCAGCGGCNGTGGTATTCCTTTGTTCCCAGGCGGCTTCCTATATTACCGGCATTGTCCTGCCCGTCGATGGNGGCCTCGTTCGCAGCCTCACCTAGGCGAAAAGCCGCTCAAAGCCACCNTGGNAGCCNATTCCGCGCCANGGNNCANGNCNGGNGCCCGGGCCGCACCTGCCTGCAGGCAGGGAGCGTTGTAGACTGTAATAGCAGCGAGTCGGATCGCTGCGACGCAGTTGCATTTACCGGGGTTGCGGGGAGCCTGTGGATGGACATGGAGTCCTTTCTGCNGGTGATGTGCCCGGTTCGAGGTGCAGTGGAGGTGCAGGAAATATGTTCAAGAAAAACTACAANNAGCTGAGCAGGCTGCTGAGCTGGCGGGCGGCGGCGGCTGCCGTCGTTGCGCTNGGCTGCGGTATTCTTCTCGGCTTCTATTCGACGCCCACCAGTGGAGTGCTGGGGGGGCTGCTGTGCCTGGCGGGCTATTGCGTCTTTGAGCGTCGAGGTTCCGATCGAAGCGATGAATTGCTGGATATTCTCTGGGTGAAAGACAGCACCCTCGGAAGCTACCAGGCAGAGATCGAGCAGGTGCAGGATCNNTGNGATGAGCTCGAAAAGAGGGTCGAGGANGCCAACGCAGCCAGTCGGGCAAAGAGCGAATTCCTGGCAAACATGAGCCACGAGATTCGCACGCCGATGAACGGAGTGATCGGCATGACCGAGATCGCGCTGGCCACTGATCTCGATCCTGAGCAGCGTGAATACCTGGACATGGTTCGCAGCTCAGCGAACTCCCTGCTGGGGATCATCAATGACATCCTTGATTTCTCCAAGATCGAGGCNGGCCGGATTGAGCTGGAGAATATCGAGTTCTCTCTCAAGAGCTGCCTCGGGGGAGCGTCGAGAACCCTNGCACTCCAGGCCCACGAAAAAGGCCTGGAGCTGATCTTCGATATTCCCGAAGGGGCAGGCGACCTGGTCGTCGGTGACCCCACGCGTCTGCGGCAGGTGGTGGTCAACCTTTTGAGCAACGCGATCAAGTTCACCGCNGAGGGAGAGGTGGTTCTCAACGTCGAGGCGGCTTCCGTCCATGACGGAGAGATGGAGTACCACTTCACGGTCAGGGATACGGGGATCGGTATTCTCCCGGAACGCAGGGTCGAAATATTCGAGGCCTTCTCGCAGGCCGGAGCCTCCACGGCCCGGGAGTTCGGAGGCACGGGGCTTGGCCTCGCCATCAGCTCGCGGCTTGTTGACATGATGGGTGGCAGGATCTGGGTTGAGAGTGANCCGGGTGTCGGCAGCACCTTCCATTTCACCAGCCGGTTCGGGGCAGGGAATGGAAGCAGCAGCCCGGCAAGTGCCCGGCCCCGGGTCAGCCTCGAGGGNATGGNGGTTCTTGTCGTCGACGACAATGCCACCAACCGCAGGNTCCTCGAGCGCACCCTGAGTGGATGGAGAATGAAGCCAACNCTCGTNTCGGGNGGNGCNGAGGCGATCGAGCAGATCGAGGCNCTGCCGGAATCGGCNGGCGGCTACGGGCTCATCCTGCTGGATTACCATATGCCGGGTATGGATGGATTCGAAGCNGCCGGGCGCATCGGGAAGCTGCCGGGGGCCCGCAATACAACCGTGATGATGTTGAGCTCCGGTGAGAACCCGGGTGATATGGCCAGGAGCAGAGATCTCGGGATCGGGGCCTTTCTTCGCAAGCCCGTCACCCAGGCGGATCTTTACCAGAGTATCGTCGAGACCCTGACGGCTGCGCGGGTAGAGACGAAGGAGGAGCCATGCAGCCTTGCCGCAGGAGAGCGGGAGTCTCTTCGTATCCTGCTGGCCGAGGACAACCCGGTGAACCAGAAGGTGACGGTGGCGCTTCTTGAGCGCAAGGGGCATACCGTCGAGGTGGCCGAAAACGGCCGCCTGGCTGTTGATGCCCTCGCCGGGGAGAAGTTCGATGTTGTCCTCATGGATATCCAGATGCCTGTGCTGGATGGGCTCGATGCCACGGCGGAAATTCGCGACCGGGAGAAGGGGACCGGGACCCACACCCCCTTGATCGCTCTTACCGCCAACGCGATGAAAGGCGACCGGGAGCGCTGCCTGCAGGGCGGGCTCGATGCTTACATCGCCAAGCCGCTGCGTCCCGCGGATCTCTTCAGGACGATTGACGAGGTCCTCGACTGCGAAGACACCCACCAGGCCCAGGGCTGAGGGGCCCGCTAGCCCATTCTTGCGGGGAGNTTTACCAGGCGCAANTCGTGNGACTCATTCGGCAGCGCCATCTCGTAGTAAACAAAGAGCGCCTCTTCCCGCTCGAGCGCGCAGGCATAGCGTACCGAGCCACTGGCATAGGGTACGGTGATGGCCGGGGCGGAGGGTGTGAGTTTCGTCCAGTTGTAGAGGTCTTCGGAAGCGGCGAAGCCGGTTTTTTCTTCGTAGTTATCGAGATGGCTCGCCGAGCCATCGTAGTAGCCGTACCAGGCGTTCTTTCCGCGTACGACAGCCCCCAGCCGTGCGGCATAGCAGTCCCAGCTGTTCTCGCCGCCTACAGGCAGGCAATTGCCCTGCCACTGGAAGGTGCAGCCATCGCTGGAGGTTGCAAGGGCAGAGGTGGAGGTGAGCAGCCCGGTGTTGAACACATCGGAGGTCTCGTGCATGAGGGAGCTATTCTCTTTGTCCCGCGGCGCTCCCTCGGCGTAGCTGATGAACATGTAGTAGGTTCCATCGATCCAGTAAACCATCGGATCTTTGACGCCCTCTACCGGTGAGTCCTGGGCGGCGGAGGCNGATTCAGCGGTAAAGATTTCCCTGCGGGTGGAGATGTCGATCTCTTCAGGGGAGTCACATTCGACCATGTCGATCCGCCAGCGTTGATCGGCGGGGTCGACGTAGCTGAGGTAGTAGCGGTAGGTTCCATCAGCGCACCGCAGCAGGCAGCATTTCTCAATGGAGGTGGTGTCGAGCTCATCCTTTTCCATACTCCAGAGAGTCTCGAAGTTAATCCCATCGGAGGATTCGGCGACAACGGTGGTATAGCCCCGGTCGGGAACGTGTTCCCGGGGTCTTCGCCGCCTGTAACACAGCAGAAAGCTGTTGCGGCTCTCATCCCAGGTAACAGCCGGGGCGCCGACCCAGTATCCCTGTCCTTCCTTTTCCGGGCTGAGGATGGTCTCCCCGTCAAAAGGGTCAAAGATTGGCAGGTCCTGGTTTTCCGTTTCGAAGTTTTCGTTCATCTCAGTCCCGTGGATCTCCNGGTGTTCTTTTCCGGCTGAAGCTCCGCCGCAGCGGCGGGCGATCAAGACAGGGCAGTATAAGCATCGAGGGGGAGTCATCCAAGGCACAGCTTTCAGCAAAGCGGTCCCGATGCGCCTCAGGTTTCTTCCCGGATCCTGCCGGCGATCTTGAGGCAAAGAGAGGAAACAGGCAGGACATTGCCGAGCTCTTCGATGCGGGCCCAGCGGAAGGCGGGTTTCCCCTCGAGTGAGAAACGCCCGGTTTTCAGCAGGCGCGGTTGCAGGTTGAGCCGCCGGAAGGTGATGGAATGCCTGACGGTTTTGAGCTCCGCGGTGGTCTCGAGCTTCGTTCGAAGGATCCTGGCCAGCCTCTTCTCGATACCTCCATCTTCAGTATCGGCCAGCGGGAAGAGCCAGAGTCCTTCGAGGTAGTCGAAGCCCTCGATACGCTCGAGCAGGAAACGCTCTCCCCTGCGCACGATGCCGGCCTCCAGCTCAACCGGAATGGTTTTTCTTCTCTTCGGCAGGCGGGGAAATTTCTCGGCATCCCGGTGTTCTGCTGCCAGGCAGTGCTTGCTGACCGGGCATTCGCTGCAGCCCGGGGTTGCCGGCGTGCAGATCAGCGCGCCAAGCTCCATCATGGCCTGGTTGAAGCTGGAGGCCTGGTCGCGGGGCATCCAGCTGCCTGCAATTTCTCGCAGCCGTTTTTTGACCGCGGTCTTACGGGGGTTTTCCTTCAACCTCAGGATCCTGGCAAGGACTCGCTCGACATTTCCATCGAGGACCGGGTAGGGCTCTCCGTAGGCGATGCTCAGGATCGCCGCGGCGGTATAGGGGCCGATG
>PANG01000082.1 GCA_002708345.1 Planctomycetaceae bacterium | reverse complement strand
GACCTGGTGATCGCTAACGGTCACGTGGATGACTACAGCTACAAGGGATCCCCCTTCCAGATGCAGCCCCAGTACCTGGGGAATGCCGGTGGCATCTACGTTGACCGGGGGGAACAGGCGGGTGACTACTTTCAGCGCAAGCTGCTTGGAAGAGGGCTCAGCGTAGGAGACCTGAACCGTGATGGAAAACCCGATTTCATCGTTTCGCACCTGGATGCCCCGGTAGCCGTGCTGGCCAACCAGACACCCGAGGTAGGCAACTACCTTGCCCTGCAATTGCGGGGACGCAGCGTCCAGCGAGATGCGATCGGCACCCGTGTTACCGTGACGATCGGCGGAGAGAAACCACGAGAACTTATCAGGCAGCTGACTGCTGGAGATGGGTACCTGGCAAGTAACCAGCGGCAGCTTTTGATCGGCCTGGGCGAGTCCCGAAGAGTAGAGAAACTCGAGATCAAGTGGGTCAATGGAGACGTTCAGAGCCACACGGAAATCCCAGTCAATCGCCAGTTACTTGCCATCCAGGGAACCCCTGAATTACACCTCTTACCTCAACCGATAGGTGAGACGGAACGTTAAGTACCAGGGAGCATCACGGTTAAGACCCCGGCCGGTGCCCTCCCCTGCCAGACAACCCTAAAATGGATCACTGCTGATGGCCAGCCTGCCAGCCCCCAACGATTACCCGGAAGCAAGCGTCGTGATTTACGATGGCCATTGCCAGTTCTGTAGTCGACAGGTACGGCGACTGGCACGCCTGGACGGAAAAAACCGGCTCAGTTTTCTCTCGCTGCACGATCCGACGATCGAGTCAGATTTCCCGGCGTTATCGCACGACGAATTGATGGAAGCGATGCACCTGGTCGAACCATCGGGAAAGATTCACCATGGTGCAGCCGCCTTTCGCCTGATCACACGCAGGCTCCCACGACTCTGGATACTGGTGCCACTGATGCACCTGCCTTTTTCCTTACCTCTCTGGCAGGCAATTTACCGCTTTATCGCCAGGCGACGATACCGGATGAACTGCGACGAGGGAAGCTGCCAGACTCATCTGCACAAGTAAGCACCGGCTGCCGGGAGCAGTTCAGGAAAAAAAGTCGATGGCATTCCGGAAAATCGCCATCCCATCCCCTTCGGGTTTGAGACCCTCTCGCGTCCAGCGCGGATGATGGGTGGGGTCGATGTGCCTTTCCGGATGAGGCATTAATCCGAGGACCCGCCCGGTACTGTCACAGATGCCTGCCACGTTCCCAACCGAACCATTCGGGTTGGCAGGAAAATGCACTTCCCCGTTGCCTGTACCATTGGCGTTCTCGTAACGAAGTGCCAACTGTCCGGCACTGGCAAGTTGCTGCATATTGTCCTCGCTGCTCGGCACGAACTTGCCCTCTGCATGGGCGACTGGCAGGTAGAGTTGTTCGATACCACGCAGGAAAACACAGGTACTGTCATCCGTTGAGAGGTGGACCCAGCGATCCTCGTAACGCCCGGAATCGTTCCAGGTGAGAGTCGCGGGAGCAGATTGGTCCTGCTGCTCGTCGAGCAGGATGCCGGACTTGATCAGCACCTGGAAGCCATTACAGATCCCCAGGATCAGCTTACCTGCATCCTTGAAGTCCGCCATGGTCTGCCAAAGATGGCGCCGAATCTGGGATGCCAGGATGCGCCCGGCAGCAACATCATCCCCGTAACTGAAACCCCCTGGAACACAGAGAATCTGGAAACCCTCAATTATATCGGGTTGCTCCAGGATGCGATTAATGTGAACCCGCTCGGCTGTTCCACCAGCCAGTTCAAAAGCAAAAGCTGTCTCCCGGTCACAGTTCGTGCCGGGAGCCCGCAACACCAGTACGCGTGGCTTTGCCATCATTTTTCCCCGTGATGAATCCGTTCCCGGTCCTGTTATTCTATTTCTGTCCTCGCAGGATCGCCTACCACCGCAGCGGTTGTTGCCAGGCTTCCTTCAACTCCTCCAGCGACCTTGCAAGCAGCTGACGGCCCTCGACATCGATCGAAAGCTGTCCATCATCCACCACCTCTCCCAGGCGGGTCAGCGGTATTCCTTCCAGCAGTTCCTCGAAAGCTGCCGCATTGTCCGCCGTCACCTCGCAAAGGAACCGGGAGTTGGATTCTGCAAACAGGGCTGCCACTTCTCCCACCTGCTCTGACAACCCGGCAACATCCAGGCGGAGTCCAAGTCCACCGGCAAATGCCATTTCCGCTGCCGCCACCGCCAGTCCTCCCTCGCTCAGATCATGACAGGAACGGATCAGGCCCTGGCAGATTCCCTGGTGAATTGCCTTGAACGTCGGCAGCGCAATTCCGGGATCCATCCTCGGCACACGTCCCCCGCTTGCACCGCTGACCAGCCCCAGGTGGGATCCACCCAGCTCATCATGTGTCTGGCCGACCTGGTAAACCAGGTTGCCAGCCGCCTTGAGATCCATCGAGACGCAGGTCGCCACATCGTCTACCTGTCCCAACGCACTGATCAGCAGTGTCGAGGGGATCGAGATGGTCTGCCGGTCCCCCTCCTGATCCTGGTAACTGAACTCGTTATTAAGGCTGTCCTTGCCGCTGATAAAGGGTGTTCGCATTGCCGTGGCGACGTCATAACATGCCAGTGCGGCCCGGACCAGCGTGCCAAGGGTCTCGGCACGATCGGTGTAACCCCAGCAGAAATTGTCCAGGATGGCAATCCGCTCCGGGTCGGCACCGACCGCCACGCAGTTTCTTAGTGCCTCGTCAATCGCGCTGGCCGCCATATGGTAAGTATCGAGGTCGCCGTAATACGGGTTCATCCCACAACTGACAACCAGGCCCCGGCGGGACGTGAGGATCGGACGGACCACCGCCGCATCGCCGGGTCCGTCGTTGTTCACTCCCACGAGCGGCTTGAGCACGCTCCCTCCCTGCACCTCGTGGTCATACTGGCGGATCACCCATTCCTTGCTGGCAACGTTGAGTGACCCGAGGATCGCGGTTAACCAGATCCCGGCATCTCCCTGCAATTGATCCTCCTGGAAAGGAGTTTCCGGCGGCGCCTCGTAAAGTGCCTCGCGGATCACCGGGGGACGCCCTCCATGGACAAATTGCATGTCCAGGTCCGCCACTTGCTGTCCCATGTACCGGAGCACCAGGCGTCCACTGTCCACAAATGTGCCAATGATCGTCGCTTCCACCCCTTCCGACTTACAAAGCTCAAAGAATTCTTCCCAATGCTCGTCGGGAACCGAAAAGACCATCCGCTCCTGGGCCTCGGAAATCCAGATCTCGGTATAGGAGAGCCCGCTGTACTTGAGCGGTGCTTTCTCCAGGTCGACCTCGACCCCCAGGTGTTCTCCCATTTCACCAACCGCGCTGGAAAATCCACCGGCGCCACAATCGGTCACTGCGCTGTAGAGGCCACGGTCACGGGCCTCGAGCAGGACATCCATCAACATTTTCTCGGTGATAGCGTTGCCGATCTGTACCGCCCCACCGGAAATCGTTTCGCTTTCACTGGTCAACTCTGCCGAGCTGAAAGTCGCGCCATGAATTCCATCCCGTCCGGTACGGCCACCGATCGTGACAACCCAGTCTCCGGGAGAGGTCTGCTTGGACGATTTTTCACGGGGAATAATTCCCACGTTGCCACAGTAAACGAGGGGGTTACCAAGGTAGCGGGGATCAAAATAGAGCGCCCCGTTGACGGTGGGAATTCCCATCCGGTTCCCGTAATCTCGCACTCCAGAAACAACTCCCTTCATCACACGGCGCGGATGAAGGACACCGGCCGGCAGGGAATCGAGGGGAGTATCTGGCGGGGCGAAGCAGAAGACATCCGTGTTGCAGACCGGCTTGGCACCCAGCCCGGTCCCCAGCGGATCGCGGATCACCCCTCCAATCCCGGTGTTGGCCCCACCGTACGGTTCCAGCGCCGAGGGATGATTATGAGTTTCCACCTTGAAGACGACATTATACTTGTCGTCGAAGCGAACAATTCCGGCATTGTCCTCGAACACGCTCACACACCAGTCCTGTTCACCAAGCTGTTTCCGGATTTCCTGGGTGGCGGCAAAAATCGTTTCCTTGAGCATGTTCTCGAAATTCCGTTCGCCATTCTCATCGCGGTAGGCGATCCGTCCTGCCAGCGTCTTGTGACTGCAGTGTTCACTCCAGGTCTGCGCCAGCGTTTCCAGTTCCGCATCGGTGGGATCCCGACCCAGTTCCCGGAAACTGGACTGGATCGTCTGCATTTCTACCAGTGTCAGATAGAGCTGCCCCTGCTGACTCAACTGTTCAAGCTGCTCGTCAGTCAACTCCCTGATGGCCACCGTCTGCAATGAAAATTCGTAGGATGCTCCCAGTTCCAGTTGCTCGAGGTTAAGCGGTCCGAGAACAACCTGTTCGATCGAGTCGTTAGCAAGTACCTGGCTGCAGAGCTGGTCAATTGCCTCCTGGTCGGCATCTTCAAACCAGTACTTCCGCAAGGTCCTCACCGAATCGACATCAAAATCGTAATCCTGCATTGCCTGCAGGGCGCTCTCGGCAACCGGGTCCATCACGCCCGGCTTGAGCAACACATGAACCAGCTGGCTGCTGTCGCCGGAAAGACGATTCAGGTGTTCCTCTCCAAGCTCCCCGACGACGGTCCGCTCGACGACCGTATCGGCAAGAAGCTCGCGGGCCAGCTGCTCCACCTCTTCACGGGCCAGTTTTCCCTGGATCAGGTACCCGTGGGCCGTCGAGACGGTGGATTCCATTCCGAGAGCGAGATCGTCCGATTCCCCGACGATTTCTTCTTTCGCAAGGTCCCGCTGCCCTGGAGCGGTAAAGATGTCAACTTCCCAAAGCGTCACGATTCCGTTTTCCTGCTTTAAGTATTCGACTCACCGTTCGTCGGTCATCCTTCGCCAACGCGTCACGGAATTGTCCGAGTAGTTCCGCGAATTGATCAATCGACGTGAGCACGTGGTCCTTGTTTTCCTCAAAAATCTGTTGCCACAAGCGAGGATCTCCAGCGGCAACCCGAGTTGTGTCCAGCCAGCCGCTGGACGCCAGAGACTGGTACTGGCTACTGGCACCCGCTGCCAGCACCGTGGCTGCCACATGTGGGAGGTGACTTACGGCCCCAACAGCCTGATCATGGACATCAGGTGTCATCGTTATAACGCGTGAACCCAGAGCTTCCCAGAACCGGCAGACCGATTTGACTGATTCTTTCGTGGTCTCTGAAGAGGGTGTGACGATCGCAACTCGTCCCTGAAAAAGGTCATCGTGCGAATATCGCACCCCTGTCTTTTCACTCCCTGCCATCGGGTGACTGCCGACAAAGCGCACATGGGAGGGTAGTTTTCCAGAAAGACTCTCCACGAGAACCTGCTTGGTGCTGCCGACATCGGTGATCAGCGTCGGTTGGCTACAGTATTGCGCCAGTTCGAGAATGTGATCAACAATCTGGCCTACCGGCGTACAGACCACGATCAGTTCCGCCCCGGCAACTCCCCGTGCCCAGCGAGTGGTGGTGGAAGTCACGGCCCCCCGCCGGCGAGCAGTCCGGAGACGCGTGCTGTTTCTCCCCAGGCCGATAACCTGGCGAGCCAGTTTCCGCTTTCGCAGCGCCAGGCCGATCGAGCCACCGATCAACCCCACTCCCAGAATCGCCACCGAATCAAGCGGTTTCATCGCTGGTTCCGTCCTTATCATCCCAGTTCCATTGAACCAGAGGGTAACACAATCGTGAAATTCCTTCCTGCCACTATGGAAGGAACTCGTTCAACTGATCCAGGTACCTTTTGAACATCATGAAAATCGTAGCAATGATCAATGCGGCAACAAAGAGGAAGACAACAATACCCAGGACAAAGGCGAGTGTCTTGAATTGCTGCCTGGCCCGCTCCAGGTAGTGCTGTGAAAACGCTGTCATCGTCTCACTTAGTTGGCCCGTTAACTCTCCCGTTTGGACAGCAGCCAGCAGGTCATGGGGAAACACGCCGGCAGCCTGGAAAGCCTCCAGGAACGACCGGTGGTCCTTCAGTACATGAATGGCACGCCGGCCGGCCCTCTTGTAGATGGGATTCTGGCCACTGCTGAACGCCATCGTCATCGTGCGAATCGCGTCAATCCCGGCGTTGTGGGCCATCGCCATGGTGAAGCAGATGCGGGAAATAGCCATCGTCCGAATGGCCCTTCCCAGCACCGGGATTCTCGAAAGGACCCCCATCACCGGCTCGACCGGTAACCAGGCTCGCCGGATGGCGACCAGCAGTGCGATGACTGGAGCAACAAACAGGGCAACCAGGGAGAGGAATATTGTCACTCCGCTCGCGCCCCGCAATCCAAAGAGTGACTGGGGATTCCCCTGCAGGTCCGTGCCATCAATCATCCCGTAAATGAAGATCAGGAGAGTGATCACGGCAATCGAAAACCCCAGCTCAAAGAGCGGCCAGGAAATCCCGTTGAGGATAATTCTCTTCACCTCCAACTTGTGATCGTAATGATCAGCCAGCTGCTCAAAGACCTCGGCAAGCCGGCCGGTGTGTTCACCAACCTGGATCATCTCCTTCATCATGGGAGGAAAAAGACCGGGAGCCACTTTCTGGATGCTGTCATAAAGTGATGCGCCGTCGATCATCTGGTCCACGATGGCCATCATCATGTCACGGCTTCGACCGGAAAGCCGTTGTGCCTCGGTTTCCCAGGAGGTACGCAGATCCAGACCAGCTTTTAAAGAGATTCCCACGTGCGAGCAGATCTGCCGAACACGCTTGGTAGAAAAAGGGGCCATCGACTTGTTCCGGAAGAAGACCAGCAGTCGTACGGATCCAGTCTAGCAGAAGAGGCCGTCCGGCAAATCCACCGCAACTCTATCTGACCGCAAATTGCTCTGCCTGGCCAACAATATCGACTCCCACCAGGGAGCTCCAGGCAGAGAGCACCTGGGTACAGCAAGGCCCCACCTGGCCACCTCCGATCGGGCTGCCGTCGAGCCCGGTTACCGACCAGACGCAGGGAGAGGTGCTGGTCAAGAGGATTTCATCGGCCGAAGCCAGGTCGGCGATGGAAAGATCTCTTTCGCTGAAAGGAATCGAGAGTGAACCGGCAAGTTCCTCCAGTACGTCCAGGCTGATACCGGCAAGGATTCCCTCCCGCCGTGGTGAGATCAGCCCGTGCTGCTCCATGTACATGACGACGTTTGCCGTGGATGCCTCCCCCACATGTCCCTGCTGATCCAGCAGCAGGGCGCGTGATCCTGGCTCTCTGCGTTCGGCTTCCTGGTCGGCAAGATAATAGTGCATACGGCTCCGGCATTTCAGGTGCGGATGCCAGCTACTGGCGGGAATCTGGCGGTGCTGACTGGTCACCAGTTTTTTCCCCTCCCGGTAAGTCTCTTTCCAGCAAGAAAAATCGAGAGGGGCAGTGCCGATGATCACGGTCGGCCGAGCCGGATCCTGGTTGACAGTACCCGGGGTTACCAGGATGTACATGCCCAGGTCATCTGCTGGATCGATCAGCGCGTGGTTGTTGCTGGCGAGGTTTTCGGCCGCTTCGATCAACTCCTCAATCGACTCTGGTGGCTCAAGGCCAATCCATGCCAGGCTCTGGCGGAGGCGATCCATGTGTTCCGGGAGTCGGAACAGGCGTCCCGAGAATGTCCGTAGCCGTTCGCTGACGGTCACCCCCATCATGAACCCGAGGTCCGAGAGCGGGAGCTGCACATCGGTCGAAGGGAGCAGCGACCCGTTGTGGTAAGTGAGTGACATGGCAGACCGGAGGTGGTGAGAAACCAGCGGAATTATTCTTCTTGTATCGACTGTAACAGTTCTGGAAAAGAGTCCGGCATGAAAATCGGTGGACTGAGTAAAGAGGGAAGCCGGGTGCCGAGTTTAGGGAACAGGTAAACCAATAAATCATGGGAAAATAGGGGGCAAGCAGTTGCATGGCCGGTANCGTGGGTTAGAGTTTCCTGGCTATTTCTGTAGCACAACCAAGCCGAATAATGGAGACAAGACAATGAAACGGCTTTTCTTACTGGCAACGATTGCCCTGTTACTTGCGGCCTCCGGATGCTGTCGCCCACTGCTGCGNCGCCCTCTTTTNCCCNNGCTACGCAGCCCCTGTGTAGGAACCGAGGTTTACGGTGACGTGGTCNTCCCCGATTCCTCCGGCGCAGCNGTCGTGGAAGAAGTNCCCANCCCGTAGACAGGCCAGCTTCACCAGGAACCCCTGGTTGCNGCGACCTGGCGGAAAGAACCGGAAATCTCTGCGCGACCGGTACGTCCGGTACAACCTTCTTCNCAGCACGCNNGCCGCTGGCAGTCAGACTGTCCNGAACCGANGTTTTTCTCCGATCCTCCTNTTATTGGAAGAAAAANCTGTTGGTCCTCGTGGGAGTCGCTGCCGTGAAAAACCATCCAGCTCGTCGGCAATTCCTGCTTGGCAGCTGCTGCCTGCCTTTCCTGTCAGTCAGTTCTCACACTCTGGCAGCGGAAGCCGACGCCTCGCCCGGGGCTCCCAGCTACCATGCGCCAACCACTTTCCACTGGCAGGTCGGTCTCTCGATCACTCCCACCTCGGGTCCCTGTGCCGGCATCTTCGCCACCTTCCCACTCCCTGGCTCGTGGCCCGAGCAGGAGGTGGAGATGATTGACCGGATGGCATCCCCACACGTGGCTGCTGTGAAATTCCGCAACCTCTCCAGTGCGGTTCCGCAGGCACTGGTTTCCATCCCAAAGGTCCCTGCCGGCCAGACAGCTCTGGTCAAGATGACTTACAAGATCACCAAGCAGGCGGTCAGCAGTCCGATCGATCCTGCCTGCCTGGTGGTTGCCACGACGATGCCTTCAACAGTCCGCAAGCACCTGGCAACCAGTCCCGGCATCGACCCCCGGGCCACCACGATTCGCGCCCTGGCTGCGAAAACCGATGACAAGAGCCGCAATGCCTGGGACCGTATCACCAGCCTCTATGACTGGGTGCGTGACAANATCCAGTGCCGCGATGGCCAGCGGCACGGTTCGATCACCACGTTGCGGGAAGGCTGGGGACAGAAAGAGGACATCTCCTCCCTCTTCATCGCCCTCTGCCGTGCCCTGCANATTCCCGCNCGAACTGTCTGGGTNCCGGACCATAATTACGCGGAATTCTATCTCCAGGACCCCGGTGGCAAGGGTTACTGGTTTCCCTGTGAACTGGTCGGGCAACGCAGTTTCGGCGAGACCACCAGCCGCCGGCCGATCCTGCAGCGAGGAGACCTTTTCCGCGTACCGGAAAAGAAAGTTCCCTTGCGTTACGTTGCCGAACACCTGGCGGTCAAGCAGGCCCTGGCTCGTCCACAAGTCCAGTTCATCCGNCAACTCTCAAACCCTGCCTGAACAGGGACCGGTAAAATGAAGTTGTCCCCAGGTTTTCTCCCCAAGCAAGGATGCAAGTGATGCGGCANTCATCCAGAACGATCCCCCGGATNCTGCAGATCGTCGCTCTCAACTGCCTGCTCGTCTTGCCGGGAAGCATCAGCATGGCACAGGCGACGACTCCGACCGTGGCGCCACGAAGTGCTTTCGTCCAGCCCCACACCCAACGCTGGGTGGTCGGCTTCGAGGTTCAGTCACCTGGCAATGCAAGCGGGATTGTCGGCACGGCCACGGTTCCCATGTCCTGGCCGGAACAAACTGTGAAAATCGTGGAGACCGAGAAGACGACCCACGTGGGTTCGATCCGCTACCGCACGATTGGCGGNAACGTACGGCAGATGGTTGTCCTGATCAGCCAGCTCCGGGCAGGAGAAACAGCAAAGGCAATGGTCACCTTCGATGTCACCCGCAGTGCGATCGTGGCNCCCCGGAATACCGGNGACCTGTTGATTCCGTCAGAACCCCCCGCGGCNGTGAGGCGATATCTTTCAGCAAGCCCCGGGATCGAGTCGCGTGACCCGAAAATCCAGCAGCTCTCCCGGGAAATCGGGCAACAGGAGCTCAATGACTGGCAGCAGGCAGAAGCGATTTACGACTGGGTAAGGGAGAACATCCGTTACAAGTTTGACGAGCAGCTAAGGGGGGCACGGGCCGCCCTGGAAAGCGGACAGGGAGATTGTGAAGAACTGACATCGCTGTTCGTGGCACTCTGCCGAGCTCGTGGACTTCCCGCTCGAAGTGTCTGGATTCCAGGCCATTGTTATCCCGAGTTCTATCTCCAGGACGCAGATGGCCATGGCTACTGGTTCCCCTGCCAGGCAGCCGGCACACGTGCCTTCGGGGCGATGCCGGAATATCGACCGGTACTCCAGAAAGGGGATAACTTCCGGGTGCCGGGTATCTCCAAGCCCCAGCGTTACGTGAGTGACATGTTGAAGGCCAGGGCGGTGACCGCAGCCTTGAACGTCAAGTTCACTCGCCAGATGGTCGAGCCAGGCAAGAATCCCTAGNGGCNAGTGCGTCAACAGAAGAACACGCNGGGCATGTTACGGACGACGTCGGAGGTTCACNCCCACGGGAGTATTGGCTCGAGTGTACCAGTTGCGCCATGCCTCCTCGTTGTAAGCATAGTTGNCNCCCCCGGGGACAAGGACCGAAAGAGCAGCGTGGACATCCCGGTTTCTGAAATCCTGCCGAATGATCTTCGGTTTCCCGCCGGCACCAAAACCCACCCCCCCGTCAGAAGAAAAGCCGGCATTGATGCTTCCACCACTTCCAACCTGGTACTGGTGTGTTGTTACCAGCGCATCGATAAGCGGCAGGATGGCATCCTGTTTTCCCAGGCTTCCCAGTGCATATCCTGCACGGTTAACCACCGCATTCTCCTTGCTGGATAGCTTCCCAATGAAATACTGCATTGCTCGCTTGCTGTTCCAGCGGTGGAGCTGTTCCATGCACCGTTCACGTACCAGTTCGTCCGGATCCTCCATCACCCGATTCATCAGGGTACTGGTCGCCACACTCCCTCCAATCGAGCTGAGCAGGTCGACATAGATCAGGCGTAAATATCGCGGTGGCGGCTTGCTAATGTCATTGAGTCGATCTGCCACGGCAGGGGTTGCGCGGTAGGCCTCGACCGCTTTCAGATCTCTCAGCGCCCCGGCCGCGCTGGAACGCCCCTTGACGATGGCTGATTCCCAGCGTCGAATCTGCTGAAACCACTTTACTTCTTCTTCACTTCGCTGCTTCCTTAATTGCTCATTTTCCACTTCCTGGGGAATCCGCCAGCGACCACCGACTTTCACATATCCCTGTTCTATCATCCAGAGATCTTCCTTGTGCCAACCGTCTTCCTTGCGAGTGTAGCCAAGCAATTGGCGTGCACGTTCATGATCCTTGTCAAATTTCAGGACCTGTTCCAGGTGGTAATCACGCTGCGGCAGCAATTTCAACTGGGCGCACTTCATCGCCATCTTGAAATGCCCCTCCACGGTGTTTTGGACGTCAGGCAGGGCTACCTCGTATTGCTGTAACAACTCCGATTTCTGCTCGATTCGCACGACCCTGCTCGTCTCCAGCACGATCCTCCCGGTACGGGTCTTGATCACATACCTCGGGGAGGGATCTGAAAGCGTGTTGAGCAATTTCCCCTCGATCGTGCCACCGGTGGAGAGGTGGAAGATCTCGGCCCTGGCCGCTGGAGACCAGTTACTGGCAACAAGCAGGCCGACAAGGACGACTGCAATTCGGCGTATCATTAAAATTGCCATGATGCCCGTTCCCGACGGTACGAGAGAACAACGAACCGTCACTTCAACAGGAAGTATAGGATACAACGATCAAGCTGACCATGATTTCCAGGGTCNNCCGGGGAATGACCGACTGTCCGCCCCACTCTCAAGATCGGGTTTTTAACCCANACTCGTTTAATCCAGCTCGCTAATTGCCGCTGNGTGACGGTAAAAACCGACTGNCAGCAGGATCCAGCCAAGAATCCAGCTCNTGCCCCCCAGTGGCACCANGTACATCAAAGGGGTGAGTTCCNTTCCACTGGTCACNTTGACGCCCGTGTAGATATAGATCAACCCGGAAAAGAGAACGATACCTGCCAGCAGCAGGGCCCTTGCCCAACGCAGGTAGCCAGGGGAACAGAAGGCAACAGCCAGGCCAAGCAGGATCAGGCTGACAGAGTGCATTGCATGGTTCCGGACTGCCACGTCCCAGCTATGGGAGATGTCCAATCGCTCGATATCTGTGAGCTCACCCGTTTCCACCTGCTCGAGCAGGAGGGACTTGATGGCATGGGCGCCGAAGGCCCCACAACAGACAGCGAGTGCCATCGAGGCAGCGCCAATGACCAGGCATTTTTTGCACGTCGCCATTGCCTCATCTTCTTGGTGGAATGCACCCGGAAGGACAGATCATCGAACGGTCCTGCTTCCAGCCTGGGCCCATTCATTCCGGCTCCTGGCCAGAGAGAATCCCGACTGCTGTTTTAGAGCTGCGAGCTATCCAGGCCAGTCTGTGCCAGTTCTTCCTCTTCCTGGATAATGATCCGCGGTGTGACCATCATCATCAGGCTCTGGGTATCGCGGCCGATTCCGACGTTCTTGAAGAGGCGATTAATATATGGCAACTGGGCGAGCATTGGCACACCACGCTCGGTCCGGCCCTCGCTCAGTCGCTTGATACCACCAAGCAGGACAGTACCACCATCTGGCACACTGACCGTTGTAGATACCGTCGTGAACTGGAAGGTGGGAAGCTGAATCGTTGTCCCTTCCATCGTTGTCACCTCGTTATTACGAGCTGTCGGATTTCCATCAGGATCCAGTACGGTTTCTCCGGTACTGGTCGTCTGCCGGCCGTCAAAGGTAAACTGTTCCACCTCGCCGATCCGGCTGAAGAAGGGCACCAGCGTGAGTCGCACGAAGCGACGGTCGTTAGAACAAACCGCCTGCACACTCAGGTTCGTCCCCTCGCTCAAAACCACGATGACCGGTTGATGGGCGGCAGCAAAGTCACCCACCACGGGAATCACACCGGTCACAAACGGTCTCTGGGAGGTATCGGAGATGGATGCCTGCTGGCCATTGAAGAGCGTTACCTTCGGAGCAGTCAGAACGTTACTGCGGTTATCCCCGATCGCTGCCTGGAGCAGGAAAAAGACCTCGATATCGCTCAGGATCGCGAAGCCAAAATTGGCTGCGGAGGCAGCATCAAAGCCACCAAACGCTGGTACCGCGGCGTTGTAGGCGTCACCCTGGTCAAACACCAGGTCCAGGTCCACTGTCGGGCCCCCGCTGTCCAGCCCAATCATTACGCTCGGGCCGGAATCGTCCTTGATGTCATCCACGTTCACGTTGTCATCAATCTCGAAATCGAAATCGATGCCGATACGCTCATAGAAGTTGTCCGAGAGGGTAATAAACCTGACTTCAATCGTGATCTGCAGATCCTGCAACCGTCGCAATTGCTCGAGCAGGTCGCGGATCTGTTCATGCACCTGCTGGGTGGCACTGATGACCAGGCTGAGGTTACCGCGGAATTCCTTGATTGTCCCAGCACCACCGACATCCTCCCACGAATCCGGTTCAATCGTCGTGGTGATCAACTCGATCAGCGAGCTAAAATCTGCCATCGCAGCTCCACCACCACCGCCAATACTTGTTGGCAGGGAGCCCTGGGAACCCGGTATCATATCGCTGGCAGCGAGCTGGGCCAGGACCGAGGCATTCCCCATGCCGCTGGACTCCTCACCGTTTGCCAGGGTCAGGGGTCCATTTCCCCGTAACGGGTTGGTGCCAAAACCCATCGTGTCATGGGCATCCCGGATTGCGGAGGGAAGCCCGACGCTCTGCCCGGTATCGAAATCCGGAATCGGGATTACCAGGTCCGCCACGTTGTAGACTTCCTGGTAGACATTCGTATCCCGGCTCATTTCACTGGTAATCAACAACACCTCGTTACGGATCACATAGCTCAGGCGAAGTTCTTCCAGCATCAGGTTCAAAGCACTCTTGAGCGTCACCGGCTGGGAGAGGTTAATCGAGACGGCCGTCTCACTGGTCACTCCCTCGGCACTCAAGCCCTGCCGATCGAGATGAACGTTGATCCCGGTCATCTGACCGAGTGTTTCCATGACCACCGAGAGGGGGGTATCGGAGAAACTGATATCCACGGGCTGATTCAGTGCGTTCTGGATCTTCATCCCCGCTGGCGAAAGATGACTGCTCTGCCTTTCCATCGATCGGCGACGGCGGCGTGTCAACTCATCCCAGTCACGAACACCATCAAAACGGAAGGGGCGGGAGTCATCAAAGGGCTCGGAGGATCGATCGACCGAGGTGATGGTATCGAGGAAACCCTGTTCCTTTTTCTCGTCGATGGACATCTGCATCGCAAGCCGGTGGGCAAATCGTGATTTCCAGATCAGGTTTTGTACGATTGGCTCATCGGGAGCGATTTCCCTGGCCTGCTTGGCAATCACTTCTGCCTCGGCGTAACGCCCCTCATCGATGAGGGCATTAAACTGGTCCACCATGCTGGCCAGTTCCTCTCGCATGTCCGCAACCGAATCACGATCCGCCCGGATCTTTGCGAGCACCGCCTTGTTATCCTCGTCCAGTTCAATGTCTGCCACGTTGGTGTTAATGTAATTTTCCATACTGGTGATACTACGATCCACGATCGCCAGCATCCGTTTACGCGACTCCTGGTCCACGTTCTCTGCCGTATCGACCCTTNNTCGAAGACGCAACATGCGTTCCAGNGCGCCCTTGGGGTCGTCCTTGGTCATCGTTTCCACCGTTTTCTGTTCGGCGGCGATTTCNGTAAATAACTTCTGCCGCAACAACCGTTGCTGAGCGGTCAGTTCGTCCAGCGGTGAAAGTTCCGAGGANGGAGGCNCCTGGGGTCCATNATTGGCGACCAGCAAGCTGATCTTTTCTCGAATCTGGCGTTCCAGGGNNAGNTCCGTGGCACCTGCCAGGGCTGCCCGGAACCGTGNCAGGGCAGTTNCCCGATCCCGCTGGGNAAGTGCCTGCAGGCCCTGCTGGTAGAGTTGCTCGGCGTTGCTAATCTCCTGATTAGCCGCTGCCGGAATGTTCTGACTGCGATCACTCCCAGGAGAAAAGTTCCCCTGGCTGACCGGATAGCCTCCTGCCTCCGAGCCTGACGGATAACCTGCCTGACGCACCGGGTTCCCGCTACCGGTTCGCCGTTCTCGATTCTCCAGTTGCAGACGAAGTTGCCAGGGCCGTATTTCTCCATTCTGAAAATCAGCATCTGGCACATCAAGCGATTCAGCCATCTGCAGCATGCGGCCGGCGGTGCTGATATCTCCACGGTCCAGTGCGGCCTTGCCAATCGACAACAATCTCAGTGTTTCGGTCTTATTGCGTGCCGTCTCTGGCGATGGCCCAGCGGAAATGGTCGTGCTCACTCCCCGCTGGCGAGCGGTGATCTTGGCCAGCAGTTCCACCGGGGATGGATCGAGAGCCTGGTAACGAACCGGCAGTGCCCTGGCTTTCTCGGCCAGCCATCGAGCTGTCGTGTAATCCTGGTAACGCAGGAGTTGTTCGCCCTGCTGAATCAGGAACAGGGCCTGTTCTCGCTGGAACTGTGGTTGGTTTCCATGTGTTGCCTGAAAACTGGCAAGCTGCTGGGCCCTGGCCAACAGCGAGAGTACCTGGCCAGCAGTGTCACTGCCGGGCCGTTCGGCCACATGCAGGTTCCGGGCCGCTTCCACATGCAGGGCAGCTGTTCGAAAGTCACCCGAGGCGATTGCCTTACGGGCCAGGTGCAGCCGTTGCGACTGGATCTCCGGGTTCCCTTCCAGTTCGGATGGGTTATTTACCAGGCCCGAACGAAACGCATTCTCCCCGGATTCCAGGGACGACGATCCTCCCAGCGGGGTAATCTGGTCAGCCACACTCGCTCCTGGATTGGCAGGAGTACGGTCTGCGGGAATTACCTGCCGGGGAACCAGTTGCTCTCGGCGGACACCCCGGGCCATCATTTCTGCCGCCAACTGTGCCGGTCCATACTCATTGGCATTGAATCGGACAGGGCGAGAAATCGACTTGTGGTACCAGCCGATTGCCGAGGTCAGGTCACTGTTTTGCAGTGCCAGGCGCCCTCGCTGGACATTGGCCAGGGCGGCGGCTCTTGTCTGCTGTGCAAGGGCATCGATGGACGCCTGCTCGCTGGGCGTCGAGTAAGGTACGACCGGAACGGTCTCACTGCCTGGCCGTTCGCCAAACACGCCTCGCAAGGGAAGAAACTGGTCCAGCGAATTCGAGAGGTTCTCAGGCTGCCCCCCCTGCTGCTGGAGGTCTTCTCGAACCTTTGCCGGCGTATCCTGAAATCGGACGGTCAGTGCATCGTATTTTGGATTGAGTTGTTCAGCTCGCTGCAGGTAGTTCTCAGCAAGTTGCAGCTGACCACGCTCCATCGCCTGGCGCGCCTGCTTAAGCAACTGCGCCGCCTGCTGGCGTTGAATCCCGGCGTCATCGCTAATGACTTGGCCTGGCACCGTGGCACCCACCAGCATCCGACTGGTGGTGGCCGTATCGATCGCCGAGCAGGGAAGAACCAGGGTGCCCAGTAGCACGAGTGAACCGGCAAACTGGATAGATGGGACGAGCTTTCGTTTCGCAGTCTTCAAAGCAGTACTCCGTAAAGGCGAATTTGCCCCCGCCGTGCCACAGCTCTGTGAACGGGAGGGACATCTGAATGAGATCTTGTGGTTCATCGTTTAACTCAACAAAAAACACGACCTGCTTGTAACTGCGGAACTGGCAGTCGCCGACTTGGAGTCAGCAAGAGGACCAGTCGCTCAAGTCGCGGGAAAAAGGCAGGAGGGGAATAAAGATGGGATGCTTCGGGTGAAGTGAGGGGCATTAATTACTTTCACACCGCCCGGTGGTCAAGGCCAGTTCTTGGCGATGAGAGAAAAAAACGAAACCACCCCTGTTGTTGCTAGCATCGGCCATGATGCCAGGTAAACAAGTCAATCCAGGTAATCTCCTGGCGGCATCCCGCTGCCATAAAAAAACCCGGCATCCTGCTGGATACCGGGTTCTCTTGATCTGTTCAGAACGGCAGGTCGATCACGATTAATACATATCGTAATCACCACCGTGGCCATTACCGTCCTTGGGTTTCTCCGCCACCAGGGCATCACTGGTGAGCAGCAAGATTGCCACGCTCGCCGCGTTCCCAAGTGCCGTCCGGGTCACCTTGGTAGGATCAATGACTCCCGCCTTGACCAGGTCTTCATAGGTATCGGAGAGGGCGTTGTACCCGTTATTTCCCTTGGCGGAAAGAACTCGCTCGCAGACAATGCCACCATCCTGGCCGGCATTCGCTGCAATGGTTGCTAACGGTGCCTTGGCTGCCCCTGTCACAATCCGGTAACCGATTTTCTCGTCATCGGTCAGGTCGTCTGACGGGCTCACGGAGCTGGCAGCTCGCAACAGGGCAACACCACCACCAGG
>PANG01000081.1 GCA_002708345.1 Planctomycetaceae bacterium | reverse complement strand
CCGCTGCCGAGGAGACTCCAGCAGAAGAAGAAGTCGCCGCCGAGGAACCCGCTGCCGAGGAGACTCCGGCAGAAGAAGAAGTCGCTGCCGAGGAACCCGCTGCCGAAGAGACGCCAGCGGAGGAAACCGGCGAAGAAAAACAAGAGTAGCCAAGCGGGCCCTGCGGCCCAACGAGAAGGAGAAAATCGAATGGCAGAGATTACTGCTGCAGCTGTAAAGGAACTTCGGGAGAAATCGGGACTCCCGATGATGGACTGCAAGAAAGCACTGGACGAGTGCGACGGGGATGTGGAATCCGCAATCCAGTGGTTAAGGGAACGGGGCGCACAGGTACTGGCCAAGCGTGCTGATCGTGAAACCACATTCGGCCGATTCGGTCTCTTCACCAACATGGAGGGAGGCCCTGGCGCCATGGTGGAGCTCAAGTGCGAGAGTGCCCCGGTCACCCAGAACGACGAATTCATTCAGCTGGCTAATGACCTTGCTGAGCAACTTGCAACGGGTCCCGGTGCAGCAGATGGTGACGAACTCCTTGCTCAACCATCGCCCAGCAAGGATGGGATGACCCTGCTGGAACAACGCGATGAACTGTTTAACCGTATTCGGGAGGTCTTTAACGTTGGCCGACTTGTCCGCATGGACGGCAGCTGCGCAGCTTACAGCCATAACGCCGGCACCGTCTCCGGTGTCCTGCTGGAAGTCGAGGGAGGCAACGAGGAAGCCGCCCGTGATATCTGCATGCACATTGCTGCCATGCGGCCCAGCGCCCTGGAAGTCGCAGATCTCCCCGAAGATGCTGTCGAGAAGGAACGGGCCATCCTCCGCGAGGCGGCCCTGCAAGAAGGAAAACCCGAAAATATCGTTGACAAGATGGTCGATGGGCGGCTACGTAGTTTTTTTGCCGAGCAAGTGCTCTGCGAGCAGCCCTTCGTCAAGAGTGACAAGCAAACCGTCTCCCAGTTTGCCGAAGAAAATGGTATGAAACTCAAGCAGTTTATTCACTGGGACCTGAGCGACGAGTAGCACACTGGCATGTCCCGGTGGCTGTTGACATCCTGACCCCCGAGTTTCCTCAAGGAGGTGTCGCATGGCCGACAAGCCAGCTAACGATGCAGCACCGGTCTATCGACGAATCGTGCTCAAGCTCTCCGGGGAAAGTTTCAACCACGCCGGGGAACGCGGCATCAGCATGGAGGAGGTGCTGGGAATTGCCGAGCAGATCTACCAGGCCCAGCAATGTGGTTGCGAGATCGCGGTGGTTATTGGCGGCGGAAATATCCTGCGAGGTTCCCAGTTCAAGGATCGCAACACCGGCATCCAGGAAGCGACAGCTCATTACATGGGAATGCTCGCCACCGTCATCAACGGACTGGCCCTGCAGGACGCACTCGAATCGCTTGGTTGCCAGACCCGCCTGATGTCAGCTATCCACATGGACGGTGTCGCCGAACCGTATATTCGCCGGCGGGCCCGCCGCCACCTGGAAAAAGGGAGGCTGGTCATCCTGGCGGCCGGCACAGGAAGCCCGTTCGTGACGACCGATACTGCTGCTGCCCAGCGAGCACTCGAACTGGGAGCGGATATCCTTGCCAAGGCAACCCGGGTCGACGGTGTCTACAGCGAGGATCCGGAAAAGAACCCCCACGCGGTTTTTTACCCGGAACTGGATTACGATGCCGTTCGCGAACAGGGACTGGGGTTCATGGACAGCACGGCAATTACCCAGTGCATGGAACATGGTATGCCAATCCTTGTTTTTAACTTCAAGCAGGATGGCAACATCCAGAGGGCGGTGATGGGGGAGAAAATCGGGACCCGTATCGGACCAGCAAAAAATTCCTAGCTTTTAATTCACTTACCGGGGGCCATTGCCATGTCGACTGACGAGATCTTGTTTGATGTGGATGACCGGATGGAAAAGGCGGCGACGGTCCTGAAAACAAACCTGGCCGGCATTCGTACCGGTCGTGCCAACCCGGGTCTGGTCGACTCGCTCCGGGTTGAAGTTTATGGTTCGCCGACTCCCATGAAACAGATTGCCTCGATTGGCGTCCCGGAACCCAACCAGATCGTTATTCGCCCATTCGATCCGAACACGATCGGCGATATCGAGAAATCACTGATCTCCAGTGAACTCGGTTTCAATCCTCAGAACGATGGCCGCCTGATACGGATCATCATCCCGGCGCTCTCGACAGAGGTTCGTCGCAAGATGGTCTCGCGAATCAAGGAACTCTCGGAGGAATCAAAAATCTCCATTCGCAATATCCGCCGTGACGGAAACAAGACAGCCGACCAGGGAGAGAAAGACAACGAGCTGACCGAGGATGATCGTGATCACGTCAAGGATGAAATCCAGAAGCTGACAAAGAAGTACGAGGACATCATCAACCAGGCAGCAGTCGCTCGTGAACAGGAAGTCATGGAAGATTGATAATCTCTCCTCCCAGCTCTCTATTCCACAATGCAGCATCCTGAACCGTCAAAGACCGCGGGAGATGCCCTGCTACAGTATGCCTGTCCGCGTTGCCAGGCGCAACTGCAGGCATCGACTCGGCTGGCCGGAACACGGCAGACATGCCCAACGTGTAAGCAGTCGATCCAACTGCCTGGTATTCCCTCATCCGCCCCGGCAACTGGGGAAAACAGTACGGCTCGAGAGATTTCAAACATCCCTGCCTCAGCACGCCTCGCGTTAACCTGCCCCCAGTGTCAAAAACGTGCTTTTGCCCGGGGCAGCCAGCTGGGAAAAACAATCACCTGTGAAAACTGCCTGGAAGATATCCTCGTGGTTGCCACGCTCGCCGAATCCCAGGAACCGGTTGCCGAGCCATCACCGATCACCGCCGTGGAATCACTTCCTGGCCAGGATCTGAAGGGCACAAGCCCTGGAGGATCTCCTGCAAGCGAGAGCCCGATCAAGTTAACCACGGACGACCTGCTCCCTGAACCCTCTCCTCCTTCAGTTCCACCCCCACCTCCTCCAGTTCCCTCGCCCTCTTCACAGCCTGTTGAGGAAACGTATGACCTTGACCACCTGGACCTGGAAAATCCGAAAGCGGTGGCAGAGCAAGTCTCAAAGCCCCCCGCTGAAAAAGAGATTTCCCTTGAGGGACTGACTGCCGGGCCAGCAGACACCAGGTCGACCGAACAGATCCTCCAGAGCCTGGACCCGCTGGGGACTGCTCCCCGTGCTACGGCAGACCAGGCCGATACGAACAATTCGTATCGCTTTTCAATCAATTGCCTGCTCTGTGGAACACGGTTAAATGTTTCCAGTGATGATATTGGCGGTGAGGTCCGCTGCCCGGACTGTCACAGTCACACGACGATCCGTGAACCACGCAAGGAAAAACGCCCTTCCAGCAAGCCGCTGACAGCGGAAAAGGATCAGCTTGTGCCTGGTCCTCCAATCGAGCCCGCCCGGTCGGTAAGCAACGAGGGGAAAAAACAGGCGCAGGCATTCATGGAAAAGGCACGAGCCGAGGTGGAATCCAAGCAGGAGCAGTTCACTGAGACGGCCAACCGGGGCTGGTGGATGACAATCCTCTCCTCGATGGTTCAGATCGACATCGCGATCCGGATCCTGATGCATAGCATCATCGGCTTCCTCGCCGTTCTCACACTGCACTATGGCTTGCTTATGGAAGAGGGCATCATGGCCATGCTGGGCCTGTTCCTGTTTGCCACCAGTTTCATCTTTTTTCTTGCACTCGGTGCCAGCTTTCTTGTCTCTGTCGTGACAATTATCGAAACGCGGGCCAACGGGGACCACGAAATCGAGAACTGGCCCTCGCTGATCCTGATGGAATGGATCAGCATGGTTCCCTACATGGGGATTTCTCTTTTCATTGCAGTCATCCCCTTGATCATCTGGATTCCGCTCACCGAGGGCCTTGACCCGGCTATCGTTCTCTCTGTCGGGAGCATGCTGACATTACTCCTGTTCGCCCCCGTGATCCTCTCCACTCTTTCCGCCGGCACACCGGCTGCCATCGTCTCCTCCAGGGTGATGGCCAGCATTGCACTGCGACCTTCTGAGTGGTTCAAGTTTGCCGGTTTCGTACTTCTGCTGAGTCCCGCGATGGCAGGATCCATGGCCCTGCTTGGTGGATCGGGACCCTGGCCAATCCTTGCCGGGAGCGCCAGTTTCATGGTGACCAGTTTCTTTTACTTGCACGTGGTCGGTACGCTTGGATTCCAGATCTCCTGTTACCGTGACGGGGATCGGCTCGACCAGCTGGGGGAACCGGGTGATGAGGACGAATAATCGCCTAGTTTTTCTCCAATAAGTCCCCACCGGCAAGCAGGTCGTGATAACGAATCATCGCACAGAGAGCATGCTGGACATAGTCAATCCGGATCTCCTCTACCTGGATATCCGCAATGGCCGTCAGCCGGGGGTCATCGGGGGAGAGAGACGCCGTCACACAGGGAAAACCACCGGCCAGCTTCCCCCGTCGAACCTGGCAGCGGACGAGAAATGACATTGCCAGTTGCACTGAAACCCGGGCCTGGCTGGCCAGGGCTTGATCTTCCGCGGGAAGGTAGGCAAGCAGTGCCAGCAGGCCTTCCAGGCGGGTAGCTGTCGGACAGGTCTGGCCGTCAAGGGTATAACACCCGGCCGTTCGTGAATCACCCAGTGCTACCAGCTGGTCGTTGAGCATGTCCACGGCGGTCCGTTTCAGGTGATCGAGAATTCCACTCTTTGGCATGGGAGCCTGGCATTTCTCGTAATTCGCCAGTAGTAATTCCCCGGCCATCAATGTCCATTGATCCGGCGTGGTAATCCGCTTCTCCAGTTGGCCCCTGGCCAGGGCAGCGACAGCATCCGCAGCAGCCTGCAACCAGGGTCCTTCTGGATCACGAACCGATAACAGCAGCAGGCCATAAGCCGCCTCGCCCGGATAAAACTGGGATTTGAATTCATCATCTGGACCACCACGTGACGGAATGAAGAGCGAGAAAAAACTGCCGTCCTGCTTTTGCATGGCAAGAATAAAGCGGCCAAGCTGACGAAATTCCTCCAGCGAGGTGGTTCCCGCATGAACCTCTTCCACCTGGTCCAGGGCCACCAGGGCCAGCGCAGCTCCTCCCAGCTTGGCAACCGAATACGGAGATCCGTGGACCAGGTCGGGGTCTGACCAGATCGCCAGCATTCCCTCTCTCCCCTCTGGCGCTCTCATGCAGTTCTTGCGAACAAACTGGACGGAGCGTGTGACAGCCTGGGCAATTTCTTCCGATGGACTGAAGCGGTGGTAGCGGGCCAGCCCGTAGATCGCTCCAAGATGACGCAGCACGTTATACTGCGGACCTGCTGTGAACGATGGGTCAGGATGTGCCAGGTAAGTGAAACGACCGCTCTGGCCACAGTTCTCTACCAGGTACTGCCCGGAACGACCGATCGCTTCCTTCAGCACCTTGGCCGTCACCTGTCGTGAAGGGGGCGGGATGACGACTGCCACGGGCACCTGCGGCTCGGCCCCTTGCGGTTGCAACTCGTCCGTCTCTGCTGTCCCAGGGATGGCCCCTGTGGGCTGGTCCGNTGGCTCGACCTCCGNTTGCTCGTTGCGGCAGCCAACCAGCAGCAGTAATACCAATCCGGCAAGCAGCCAGTCCCTGGGAGTGCAGNACACCATTAATCCACCTGGCTGCAAAGCGTATCCCAGTCCAGTTCGACGCCGAGCCCNGGCATNTCATTAAGCGTTGTCAACGGCCCCTCGATCTGTATCGGGTTTCGTGCAATACGCTGCTCATGGTAATCCGGTCCCAGCAGGTCACCCGGGATCTTCTCGACTTCCATGTTCAGGTGTGAGACCACCAGGTGTCCCATCGCAGCGGTTGCCACGTCGTACTCCAGGTTGGANCCAATCGAGCAGGGAATTCCGTGTTCCGCTGCCAGGTCCACAATTTGCCGGGAGCGAATGATCCCTCCATTTTTNCCNGGGTAAACACTAATGGCATCACAACACTGGTTGTGAATNAGTTCCCGGGCNTCGGAGAGGTTAAAGCANATGTCATCGGCCAGGATACGGGCTCCTGTTTCCCGACGTACCCGGGCCAGCGCCTGGAAGTCCCCCTTGGGTGTCGGCTGCTCAACCAGGGTCACCTGGCAGTCCGCCAGCTGTCCCAGGCAGTCAATCGCGGTATCCGCAGACCAGCCGCAATTNGCATCAATCACCAGGTCCATCTCNGGCCCAATCACCTCGCGCACCGCCCGCACACGGGCGACATCCTGTTCCGGGTCCGTGCCAACCTTGACCTTGATGGTGGTGAACCCCAGGTCCAGTAGTTGCTGGGCACGCTCCCGTGCCCGCGGAACATCGTAAGCTCCCATGGAGAAACGCGAACGGATTGTCAGTGGCCGGACAGCGCCTCCAAGCAGGTCAAAAACCGGTTTCTGCTGCTCCTTTCCTACCGCATCCCAGCAGGCCATCTCGATTGCGGACTTGGCAAACCAGTTGCCNATACTGGCCCTGTCCATCTGGTCAGCGATCCCCTCGATATCCTCCACGTCATAATCACGAATCGCGGGAAAAAGCACATTCTGGATCACATCCACCGTGCCGACCGGTGTCTCGCCACTCCAGCGAACTGAAACGGTCGCTTCCCCAAAGCCCTCGATCCCATTGTCCGTGAGTAATCGCAGCACGACATAGGTCGAGTCAACATGCTCGCCAAGGGCCGTGATCATGTGGTAGGCGGGCTTGAGTGGAATCGTGGGACAGGTTGTCTCGATCGACTGAATCTTCATCATGCAGTCCTTACCAGGGGATCAGGATGGCGGCACCGGGTGTCCGCTGGGGATTTACTTTTTGGGGGGAATTGGCAAACCCATTTCCTTGAGCAGGAATTGCAGGTCCTTCCAGACATCTCCCTTGGCGCTGGGATTACGCAGCAGGTAAGCCGGATGGTANGTGCAAAGCACCTGGCGACCATNGAGGTCATGAAAACGTCCCCTCAATCGGCCAATCGCTTCACTCGTATCGAGCAGATTCTGGGCCGCCACTGCCCCCAGGCAACAAATGAAATCGGGATTGATCACATCCAGCTGGCGGGCAAGGAATCCAGCACAATTGTTCGCTTCTTCCGGCGTTGGATTACGGTTACCCGGGGGNCGGCACTTGAGCGTGTTTAGGATGTAGATATCATCACGACTCATGCCACAGGCCTCGATGATCTGTGTCAGCAGCTTGCCGGCACGGCCAACAAATGGAATTCCCTGGACATCCTCATCTGCCCCAGGGGCCTCTCCCATGAAACAGAGCCGGGCGTTCGGGTTCCCCACCCCGAAAACGGTCTGGCTGCGGTTACTTACCAGCTCGGGACATAACTGGCAGGCAGCAACCTCCTCCGAAATCACCCGTAACTGTTCTTGCTGGCTCACCCCGGATGCTCCTTCCCTGGTAATAGCAGTATCCCCGGCCTCCGGCTCCACGATTCCCGGATCGGAAGGCTGGCNGTTGATTGCCGGCAGCGAACGGATCCCGGAACGCTTGAGNCTCTGGAGTTTCTGTCTCCAGCCCCGCTGCAGTTGCTCCAACGTAGGCTCGTCCATCCCACGTCTCTCCCTGGCCGGTTCACCCAAGTAACTCGTGATCCCTCCGCCGGTCACATGACGGACTCAAAGTATACGAATCGACCGTCCGGATTGCGAACCCCCCATGGGATGAAGTGGCAACTGGCCCGTTTATCAATCTGACTTCCACCCTTATGATGAAATGACTATGGCTATTCCACAGGTAGTAATTGTCGGGCGCCCCAATGTCGGNAAATCGAGCATTTTTAACTGGCTCGCCGGGCACCGCATTGCGATTGTCGATGACACGGCCGGGATCACCCGCGACCGGATGACGCACCTCATCCAGCACCAGGACGCGCTGTTCGAGATTGTCGATACCGGGGGTATCGGAATTAACGACGTCGATGATCTCAGCGAGGAAATCGAGGACCAGATCGCGATCGCCATCGACACGGCCGACATCATCCTGTTCGTCGTCGATACCCAGACAGGATCAACCCAGCTGGACGAGGAAGTTGCCCGACGACTGCGCAGCCTGGAACTGCCGATTCTCTGCGTGGCGAACAAGTCCGACAGTGACAAGATNGATCCGGAAGCGGACCAGTTCCAGAAACTGGGGCGNGGTGAGCTGGTANGGGTGAGTGCCAAGAATGATCGAAACCAGGAACAATTGCTTGANATGATTGTCGAGCGNCTCCCNGCNCAGCAGGATATGGACTCGCAGCTTCCCCCGGAAGCGGAAATGAAAGTCGCCATTGTTGGCCGGCGCAACGTAGGCAAAAGCACCTTCGTCAACTCGCTNACCGAAGCCGAACGACTGATCGTCAGNGAGGTTCCGGGAACCACTCGTGACAGTGTCGACGTGCGGTTTGAGCTGGACGGAAAGTCGTTCATCGCGATCGACACTCCGGGACTTCGCAAGGGGAAGAGCCTCAAGAGTGACGTCGACTTTTATGGCAGTCGGCGGGCACAGCGGAGTATTCGCCGCGCCGATGTAGTGCTGCTGTTCTTCGATGCCAGCCAGAGAATCAGCCAGGTCGACAAGCAACTCTGCAACTTCATCAACGACAACTTCAAACCCTGCCTTTTTGTCGTGAACAAGTGGGACCTGATGGTCGACCACATGCCAACGGAACGCTGGTCCGAATACCTGCGAGAGACGTTTTCAACGATGTGGCATGTTCCGATTGCCTTTATCACCGGGCAGACCGGTCGCAATATCAAGATGATGCTCAACCACTCCCAGATGCTTTTCAAGCAATCACACGAGCGTGTCGGCACGGGGGAATTGAACCGGCTGNTACAACGCGCCCTGGAGAACCACCCGCCCCCNCTGACACGGCGGNACCAGCGACCCAAGATCTNCTATGCCACGCAGATTGCCACNCAGCCACCGACCATCGTGATGAAATGCAATAACCCGTCAGCCTTCTCCCCGGACTATCGACGGTACCTGCTTAGCGTGCTGCGGGACCAGCTCACCTTCGGCGAGGTCCCGATCAAGCTCTTCATGCAGAAACGAGAGCAGAACGAGAAGTAGAGTGCCGGTCAGGCAATAATCTCGTTGATCAAGTGGCCATGGACATCGGTCAGTCGGCGGTCGATACCGTTGTGACGTACCGTCAGCCGTTCGTGATCGATCCCTAGCAGGTGCAGAATGGTGGCATGGACATCATAGACCTGGGTCGAGTTCTCACGATCCAGCGGCTTGTAGCCCCACTGGTCAGACGGACCATGGGTCGTCCCTCCCTTGATACCTCCTCCACAGAGCCAGTTGGTAAAAACAAAGGGATTATGGTCCCGCCCCTTGCTCCCCTGCGTGGAGGGCATGCGACCAAATTCCGTTGTCCAGAAAACCAGGGTGTCATCGAGCAGTCCACGCTGCTTGAGATCCTTGATCAAGGCCGCCGTGCCAATCGCCATGCCGCCGGCGAGCGGACCATGGTCACGCTCGATATCCTCGTGGCTGTCCCAGTTGCGACGCGGGAAGGAATTGTCGTTGCCGGACCAGATCTGGATGAACCGCACGCCTCGCTCCAGCAGGCGACGGGCAATCAGGCACTTCCGCCCAAAATACTCCGCTTCCTCCGGCACATTAATCNTGTCGGGATACTTCTGACCGGCACGGTCCAGCCCATAGGACTTGAGAATATGGGCCGGCTCCGTTGAAAGGTCGAGGGCTTCCGGGGCGCTCAGCTGGAGTCGTGCCGCCAGCTCGTAGGAGCGAACACGTGCCGCCAGGCGGGAATCTCCCGGTCGCCGCTCCTGGTAATCCTGGTTGAGCCGGCCGAGCAACTCCAGCCCATCCCGGTCACTNGCNNGCGTTACGTACCTGGCCTGCGGTTTCAGNTCNGCGATCGGGTTGGCTCGCTGCGGAAAAATCGTCGTCCCCTGGCTGTCGGCAGGCAGGAATGCAGATCCCCAGTTCTTGGGGCCGTTGGAAGCATAGCCGCGGTGGTCCGGAAGGACCACGAAGGTCGGCAGCTCATCACGGATACTTCCCAGTGCATAGCTGATCCAGGCACCCATGCCCGGGAATCCCGGCCGCTGAAAACCGGTCGCCTGCAGGTAGGTCGCCTGGCTGTGGACACCGGTCTTTCCCACCACGTTATGAACAAAAGCGATATCGTCAACGCAGTCTCCCAGGGGGGCAACCGGATCACTCAACCACTTGCCAGATTCGCCGTAAGCACGAAAAGCAAACGGCGATTTCATCCAGGGCCCCAGCCCGTTCTGGAAAGCCTCCACCTTCTCACCAAAATCCGACTTCTCGCCATGGTGCTTTTCCAGGGCCGGCTTGTGGTCCCAGAGGTCAATGTGACTGGCAGCCCCTCCCATGAACAACTGGATCACTCGCCTGGCGCGGGCCGGGTGATGAAGCACTCCGCCAAGGACTCCTGGCCTCCCCTCCTCGCCGCAGAGTGGATCCTCAGCCAGCATGGCCGAGAGTGCCATCGCTCCCAGGCCGTTCGCTCCGTGCTCGAAAAACTGACGGCGCGTGGAGCCGGAGGATTTCGGATATTCGATGGAATGCTGCACGAGAGACCCTCTCAGTCCACGAATACAAACTCGCTGAGGTTAAACAGCACGCGACAGAAATTGGACATCCCGTGCTCGCTGGCATAGGAAACCAGTTGCTCAAGCTCCCTCTTGCCAGGATGCCGGCCGGTCACCAGGCGGAAACCGGCACTCACCTGGCCTGCCAGATCCTCGGCTTCGCCCTCCAGTCGGCTGGAAAAATGTTCTGCCATCGCCAGGTTAAAACGGTGATTGAGCATCGAGAGGGCCTGCAGCGAGGTCAGGGTCTCGTTCCGCCTGGGCGTGCTCTGGGAGGAATCGGCACAGTCAAGCGTGGTCATAAAGGGGTCCGGCTGGGAACGAACAATAAAGCGGTAGATCGTACGACGGTGGGTTGTCGCATCCGCCGGATCATACTTGTGGTACTCGAAATGCGGTGAATGAGCAGTTTTTTCCAACATGAAGAGGTAGTACCCGGGGCCATACATGCGGCGATCCAGTCGCCCACTGGTCGAGAGTACCGCGTCGCGGATCTCCTCCGCTTCCAGGCGGCGGCGGTTCATCCGCCAGAGAAGCTGGTTAGAACCATCCTTCCTGGCTGCTGCCTCCCGGTGCCCTGATGATTGCCGGTAAACCGAGCTGGTCACGATCAGTCGCTGGATCGACTTGAGTGACTGGCCATTGCCGAGCAGTTCCGCTGAGAGCCAGTCGAGCAGCTCGGGATGGGACGGGAGCTGGCCCATGCGGCCAAAGTCGTTGGGCGAACCGACGATTCCCTGGCCAAAGTGGTAATGCCAGAGACGATTAACGATCGACCGCCAGGTGAGCGGCTGGTCGGGCCGCGTGATCCAGCGGGCCAGGGCAACCCGGCGGCTTCCCTCCTGGTGGTCCTCGTCCAATTCAAACTCGACTGGGAAACCCGCCCCGATCGGTATCGTCCCTGGTCGAGAGGGAGTTCGGGGATCGAGGATATTGCCCCGGTGCAGGAGGTGAATACTGCGTGGGTTCCCCCCGGTAGGATGAAAACCACCCTGGGGTTTAAAGTTGGTCGCCGCCGCGTAGACCATCCGGCCCGCAGGAAGTGCAGCAAGGTCTTTCTGCACGCTGGCAAGCTGCATGGCCAGCCGGGCCATCTGCTCTCGTCGCTCGGGTGTGTGGATCCGGGCCCGGATCTGTTGCAGTCTGCCCGCCACCGCCAGCGACGCGACGGCAGCCGCCTCGTCCTTCACCTGCGGGTAAATCCCATCGGTCAGGTTCGCCCGTCGCCAGCGATCAGGAGCCTCGATGGAATCCAGGGCCTGGACAGCAGCTCCCCTGGCAATGTTCTTTCCGTCGGCATCCAGAAGCTCAAGCTCCGAGATGGCAAGGATATAGTCCTTGTTCCGGACTGCCAGCCTGGTCGCTGTCAGGCGGATGTAGCGTGCCTTGAACGCGGGCGACTTGATTCGCCAGGGAACAATTCCTGGATTCACCACGTCCGCCATGGTTTGATCCTCCAGGAGCGTGACACCGTTCTTAAAACCGGCGTCATCCGATGCCTCCACGCGGAATCGCACTGGAAAACCAAACCCCGCACCAATCTCGTTGAAGTCATCGTGGCAGGGATGCAGGATCACTCTCGTGACCTGCCGTGAAGTTCCCAGGTCCACCTGCACCCACTTGGTCGTCTGCTGGCCGGGAACAATCGCGCTGTGGTAACCAAAAGCGGGGTGCTTGGGTTTCATCGCTGCCCGGGCAACCAGTTCCGCATGCTGTTTTTCCAGCTTTTTGAATTCCTCGCCTCCCGCATTCCGAATTGTCTCCTCCAGCGCCAGACGCTGCTGGTTGATCTGGCTCACCCGCGTCTCCAGGTCCTGCCGCCTCTGCTGTGCCCCGGCGTCAACATCGTAAGGACGTTCAGCCCGATCGACCGCCGCAAAGATCGTCTGCAGATTGTAGTAATGCTGCTGTGTGAAGGGATCAAACTTGTGATTGTGACAGCGAGCACACTGGATGGTGACGCTGCAGAAGGTGTTAAGCGTGTTGGTCACCATCTCGTCCCGGTCGATGTGCCGGGCAATCCGGCCATCGATCTTCGTCTCGGGAACTTCCACGTGACCGATGAAATCCCAGGGACCGGCCGCGATGAATCCAAGTCCCAGGATGCCATCCGGGTCACCCGGGAAAAGCACGTCGCCTGCCAGCTGTTCCTGGATGAAACGCCCGTACGGCTTGTCCTGGTTCCAGCTACGGACCACGTAGTCCCGGTAGGGCCAGGCATTGGGCCGCAGCTTGTCCTTGTCATATCCGCACGTATCAGCGTACTTGACCACGTCCAGCCAGTGCCGGGCCCAGCGTTCGCCATAAGCGGGTGAGGCCAGCAGGCGGTCGACAAGTTGCTCGTAAGCATCGGGAGCTGGATCCTCGAGGAAGTCGTCAACCTGGGCAGGTGTCGGTGGCAGGCCGGTAAGGTCAAAGGAAAGTCGGCGGATCAGGGTCAGGCGATCTGCCTGGGGGGATGGAGAAAGTCCCTTTTCTTGCAAGCGGGCCAGGATAAAACGGTCAATCGATGTGCGGGACCAGTCGTCGCCAGGCGAAACCGGTACAGCAGGGCGCCGGACTGTCTTGAAAGACCACCAGTCCAGGTCCGCAGGGACCGCCTCGCGGATATTGTAACCCTCGGGCCATGCCGCCCCGGCCTGGATCCATTCCCGGACAAGCTGAACCTCTTCGGCCGCCAGGGGATCCTGGTCTTTTGGCATGGCAGCCCGCTTGCCGCCGGAGCCGACCAGCATCTGGAGCAACTGGCTGCCGTCCGGGTCCCCTGGTTCCAGCATGCCGCTATCGAACAGCGCCGTGCGGGTCTCCAGAGAGAAATCCCCTTTCTGGTCCGTATCGTTGTGGCAGGAAAAACAGTGCTTCACAAGCAGCGGAGCAACCTGGTCGCGAAACAATTGCTCATCTGCCTGATCGGCGAGCAACGATCCCCCCGTGAGCAACGAGAGTGTTGCTGAGAGGAGGAGATTCAAACACCGCGTGCTGATTTCCGACATCTACTTTTCCCTGCAGGTCCCTTGGCCTGGACTATCTTACCATGATCGTACCAACAGGCCGGTATCTCGATTGACTCCCTGGGGACCATCTCCTGTTCAGGGTGACTTTTTCCCGGCCTTTTTTTCCACCAGGTGCTGTTTGAAGAACTTATCCATATCGTCCACCATCGTGCCGAACCAGGGTAACTGGTTCCAGCAACCATGCTTGCCATCGGCATAGATCTTGACACCGGTCGGTACTCCCAGGCCGGCGAGCTTTTCCCGTGACGGCTCATTCCGCTCGGGTACATCGTGCTCGCCCACCATGAACAACAGGGGCGGAGACTGCTTGTTGAAATGCTGAAAGGGAGCAGCCAGCCGGTAAAGCTCCGGTGCCTGGTCGATGGTCTTGCCAATCCACCTGTTGGCATTGGAGATCTCCGGTTGCGAGCGGGACCGCTGGGCCACCTGGCCACTCATCATCTGCATCGGTCCGGCCATCACGATGGCCGCCTGCAGCCGGGAAGAAAAATCGGCATTCCCACCCTCTCCCTGGAGTTCTTCCAGGTGGGGTGCTGCCGCCATCAGCCCGACAAGGTGACCACCGGCCGACCCTCCCACGGCACCAATCCGCTCAGGATCGAGGTCATATTTTTCGGCATGAGCACGCAGGAACCGGACTGCCGCGTTACAGTCGTGCATGGCGGCGGGAAAATGAGCTTCCCCGCCAAGCCGGTACTCGATTGCCATCACCAGGTATCCGCGGCGGGCAAGTTCGACAGAGAGTGCCCGGAACTTGGTCTTGTCGCCGTTGAGCCAGCCACCACCATGGACCACGACAATCGCCGGCCGGCGGCCAGCATCTGCCGAGACGGGGAAATGAAAGAGGTCCGCCAGCAGGGTCCGGTTCCCGTAGCGGGCATAGACCTGGTCCAGTTCTGCGGTAACTCCTTTCGGAATCGTGGTCGCTGGCCGGTTTGGATTCGTGGATTGCAGGCGGGCCAGGGACGGCGGATGGGGAGAGCGACCACTGATTCGCATGCGGACGCGATAGAGGCCCCCAAAAGCGGTGATGTAGAGTGTCCGCATATCCGCATCCGCAAAGGTACAGTTGATTGGCCGCGTGGGAACCGGGATCTTGTCCAGCAGCTTCCCATCGGGATTCCAGATCCAGATATCCGCAGGCCCCGTGCAGTAAATATTGCCTGCCCGGTCCACCGTCATCCCGTCGGCGCCCTTTTCCGGACCCTCATCCATATTGGCCAGCAAGCGTGCTTTCCCCACTTCCTGTAGACCCTGCGACTGGTAAGTCAGTGGATATGCCCAGATTTTCTTTGGGACGTAGGAGGAGACGTAAAGGGTCCTGCCATCGGGTGAGAGGATAATCCCGTTGGGAGTCTCGATCTTTTCCACTGCCACGCGCCGCGTGAGGTTCGGGGAAACATAAATCACCTGGTTCTGACGGGTCAGCGTGTAAAACAAGCCGCCCTGGGAATCCACCACCAGGTCATTGGGACGGGCCGGGGGCGTGGCCTTCAGATCTTCCTGTGCCAGGGCCACCAACGTGCCTTCCTTAAGCACCGCGATCCGGGACCGACCATTATCGGACAGGTAAAGCTGGCCATGGTTGTAGAAACTGGCACTGATCGTTCCGATTTCAGGTCGGAACAGTTGGACCTCGGTTCTTCGGGGCACAAAACGCTTGATCTGCTTGGCACGCACGTCGGGAATATAAAGGGCAAAGCTGCCATCCCAGCTTGGCCCATCCGCCAGTTCAAAACCAGCGCTGACAAGTTCCACGCTGGCTCCCTCGGCACGTGGTGACTCGTCGGCAGCCGTCGCCAGCGAGGGAAACAGGAATGTCACAAGCAGGAGAGCAACAGGTATTTTCATCAGTTTTTCTCGGAAACAGGTCCAGGCAGATGACGGTAACCCGCTGCCGCCANGATTCCNNNTGCNGCGGCTACCCACGGGTATCTTGATCATGTTACTTTACCAGTCTGCCAGCGTGNNAACAGAACAGGCCGCTTCTCTCTCCGCAGGAAACTCACCATGGATCTGCANCTTGAAGGAAAGGTCGCACTCGTGACCGGCGGTTCCAAGGGAATCGGTGAGGCAGTGGTCCGCTGCCTGTTGGCCGAGGGAGCCCGGGTCGCCAATATCAACCGCAGCCGTGAGGAAGGCGTGGCACTGGAAGAGGAATACGCCGGGCAGGGCAAGGACTGTTTCTTTATCCAGGCCGACCTGACAAGCGTTGACGCCTGCCAGCAGTCCGTGGAAGCGGTGCTGGAAAAATATGGCCGGATTGACATGGTCATCAACAATGCCGGTGTCAACGACAGTATCGGGCTGGAAGCGGGACCAGCCGAGTTCGTGGCATCCCTCGAGCGAAACCTGGTGCACTATTACGCGATCGTTCACCATGCCCTCGATGCGCTGCGTGAAACGAAAGGTTCGATCGTCAACATTGGCTCCAAGGTGAGCATCACCGGGCAGGGAAACACGTCCGGGTACGCGGCGGCCAAGGGAGGCATCAACAGCCTCACCCGGGAGTGGGCCGTGGACCTGGCAGCGGACGGTATTCGAGTGAACGCGGTCCTGCCGGCCGAAACCTGGACCCCGCTTTACGAGAAATGTCTTGCCGACCTGGATGACCCGGAAGCGGCACGGGCAGAGATTGCCGAGCTGGTACCGCTCGGGCGTCGTTTTACGACAGTCGAGGAGATCGCCGACATGGTGATCTTCCTGGCCTCCCCTCGCTCCTCCCATACCACCGGGCAGATCCTGCTTGTCGACGGGGGATACACGCACCTGGACAGGAAATACACCTCCTGAGGCCGCGCTGGCGTCTTGCGCTACTTCTTCTGCAACTGGAACGTCGTCCTCAGGCCGTTCTCCTCAAAAGTAAGTCCAAAGCTGGCGGACTTGATCGAGTTAATCGCGGCTGGCAATCCCGGGCCGGTGCGGGGTGCAGCAGGGCAGCCATACACTGTCGACTCCATCGTCTGGAATTCCTCGTTCCAGCGATATTCACCGCCCCCCGGACAAACCAGCCGACGCTGCCAGAACTGCTGGTGCAGCTCAACCGGATCCTGCTGGGGATATCTCTCGTGCCAGACATTGAGAATCGCCAGGTTCGCCCAGCAGAGCTGCTGCATTCCCCGCTGGTATTCCGGGCCGATCGCACTCTTGATCAACTCGGCCGCATCCGGTTTGACCTCCAGGGCCACGTTCTTACCGAGCCATGACTGGGTGACTTCCGGCTGGCCCTCGGCCGGCGGTTTTGCCGGGTCGAGCTCGCGGTCAATCGCCCGCTTGATAATCTCCTCGTTAAGCGTCAGCAGCAGCTGCCGCCCGGTGGCGCGGTAGTAGATCGCCAGGTCCTCGACCGGAAGCTCTCCACGCGCCTGGGAGGAGGGTCCAATCTTCACGTATGGCTGTTCCCTGTGCTGGACCGTTTCCCAGACTGTCATGCCCGGAGCGGACTCGTTAATGAAAGCCCTCAGCCCGGTCAGGAAGAGGGTCAGCTTCAGACCACTCTTGACCTCCACGGCAAAACCCACCGGAAGCCTGCCAATATTGGTTTCAAGAAACCGCATATAGTTGTCTGAATCGGAGTCGGCTAGCTCCTGCCAGAAATCCGACTTGTCGGCATAAATCGTGGCGTAACCCCCCAGCCAGCTGAGCGGATCGACCTGGATCTGGGGAGCCAGGCTGCGTGCAATGCTGAGATTCTGCTTCATGAAATCCGACTCGGTGTTGAGCGCCAGGACAAAGTGGACCATCGCCTCGGCATGCGGATCCCCGTCGTCATCGGCAAGTTCCGCGCCGCGGGAAAGCCCGATCAGCTCGTTGTAGTCCGATCCATCGATCAATGGCATCACCGTCACATCTGCCGCCAGGCGTTCCTCCTGGACCGAGAACTCCACCGCGATGGGATCAAAGAAATTACTCCAGTTCCCCTGGTAGCCCTGCCGCCATCGCTGGTAGAGCGTTCTTTCTTCCGGAGAGACCTTGTACATTTCCATCTCGCTAATCGGCGTCTGGAATGCCAGGCTCCCGTAGCTATCGGAGACCACGCCTGTCGAGGTCAGCCGTAGCTGGCCGACCTGGTCAAAATGGGCATCCGACTCGATGATCCGGGACTCGACTTCCCCGGCAACCAGCTCGTCCAGGTGCACCGCCTGCAGCTCGGTCATCGCTGCCAGGGCACGGGTACGACGCGAGGTGGCAATTCGCCAGTGAGGGCCGCACCATCGACGAATGGTCTTGTCCGACAGAACCAGCAGGCCGGACTGGCCTTCCTTGCCAAGTGGGTAGCGGTCCCGGAAGAAGAGGTACTCGTCCAGCCCGGCAATACTGGGAGTTTCCTGCTGGAAAGTCTCCACCAGCCGCTGCAATTGGACCATCGAGTTGGTAACCACGACTGCACCTCCAAGGGTTGCCACGTAACTCGAGACAACCCGGTCACTGGAGGCAATTCCCTGGTAAGGAACATCTTTGACCGTCCCTTTCTGGGCCGTGGCACCCTGGTAACCTCCCGCCTGCGTACTGATCTGGGCAAGTAACAGGGCCTCCAGTGCCGGAGCGTTGACCGCCTCAAAGAGAATCGCAATGTCGGTCCCGGTTCGAAGGTAGAGATCGCCACCCGTCACGGCCACGCTGCGAATCACCTGGGGGCCAAGTAACCGGACCGTTCCGTTGAGCGAGAGACCAAGCTGGAACTCGTAGCGAGCCTGGGAACCGGCATCTTCCGACTGCATCTGGGCCAGGCCCAGGATCGGGGCACCGTTCACCGTTGCCTCGTCCATCACAGAAATCATGGAGGAAAAGTCATTAAAGAAGAGCACATGCTGGTCATCGGGAATGAGCGTGGCGAGCGGGTCCAGCTCGGGGTCCAAACCCGCGACGAGCGGTTTCCAGTCGAACTCCTGGACCGTGATCCCGCTGATCGAATCGATCGGGACGGTCTCCTGTCGCTCGGTAGCGGGAGGAAGTTCCCGGTCCAGCTGCAGGTTCTCGGCCAGCGCACGGCCACCGGACAGGAAGGCGTAACTCTCCTCCAGATCGTTCCCACGGCTGCCAAAGGACCGGCGCCAGGCGCGGGGTTGCCGGAGTTCCGCACCAAACTGCTCTGCCGACTGGCCGAACTGGTAACGGTACCATGCACTGCCAGGCCCATTATTATTCATCAACGTGGCGTAATACGATGCCCGGGCCAGCCAGAAGCTTCCCTGGACCTGGCCACTCTTGGTGGGCATTGCCGCCGGCACGCTGAAAGAAATCTGCTCGGTCTTTCCCTCCAGGGATCGACTCTCAAACCAGCCTTTATTGAAGGAGACCGTACCGCTGACTTTCCCATCCGCCGGAAGGCGAATCATTAATACCACGGGAGCATCACCATCATTGCCCCTGTTCCTGCCGAGCAGATTGTTAACCCAGGGACCGGAAAGGTACGCCTCTCCCGGGTCAGGCATCGAGAAAGAGAGCTGGCCCATGTTGATCGCATTTTGAAACTGCCAGTGAAAATTGTTGTCGATCGCCAGGCGCAACTGGGACGGTACTTCGCCATCCATCACCAGGTCGTTAAAGTCCACCAGGTAATAATCGTGACCGTCATCCACAAACTTCCTGGGGGCTGCAGGCTCAGGAGCCTGTGCAACACGAACCGCCGGCTCAAAAACCTCCTCAACCACTGCCTCCACCTCGGCAACCGGCGAGGGTCCTGGGCCAATGGTGGGATCCAGGACAGGCGGGGCACCCGCGGGATCCATGGTGGCCGGGGATCCTTGTGGATCCAGCAGAGTGCCAGCTTCCACCGATTCACTTGGCGAGGGACTGGAAACTGCTGTCGTCGACGGATCCTGCTTACAACCTGGAGCGAGTAACACCAGGACAGAAAGACAGGCAAGCAGCTGGGCTGAGCGATTCACGTGACGACGTAACATGTTGGATTCCTCTTGTTTCCCGATGATCATGGCATCCAGTTCTTTTCTGTCGCCAGTTTACCGGAGCTGGCAACAGGAAAACAATTCTTAAATTCGCTACAG
>PANG01000080.1 GCA_002708345.1 Planctomycetaceae bacterium | reverse complement strand
TACTCGAGCATGATTTCCTCAGCGGCAATGAAGTGGTCGGCAATATCTGCCACCTCCGAGGCAATCTCCGGTGGAATGTTCGTGACCCCGTTGGCATCTCCATGCAGCAGGTCGGCCTGATCCACCATCAGGCCTCCAACACGAACTGGCAGTCCCAGGTGAAGCATGTGACAGTAAGCATGCGAACAGATCGTGGAACCCGTGAAGACCGAGTATCCCAGTGCACGCACCTGCTCCAGGTCCCTCCCCCCACCATTGGTCACCAGCCCAACCGATCCATACGCCTTGTACGTGCTGCACATGACTTCCCCAAAAACGGCAGCCACCGCCGGATCATCGATATCCTCAAAGACGACTACCGAGGGCCCTGGAAGTTGCTCAAACATTTCCAGCTGCACCTGGATGCTGCCGTAAGCATCACCCCCGGCCGGTGGTGCATCAGCGCGAAAACAGGCAGTCGCCGCAAATCCAACCATCGGGGCAAATTCGGGAAAGTTACACTGCACGCGGTGGTCCATGTAACCCTCGTTGCGAGGCCGCACATCAAACAGCTCAATGACATTACAAATCGTGGGAGTATCGAACCGGGCGAGCTTGTCGAGCACCTGCTGGGAAATTGTCATTACGGTATGCCTGTCATTGGAGGGTCTTTGGAAGTTGACAGCAATCAAGTCCGACAGCGTACCAGCCGTTAACAGGCGACTCAAGCCATGAGAATATCTTCCACCGCTGCTTTCCCACTCGAACCGCCAGGCCGCTATAATCAGAATTCCTGCATATCAAACGAAATGGTCACCCGATGAAACGACGGTTGCTTACAATTCTCACCTGCCTGCTGCTGGCCAGCCACGCCCTGCTCCAGGCCGGGACCATCGATACCGTGATCGGAACAGGCAAGCCGGACAACAATGGCAACAAGGGCCCGGCCGACACGATCAACGTTGGACAGCCATTCGGCGTCGAACTCGGGCCTGGTGGCAAACTCTATGTCACCGAGGTGCAGAACCACCGCGTCTTGCGACTGGACCTGGAGAGCGGGCAACTGACGACCGTGGCAGGAACCGGGAAGGCCGGTTACAGCGGGGATGGTGGCCCGGCCGCCGAAGCGAGTCTTAACGAGCCATACGAAATTCGCTTCGATCGTGAAGGCAACATGTTCTGGGTAGAAATGAAAAATCACCTTGTCCGGCGCGTGGATGCCAAAAGCGGAAAGATCTCCACGGTTGCCGGAACCGGCATCGCCGGTTACAGCGGGGATGGAGGGCCAGCAACAAGGGCACAGCTACGCGTACCACATAGCATTGCCCTGGATGGACAAGGGGGACTCTACATTGCAGATATTGGAAACCACCGTATCCGCAAGGTCGATCTTGAGAGTGGCCAGATCCACTCGATCGCCGGAAATGACAAGCGGTCACTCCCCAGCGACGGACAGCAGGCACGCGGCAATCCGATCCTCGGCCCGCGGGCACTCTGTTTCCACCAGGGAACACTCTGGATTGCCCTTCGAGAAGGGCACAGTGTCTGGAAACTGCCACTCGCGACCGGGACCCTGCACCATGTTGCCGGCGATGGAATGAAGGGATTCGCCGGGGATGGTGGCTCGGCCCGCACCGCCCGTTTTAACGGGCCCAAAGGAATCGCCATTGGTCCGAAGGGGCTTGTTTACGTGGTTGATACGGAAAACCAGGTCATCCGGCGGATTGATCCGGCCCGGGACCGGATCGACACGGTGGCTGGAAGTGGACCGGACCGACGTGGAGGTGAAGGAGACAAGGGGCCTGCTACCCGGGCCCAGCTGGATCGTCCGCACGGCATCTGTGTTGGACCCGATGGCACCATTTACATTGGAGATACTGTGAACCACCGCGTCAGACGAGTAAAACCATGAGACTCTCAAAAACTGCTCCCAGAATTACCGTTTCACCACGAATCAGAAAGGCACCTGCCATGTTCCGGACCTTACGCTGCATGCTCACTTTCACCGTCACCAGCCTGTTGTTGTTCTCCGCACTTCCGGCCCAGGAGAAGTCCCAGCGGGTCGGCATGATTGGACTCGACACGTCACACAGCATCGCCTTTGCCCGCCTGCTTAATGCAGACGACCCTGCTCCGGAACTTGCAGGGTACCGTGTCGTTGTCGCCTGCCCGCAGGGCAGTGCGGATATCGAATCGAGCACCAGCCGGATTCCAAAGTACACCGAGCAGATCAAGGAACTGGGAGTCACGGTGGTGGACTCGGTGGCAGCCGTGGTGAAACAGTGCGACGTGGTGCTGCTGGAAACCAATGATGGGCGGCCCCACCTGGAACAGGTGTTGGAGGTTTTCCAGGCAGGCAAGCCGGTCTTCATCGACAAGCCGATCGCCGGTTCACTGGCCGACACGCTGGCGATCTTCCAGGCGGCAAAGAAATACGAGGTACCTGTGTTCTCCTCCTCGTCCCTCCGCTTCTCCAAGGGAGCCCAGGCAATCCGAAACGGGTCGATGGGAAAGATCTCGGGAGCAGACACCTACAGCCCCTGCTCGCTGGAAAAAACTCACCCCGATCTTTACTGGTATGGCATCCACGGCGTGGAGACGCTGTTCACCGTGATGGGGGTCGGTTGCCAGTCGGTAACCCGCGTCTCGGCAGCTAACACCGACATTGCCGTCGGCCACTGGAAGGACGGGCGAGTCGGCACTTTCCGGGGATCCCGGGGTTACAGCACGGGATATGGCGGGACTGTTTTCGGGGAGAAAGGAGCCCAGCCGATCGGTGGTTATGACGGCTACCAGCCGCTGGTGGTGGAAATCATCAAGTTTTTCCGTACCGGCGTGGTGCCGGTCAGTCCCGCCGAAACGATTGACATCTATGCCTTCATGGAAGCAGCAGATGAAAGCAAGCGGCGTGGCGGCGTTCCGGTGACCCTGGAGGAAGTGATCAAGAAGGCGTCACCGCTGGCAACCAGCCGACTCAAGCAGCTGGAAAGCAAGTAAGCATGAGGGGACAGAAGGCTGGCATGATTCAAGGAAGAAGCTGCAGGTGGCAGATGTCCCTGGCAATCCTCGCCAGCGTGATGCTGTGTGGCTGTCCGGCCGAGGAGCAGAAGCCTGCCAACAGGCTTGTCGGCAGCTGGCTGGGAACGGTCTCGGTCAATGAAGAGAAACTCGAACCGGCCCTCTCCGGCGTGGATGGCAAGGTGCAACTGGAGTCCCTCGCAAAGACCCTCACGGCGTACCAGCGAACCCTGGTCTTCCATGCCGATGGCACGGTCCAGGTGACCGAATCCTCGAGTGCGAATACCGGTGTTCCGGACAACAACGGTGAGGGAACCTGGAAAGTAATCCGTTCCGATGAGCGATCGATGGAGGTGGAATTGGTCATTGCCAGTCCGGAAGGGAACCACCAGGAGACCCAGCTGTGGGAAATCCAGTTTTACGACAGAAACAAGTTCCGAATTCAAACGGGCCCACCAGGGGCGAAAGACGCGATTGTCCAAAAGTACATTCGCCAGGTCGCTAGCGATTGACCGCCGGCAATTCCCAGCCGGGACGTCTTTGCCGACTGAGCAATAAATTGAGGGCCGGCTCGTTGACTACCCGACCCGCCTGGCGGTCCCAGCGAAAGGCCCGACCCGAGCGGAGAGAGAGATTCCCCAGCAGGCAGATCTCGGTCAGCCGGGCAGCATAGCTGAAATCAGACGATGACCTGCCTCCCTGGTGGCAGGCATTGATCCACTCCTGGTGATGTGACGGACCCTCCGCAAGGTCCCCGGACCAGACAGCTGGATCTCCCAGCAGCCGGGGCATGCCCCCGTAATCCGGAATGAACATGCGTGCCCGTTCCCCATGGATCATCACGCCGTTCGCTGGCAGGCGGCCCTCCAGTTCCACCGGGGGTTTTTCACCTCCATCATACCAGTGCAGCTGCAGGGGCATTTCCTGCTGGTCGACCTGGTCGAACGTCATCCGCACGATGCTACTTGCCGGAAAGGTCCAGCGGTTCGGAGGGGGACACCTGGATGTTACCTCGACCGGGGCCGACAGGCCCAGTCCGGCAACGACCGGATCGAGAAGATGTGGTCCCATGTCTCCCAGCGCCCCGCTGCCAAAATCCCACCAGCCTCGCCAGCCAAGGGGATGGTAAGCGAGGTTGTACCGGCGGGCCGGGGCAGGGCCCAGCCAGAGGTCCCAGTTCAGTTCAGCTGGCACCTTCCCCCTGCCACGGGGCCTGGAGACTCCCTGGGGCCAGAGCGGGCGATTGGTCCAGGCGACAACGAGACGGACCGGGCCCAGGATTCCTGCCTGCAGGTAGCCAACTGCCTGTCGGTAACCACGACTGCTGTGATGCTGGTTTCCAAGCTGGGTAACGACCCCCGTTGCCCGGGCCATCTCCTTCATCCGCCTTGTTTCCTCGATATTATGAGCCAGCGGTTTTTCACAGTAGACATGCAGCCCCTTCTGCATTGCTCCCATGGCACAGCCGGCGTGCGTGTGATCGGGCGTGCTAATAACGACCGCGTCCAGTCCAGGTTGTTCGAGCATCTCACGCCAGTCGTGATAGCCGCGTGCCGAAGAGAACTTCTGTCGGGCACGCTCCAGGTAACGATCATCGACGTCACAAACAGCAGACACGGTTTGCCCCTTGACCGCCACCAGGTTACTGGCACCGCGATTCCCTACACCCACCACGCCGATATTCATTTTTCCCATCGGAGCCGGCTCGACCAGGCCCGCCTCCAGAGCATGGCGTCCAAGCAGCGGGGCGACGAAAAATCCACCCGAGTTCCGGAGGAACCGACGGCGGGGAATCATGGAGGAGATGGATTGGGAGAAGACCATGGCACGGGGTGTGGGAGAACTACATGGTTTACTGCTAGGATTGTAGCGTGGTGGCCTGCAGAGCATGTCCGCCAATTTCACGCTTTCTCCCTGCCAGATCCCTGCCACGCTGATGAGCTCACTTGCCAAGACGATCGACGAATACCAGTTACAAGGGATCAATGCGTCGATGCAGCAGCAGCTGGAACAGTACTGCCAGCTGCTCTGGAGTCGCAACCGCCACCTGAACCTGACACGGCACACCGATTACGAGAAGTTCGTCAGTCGCGACCTGCTCGATTCCATCGAACTTTCCTCGCTGATCCCCCCCTCGACGGAAGTCCTGGATGTTGGCAGCGGGGGAGGCGTACCGGGAATCGTGCTCTCGATCATCCGCCCGGACCTGGAAATCACGCTCGCTGAATCGGTCACGAAGAAGGCGGAGGCGTTAAACCAGATGATCGAGAAACTGGGACTGCCGATCCCGGTCCATAACAGCCGTGCCGAATCCCTGCTGGAAGATCTTCGCTTTGACCTGCTCGTCTCCAGGGCGGTTGGCCCCCTCTGGAAGATCTGCCACTGGTTCCAGTCCTCCTGGCACGAGTTCCGTTGCATGCTGGCGATCAAGGGCCCCCGCTGGGTCGAGGAACGAACCGAGGCCCGAGAGCGAGGATTACTCGAGGGGGTCCAGCTGCGAAAGGCGGCAAGTTATCCGATGCCCGGCACCGAATCGGAGAGCGTGATCCTCAAGCTCTGGCAAGCTGATCGCGAGGAACCCCTGCTGGAAAACCCGGAATCCTAGCTCCCACTCCACCCCGGACACATTGTCCAAGAAACAGTGGCAATCTATATTGCAGGATCCTCCCTGACTGGAAACAAGTCCCCGTATCCCCCCTGTCCCATGCCCACTTACGAACTCACACACCTGAAACAGCTCGAGGCCGAGAGCATCCATATCATCCGCGAAGTGGCTGCCGAGTTTGACAACCCTGTCATGCTCTACTCGGTCGGCAAGGACTCGTCGGTGATGGTCCAGCTAGCGCTGAAGGCTTTTTATCCTGCCAAGCCACCCTTCCCCCTGATGCACGTGGACACCACCTGGAAGTTCCGCGAGATGATCGAGTTCCGTGAGAACTATGCCCGCACGGAACTGGGGCTGGAGGTGATCGTCCACATCAACGAGGAGGGTCGCAAGCTGGGAATCCACCCGCTCGAGTCGAGTGGCAAGCACACCACGGTGATGAAGACAGAGGGGCTCAAGCAGGCCCTGGACAAGTACGAGTTTGATGCGGCTTTTGGTGGGGCCCGCCGGGACGAGGAAAAATCGCGTGCCAAGGAACGTGTCTTCTCGTTCCGTGACGAACATCACCGCTGGGACCCCAAGAACCAGCGACCCGAGCTCTGGAACCTCTACAACACGCGGGTCAACAAGGGGGAGAGCATCCGTGTTTTCCCTCTCTCCAACTGGACCGAGCTGGACGTCTGGCAGTACATCCACCTGGAACAGATACCGATCGTCCCTCTCTACTTCTCCGCCCCCCGACCGGTGGTTGAGCGAGACGGCGTGATGATCCTGGTAGATGACGACCGACTTCAGCTGGCAGAGGGAGAGGAACCGGAAATAAAGAACGTGCGATTTCGCACGCTCGGCTGTTACCCGCTCACCGGTGCAGTCGAATCCAGTGCCACCACGCTCCCCGAGATCATCCAGGAAATGCTGCTCGCCACGACCTCCGANNGNCAGGGCCGGGTNATCGANAANGANGACGAGGGGGGCATGGAAGACAAGAAACGGGAGGGNTACTTCTAGCCNNNCAGGNAGNCAGNAGTGANNGCCAATGAGTCACAAGTCNGANCTGATNGCNACNGANATCGACGCCTANCTNGCTCAGCANGAGNAGAAGGANCTGCTGCGCTTTNTGACCTGNGGNAGCGTGGACGACGGCAAGAGCACNNTGATTGGNCGCCTGCTNTATGACTCNAANATGATCTACGAGGACCAGCTGGCTGCCCTCNAGCAGGACTCGNTGACCCANGGCACCACCGGNGGNGANTTCGANCCGGCACTNTTGACCGACGGGCTCAAGGCAGAACGNGAACAGGGNATCACGATTGANGTGGCCTACNGGTATTTNTCCACNGCNCGNCGGAANTTCATCATTGCCGACACNCCGGGNCACGAGCAGTACACNCGGAACATGGCCACNGGNGCCTCCACCTGTGACCTGGCNATNATCCTNATNGANGCCCGCCANGGNGTNCTNNCACAGACCAAGCGGCACAGTTTCATCGTTTCGCTGCTGGGCATCCGCCACGTGCTTGTGGCGATCAACAAGATGGACCTGGTCGATTTTGACCAGCAGGTGTACGAGGACATTCGCTCCGACTACCAGCAGTTCGTCTCACGGCTGGACATTCCAGACCTGCATTTCATCCCCCTCTCCGCGTTGCATGGTGATAACGTGGTGGATGCGAGTGAACGAATGCCCTGGTACAAGGGCAGCACGCTGATGAGTTTCATCGAATCGGTCTACATTGGCTCAGACCGCAACCTGCAGGACTTCCGCATGCCGGTGCAGATGGTGCTCAGGCCAGACCTGGACTTCCGGGGATTCAGTGGCACGATCGCCTCGGGAATTGTCCGCCGCGGGGATGAGGTGATGGTNCTTCCCTCCGGCAAGACAAGTCNCATCAAGGGAATCGAGACNTTTGATGGCCCCCTGGAAGAGGCCTTTGCNCCGCTGGCGGTCACCCTCACCCTCGATGATGAGATCGACTGCAGCCGGGGAGACATGATCGTGCGGCCGGGCAATGTCCCCAAGCTGCAANAGAAACTCAGCACGATGATTGTCTGGATGTCGGAAGAACCGATGGTGCCAGGCAAGCAGTACCTCTTCAAGCAGACAACACGGACCGTGACTGGCGCCATCAGCACGCTTCGTTACCAGATTGACATCAACACCCTGCACCGCAAGGACGCTCCATCGCTGGGACTGAACGAGATCGGCCGCTGCGATGTATCCCTCAGTGAACCGGTCTCCTTTGACAGCTACCGTCGAAACCGGGGCACCGGTTCCTTTATCGTGATTGACCGGATTACCAACAGCACGGTTGCTGCGGGCATGATCCTTGATCGAACAGCCGGCACAGGACAGAACGAACTCTGGAATGACCTGGACGAGGAGCAAAGCGACTTGCAGCATTCCACCAGCGCGGTGGAAACCACGGAGCGAGAGGCACGGTTTGGCCAGAAACCGGTTACCCTGCTGTTGACCGGTCTGACCGGATCGGGCAAGACCTCGCTGGCCTACGCCCTGGAACGCCGGNTGTTTGACATGGGCCGGGCAGCAACGGTGCTCGATGGCCAGAATCTCCGCCGTGGTATCAGCAAGGACCTGGGATTCAACGCGGATGACCGCAGCGAGAACCTGCGACGAAGCTCCGAGGTGGCCCAGCTGATGAATAATGCCGGGNTGATTTGCATCGCCGCACTGGTTGCCCCCAGCGAGGAGATTCGACAGCGGGCAGCGGAGACGGTCGGTCCGGATCGTTTCCTGGTGATTCACCTGGATGCCCCGCTGGAGGTCTGCCGANAGCGTGATGAGAGCGGCATCTACGACCGGGTGGACCGGGGTGAAATCCATAACTTCCCCGGTGTTTCTGCCACATACGAGGCACCGGAAAACCCCGCCCTGCGGCTGGAAACTGACAAGATCAACCTCTCTGACTGTGTGCAGCAGATCCTCGACCTGCTCGAGTCCCTCGAGATTCTCTAGGTTGCCGACACGTGTCTTGACGTCGACGCTGGTTTTCCGCACAATCCTCCCCGCAGCTGGGCATTGGGGGCCATGAAATGGTGCCAGCCCAGTGGGGAAAAATCATGCCTTCTCGTAGACTCCTGCCACTCCTGGCCCTTGCAAGTTGCCTGTTACTTGCCGAAACCACCTCGGCCAGGGACCTCTACGTAAACAATATTGCCGGAAATGACCTGCACGATGGCCATGCTCCGCTGGCAGACACGCAGGACCACGGCCCACTACGTACAATCGGCCGGGCAATGAAACTGGCTCACAAGGGAGACCATGTGATCATTGCCAATACCGGTACTCCCTACCGGGAATCGATCACCGTGCAGGGAGGTCGCAACAGCGGCTTCGCCACACGCCCGTTCGTCATCCAGGGCAACGGGGCGGTGCTGGACGGAACAGAGGAGATTTCCAGGGACATCTGGAAACCGGTAAAAAAAGACCTCTATCGCTTCACACCGGACTCCAGGACGATGCTGATCTTTAACGACGGTCGTCCCGCGCCGCGCGCTGATGGTGGCAACGGCCTGTATCCCTCCCTGGAGCCGCTCCAGTGGTNCCTGCACAGGCGAAAAATCTACTTTCGCACCGAGGAAAACAAGCTGCCCGAGGATTACCCGTTGACCTGTACCCACAAGCAAGTCGGGGTCACCGTCTACGAGGCTCGCCACGTCTTTATTGCTGACCTGGTCGTGCAGGGATTCCGGCTCGACGGGGTCAACGCCCACGATGGAGTCAATAACGTGGAACTGGTAGGCCTGACCTGCCGGGGCAACGGACGNAGTGGTATCTCGGTCGGTGGCGCGTCGCGACTCACCATCCGCGCCTGCCTGGTAGGCAACAATGGACATGCCCAGTTACGGACCGAGGGCCATTCCCGAACCGAGGTAGTGAACTCTGATCTGATCGATGACGATCCGCAGGCTCCCGCCGTGGTCAAGACCGGTGGCAAGGTCACAATCGAGAAGTAAGCAGCACTCCAGGAAACCATGCGTCACGGCTGCAGGGGGCCTGGCAGAGGAGTTGGGACAGCGCCGCCGGAGGGAGCAGCGGGCGGGNNNCCTGTCGCAGGAGGCAAGCCTGTACCGCCNGGGGNAGAACCGGGTACCGGAGNNGGAGCCATCAGGAACAGGTTCTTGTTCTTGTAGCGGTTCAGCCGCAGGCGAATGTTCTGCTGGATCTCCAGGTTCACTCCTGGCAGTTCCAGCGCCCTCTCACAGGCTTCCACGGCTGCATCAAAGTCATCACTGGCCGCCATCGCCGCCGCGGCCGTGATCAGGACCTGCCAGTTGGATTCCCCGCCCTGTTGCAATAACGCACCGACAAGCTGAAGTGCTTTTTCCCCGTCCCGGATCGAGGCATCCGGGTGCGTGCTGAGCAGGTCTGCAAGCACCATCGCTGACTGCAGGTCATCGGGCGACACCCGCAGGGCCTCCTCCAGGTGGAGCCGGGCACGCGCCGGTTCGTTGACCNGGAGATAAAGNNATCCCAGNCGNCTGTGAATCGAAGCCAGGTTATTATCGATATTGACCGCTCGCAGGTAGAAATTAATACCCTNCCTGATCTCCTGCTGCTGGAGATGACGATCGCCGATGTTGNAATTAGCANCNGCATGGTTGGGGGACAGGCTGGACGCGTAGTAGAGNATCACCATCCCGCCACGCGGNTCCCCGGCATCGAACAGCCGGTTTCCTGCTTCCACGTACTGGTCGGTGAGAATACTACGGAGGTTGTCCCGCCGTACCCGGTGACTGGAAGCGATCAGTGCCCTGGAGAGCGGTTTCTCGAGTATCGATGACAGCGGCGTGAGATGATCCTCNATCAACTCGATCACCGGGCGATGGTATTCCAGGTCCCGCAGGCGAAGGTATTCCAGCAGGGGCCGGTCGTCGACATAGATCTCCGCCCCGGCAGTCATCTCCTTGAGCTGGCGGGGGCCACTGAGAAAACCACCCAGGAAGACATGTTTCTTCTGCAGGTACTGCCGCCCGCCGCCCCAGTAGGCGAAATTAAGTTCCTGCTGGATCGCCTCGGTCTCCAGGTAGCTGATCCGGGATTCCGGTAACTCGATCCGTTCTGCATTCGTGCCAACCAGCAAGAGCTCGGACGTGTTATACCAGAGCACGCTCTGNGGNAAGGTCTCGACAAAGGTACCGACAACCGAGCGGAAATNCTCACGCGTGAGGAAGTTCATCGGCACAAACTGGCAGATCACACCANCTGGCGTGAGCCGCTCCCTGGCTTCCTGGTANAACTCCCGAGTATAAAAAGTGGCCACGCCGGGGCGGAAGACCTGGCCCACTTCCAGGGAGATCAGGTCATACGTTTTCGAGGTGTGTGAAAGATAATTCCGCCCATCGTCGATGATCATCTCCACCTCGTCACGGCTCATCCAGGTTGCACCATCAAAATGATCCAGCACCAGGTTCACCAGCCCCTGTTCAATCTCGACAAAATCAAGCTTGTCGATATCGTGCACCAGGAAGGACCTGGCAGTCTGGCCCGTGCCAAGCCCCACTACCAGCACCGAGCGAGGATTGGAATGGAACAGCATCGGGATGTGGGCGGCCGTGGTCTGGTGGTTCTTGCGATCGGTCCCCTGCCACATGCGATTGACCTCGAGGTCCAGGTTGCTCCCATCCTGCAGGACTGCCATGTAGGATCCAACACCTTCCTCCGGCTCTGCAGCAAGTTGTCGGCCTGCCGCCAGGAAATCACCAGGAAGCCGCTTGCGGGGAACCAGGGGAGAGTTGCTCGAGAGGCTGATCAGTAACCAGAAAAAACTGAAAAGGACAATCAGCCAGCCGCGACGTTTCACCTGCAAGCTTCCTTCCAGCATCAACCATGCAAAAATCCCCACCAGCATGCCAATCCCGGTGATGGCACGGAGCGTGTTCTCCAGGCCGATCCAGGGAAGCATCAGGAATCCAACGGCCAGTGAACCGGTGATCCCACCAAGCGTGTTGATGGCCGCCATCCGTCCGACCCCGGAACCGGCGTGCGAGGCATCCTCGAGCACCAGGCGAATCCCCAGGGGAAAAGAGATTCCTGCAAAGATCGCCGGCACCAGCATCACCAGCGAGATAACCCAGAGCTGGGCAGTGATCGACTGGGGATCCATCCATCGCTGCCAGAGCCCTGCGGGCAACATCAGGACCAGGAAGACAAGAATCGCCGAGGCGATCTGGACCATGCCAAAACGAAAGATGTGCCGTTCCGAATGGTCCAGGGTACGACTGATAATCAAGCTGCCAATGACCATGCCAAGCAGGATCACCGAGAGCGTGAGCGTGTAAGTGTAGACATTGTTATGCAGCACGAGAGAAAGGAAACGAGTCCAGACCACCTCGTGGCCCAGAGCCACAAAACCGGTGAAAAAGAAAAGCCAGGACATCACCGTGCGAACACTCAGCGGCTCCCATTCCTCCTCCTCCTCGTCCCATTCTTCCTCCTCGTCCCACTCTTGCTCGTCGTCGTCCACGTCCTCATCACTCTCCAGCTCGACCTGGTCACTCTCCATCACCTCCGGCTCAAGTTCCACGTAGGGTTCGGGCTCGGTGAAAGTGAGGCTGCGAAGCAGCAGCCCAAGGAGGATATTTGTTGCACCACCGACGATGACCGAGGTGGAAATACCGACGTAGGGGATCAGGACGAATCCACAAATCGCACAACCAACTGCTGCTCCAAGCGTGTTCATCGCATAGAGCCAGCTGATCGATGGAAGGATACCAGTCGACTCACGAACAAAATGTCGGCAGAGCAGGGGCAACGTCCCCCCCATCAGGATCGTGGGAGGCAACAGGCAGATACTGATCAGTCCCATCCGCAGCAGGGAGAGCAACATCAGGTTGCCTGTCACGTTGTCGTAGATCGAGGCGTAGAGCGAATCGACAAACTGCAGCAGGAACGGCGAGGCCAGGACCAGAA
>PANG01000079.1 GCA_002708345.1 Planctomycetaceae bacterium | reverse complement strand
CACAGAAGAGCCCACAGAAGAGCCCACAGAAGAGCCCACAGAAGAGCCCGCGGCTGAACCGGAAGCCGGTGACGAGGAATCCTCAAGTGATCAGGCAACCGAGGAGTTACCTGGTTAAGGAGAGTTTTAGGTGCAACAAGCTCGCACCGACCTAACTGCTAGAATTGGAGAGCGGCCCAGACAGCAAGGCATCATTATTAACTCGAACCGTCCATTCGGCAGGAGACTGCCGTTTGACAGAGGAGCGCGGTTTTATGTGACGTAAAAAACCAGCAAAATCCCTGCCAACAAATAAACCCATTGAGGTGGTGTTCAAGGCAGGTGAGAAAACGAGGAGCCTTAATATGGCTACACGAATATACTCCCTGGCGAAAGACCTGGGTCTCGACAACAAGGAGTTGGTCGAGATCGTCAAAAAGGCAGGCATTTCAGGCAAAGGGTCTACACTTGCCAGTCTGGAGGACGAGGAGGTCGATAAAGTCAAGCAGTTCATGGCCGAGGGTTCTAGTCCAGCCAGTGCCGAATCTCCTCTTACAATGACGCGGCCCGAAGCTTCCACGCGGACGGACATCAAGGTTGTCACAAGCCGTAGCCAGCCATCTCCCGATTCTCCAACGGGCGAGGAAAAAGAAAACACCGAAGAAGAGGTGATCTCTGAGGTGATCTCTGAGGAGATCTCTGAGGAGATCTCTTCGGAACCCGTTCCGGACACAGAAGAAACGACAGCACCTGAGGCACCGACACCACTGTCGCGTGAGGATGTTCTGCCTCGTGGCAACAGCAAGATCAAGGTGATTACCAGTAGTGGGGATGATGAGGCCAAGGGAGGCGATACTTCCACTCCTCGGGCCAAGAAACCACGAACTCCCGTCATCAAGCTCACCCAATTGCCGGATGTACCTCAGCCGGAGAAATTAACTCCAACGGTGGAAGGAAAAGTTCTGAAACCTGAAGTACGGCTATCGAGAGATTCGGTAAGGCCCGGTCGCCCCAATCCCCAGCCAGTACAAAGCCCCGAGTTAATGGATCCGGAGAAACTTGCCCAGCAGGGCCAAAAGGGCCGCCGGGGCAAAGGCAAGGAGAAGGAGGGGAACCCCGGCCTGACCGGCATGGCAAGTGCCCGGGCCGAACGATACAACACACGAAAAAGGCGTGAGCAGCGCACAGGTTTCCAGTCCGAGGACGGACAGCGCCGTCGACGTCGTCGACGGACATTGACGCGGACGGGAAAGAACACTGCTGCCCCACGCAAGTCGCGTGTCGTTCTCGAACTCCCCTGTACCGTACGCAGCTTTTCCGAGGCGGCAAGTATCCCAAGTGGTGAAATCCAAGCTGTCCTGATGAACCTTGGATTGATGGTAACCATCAATGCCCAGATCGACATGGAGTTCGTCGAATTACTGGCGGAGGAACTCACGGTTGACCTGGAATTCCGGCAGCAGGAATCCCTGGAAGACTCTCTGCTTACAGAGATCGAGCAGCAGGTCGATCCCGAGGATTCACTTGTTCCCCGTCCTCCTGTGATCACTTTCCTGGGGCATGTCGATCATGGCAAGACATCCCTGCTGGATGCCCTGATTGGAATCGACGTGGTGTCGGGGGAAGCGGGCGGCATCACCCAGCACATCCGTGCATACCAGATTGAAAAGGACGGACGCCGGATTTCATTTGTCGATACACCGGGACACGAGGCATTCACGGAAATGAGGGCTCGCGGGGCCAATGTTACTGACATTGCCGTGCTTGTTATCGCTGCGGATGACGGCATCATGCCCCAGACCGAAGAAGCGATTAGTCACTTGAAAGCTGCCGGTGTCCCAATCGTCGTTGCCCTCAACAAGATGGACTTACCGGGAGCCAATCCGGAACAGGCGATGACCCAGTTGACGCAGTTTGAACTTACCCCCAGCGAATGGGGTGGCGACACGGAAATCGTCAAGACAAGTGCGGAAACCGGGGAGGGGCTTGATGATTTACTGGAGACGATCCTGACGATTGCCGAGCTTCACGAGTTCCGTGCCAACCCCGACAGGACTGCGGCCGGTATTTGCCTCGAGGCTGAGCAGGAACCTGGTCGGGGGGTCATTGCCAAGGTCATCGTGATGAACGGGACACTCCAGGTCGGCGACGTACTGGTCTGCGGCCGGACCTTTGGTCGCGTAAAAGCAATGTATGACACCATGGCACATTCAAAACAGCTTGATCAGGCGCTGCCCGCCATGCCGGTCAACATCACTGGATTTGATACTGCCCCGGAAGCAGGAGATGCCTTTCACGTGCTGGAAGACATTGCCATGGCTCGCGAAATTGCTGACCAGCGGATTTTTCGCAACCGCGAAAACTCCCTGTCTGGCATCACAACCCGGATTTCTTTTGAGGACTTCCAGCGACAACTGGAAGATGGCACGCTCGCCCAGACGGACGAGGTTGCCATGATCAACCTGATAATTCGGGCCGACGTGCGGGGGTCGATTGAGGCAATCAGGAAGGAACTGGAAAAACTGCATCACAGTGAAGTCCAGATCCGTATCTTGCAGGCATCGGTTGGAGGAATTACCTCAGCAGACATCATGCTGGCCCACGCTTCCGAAGCCGTGGTTGTTGGGTTTAACGTGATACCAAACGATGATGCCCGTATCCTGGCAGACGAGAAACAGATCGAGATCCGTCGTTACGACATCATTTACAAGTTAACCGAGGACATCAAGTTACTCCTCGAGGGCAAGTTAAAACCGGAGGAACGGGTCGTGGAACTCGGCCATGCCGTGGTCCAGAGAGTGTTCTCCATCAGCCGACTGGGGAATATCGCCGGATGCAAGGTTGCCCGCGGATCGATTCAGCGAGGATGCCGGATTCGTGTTAATCGCGATGGCCGAACGATTGGTGATTACCCACTCGATTCGCTACGACGAGAAAAAGACGATACCAAGGAAGTCAAACGCGGCGTGGAATGCGGCATCAAGCTCTCGGGATTCAACGACATCAAGATCGATGATGTTCTGGAAGCATATACCATCGAGGAAATAGCTCGCACACTCTAAAAGAGTTTACTCCCTTTTGACAGGACGATTCGAGACCAGGCAGCGAGCGTTCCTCGCGAGCACGCCGGAAAAAACAAGTGACATAACATGGTGTCCCGACGCCTACTAAAAATTGCCCAGGCCATTCGCGAGGTAGTGAGTAATGCCATCGTGATGGACTTACATGATCCACGGATCGAAAATGCCACAGTAACCTACGTGGAGGTAAGTGGTGACATGCGCCGTGCACGAGTCCACGTCTCGGTCATGGGAGACGAGAAGAAACAGAAACGGTGTATCCATGGACTCCAGCATGCCGCTGGATTTCTGCAGAGAAAAATCGGAAACCGAATCGACACCCGTTACACTCCCCGTCTGGAATTCACTCTTGACGAGGGCATCCAACACTCGCTTGAAATACAGCAATTGCTAGGCGAATTACTTCCAGACCGGAAAGATCAGGACCTGGATCCGGTGACCCAGCCTGATGACGATTACCGACAGCAAAGGCAGGAGGAAAACAACTAACGGATGAGTACCCCAAGCCGCTCAGATTTGATTACCAAGACATTTCGTGTCGTCAAGAAGAGGTTCAAGCGTCGTCCAACGCCCAGTGGTCGAACAGTGCTGGAACACCTGCTCTATGCCTGCTGCCTGGAAAACGCCACACCGGCTCAGGCTGACGAGGCATTCGGCAAGCTGCAGACACTTTATTTCGACTGGAACGAGGTCCGCGTCACCACGATCTCTGAATTGACCGACGTGATGGGAAAGATCTCCGATGCGTCAGATGCCGCCCGGCGATTACGTTATTGTCTGCACCATGTTTTCGAATCCCACTATTCCTTCGAAATCGATGAGCTCAAGAAACTGACAATTGGCAAGGCAATCAAGCAGTTGAAGAGTTACCAGGGGATAACGCCATTCGTGATCTCCTACGTGGTTCAAAAGGGACTCGAGGGGCATACCATCCCGCTCAACAATGGTGCCCTTCGTGCCTTCACTATTCTCGGTATCGTCTCGGAGAAGGATGCCAGGAAAAAACGTGTTCCCGGGCTGGAACGTGCCATTGGAAAGAACAAGGGGGTCGAGTTCGGAGAACTTGTCCACCAGCTCGGCGTCAACATGGAAAACAGTCCCTACGGCAAGGTGATCCAGGAAATACTCCTGGGAATCAATCCGGATATACGGGAGCGATTACCGAAGCGTCCGCCGAAGGACAAACCGGAGGTCACCGAAACAAAAGAGAAGAAAAAAGCCAAGCCCAAGGTGACCAAGAAAAAGGACGCAGCCGGCAAGGGGAGCAAGGCAAAGACCAAGAAAACGTCGAACCGGAAGCTGAGCCGCAAGAAGCCCCGTTAGAACTGCTCCCGCGCAGTTGATTTCCAGTGGAGCGGTTAAGCTGATAAACTGGCAAAGCGGGTAACCACGAGAATGCAATTGGCAGCTTCAATGGGAGTCCATTCGTGAAGTGTTGGCGATCCCCTCTCTTGCTGGCATTGCTGCCCTGTTTCCTTTTTACAGCAATTGCAACCGTTGCTTCAAAAGATCCACCCCGCAAGTCCTCCCTGTCAGATCTCGAGGAGGAAGTCCTTCCTTTCAAGCCCCGTTCGCCGCGGTCTGACGCTGAGCTTGATCGATTACAGGCAACTGCCCTGTTTGCCCATGGACGAATGCTCTACCAGCGCAAGGAGTTTCCCGAGGCATTACGGCGATACCAGCGAGCCTGGCAACACGATTCGACCATTCGTTTGATTCCTGCCGAGGTCGTGAAACTGGCACTGGACATGAAACGGGACGACGTGGCAGTTCGTTATGCTACCCTGGCCCAAGAATTCCCTCCTTCAGAGATCTCCAGCTTTCCCCGTATTGCATCACTGCTCACCAACAACGGGCAGTTCTCGGCGGCCGCTCGCCTCTACCGCCAGATGATTGCCTTGCGGCGCGATGCCCTGTCGGGATCCGCCCTGCTGGCTATCCACCTGGAACTTGGCCGACTTGAATTCCTGGCTGATAATTATGAGGAATCGGCAATTGCCTTCCAGTACGTCGTCGATGCTCTCGACGATCCGGACAGCCACAAGCTGTCCGAGAGTGATATCCGCCGTGTGGTGAGCAAGCCCGAGGTCGTCAATAACCTGATTGCTGAGAGTTTCCTTCATTCCGGAAGGCTCAAAGAAGCTGAGGCTATTTTTGACACTCAGCAAGAGCAGACGCCGAATGATGCCCTGCATGCCTACCACCTCGCCATGCTGGCACGGAAACGAGGAGACCTGGAAACAGCGCATGGACAGCTCACAGAGTACTTCGCATCATCCAGTATGGATGCCGGCACTGGGTCCTACGAGCTTCTCCAGGAACTGCTGGAGCAGGAGTTCAAGAACCCTGTTCGCGTAAAACGCCTCTACATTCGACAGCTTGAAGAGCTTCACGAGGCGGATCCCGACAACCGCGAGCTACTCGCCACGGTGCTCAACGAATTGGTTGAAGCGGAGCAATGGCAGCGAGCACGGGTCTGTTGCGAGCAGATGCTCAGCAAACGGAAGTCGGCATTTCTTTACCAGCAGATGTTACAGGCTTTTCATGGCCTTTGGAAATCCGGCGAGGATGATCAGCAGACCGTGGATATCCTTGTCCGTTTACTGGCCAAGCTCGCTGGCAGTAGCGGCAACGTGAGCGGCGCGGTCATGAAAGAAATATCCCAGGACGCAAACCTGGTTGACCGTATGCTCTCACTGGTCACACCCATGCTGGAAGACCCTGGACAATTTGAGGAGAGGCCGGCGGAGCAAGAGGGCCGATCCCTGGCTGGGCGAATCGTGGCAACCCGCGTGGAAGTGGCGATTGCTATTGGAAGCCTTGCTATCGCCGGCCAACAGGCCGAAAAAGCCAATTCTTTTTTTGACTTTGCGATTGCCCAGCAACCGGCCCAGCAGGCGCGCTACCTGGAAACCTGGGCGTTAAGGCTGTTGATTGCCGACGAGCTGGAGCGTGCAATCGAGATCCTGGAGAAAGCAATTGGGGATGACGAGATACGGCAAAAGCAGGGATTTTACTTTTTCCTCGCCAGTGCCGCTGAAATGGCAGGTGATACGGACCGAGCCCTGGAAGCCGCCAGGCAGGCGGCCCAACTGAGTCCGGACAATGCTCGAATCCAGAGCCGGCTCGGATGGGTCTATTACCATGCCGGGCAGTACCCGGAAGCGGAACAGCAGTACCTGGCCTTGATCAAGAAGTTCGACAACGAGTTCGATTCCGCACCGACACGAGACGTGATTCGAGAAAGTCGCATGCTCCTCTCCAACATCTGTGTCCGGCAGAAGAGACTTCCCGAAGCCGAGGAGTGGCTCGAGCAGGTCCTTGATGAGTTTCCTGAAGATGTGGGGGCTTACAATGACCTCGGTTACCTTTGGGTAGACCAGGACAAACGGCTCGATCGTGCCCAGCGGATGATCAAGGCCGCGGTCGATGCCGAACCAGATAACGGGGCCTACCGCGACAGCCTTGGCTGGGCCTACTACCGACAGGGACAATTTGACGAGGCGATCGAGCAACTGCTNCTTGCTGCCGAAAAATCNGAGCAGGATGGAGTCATCTTCGACCACCTGNGGGATGCTTACTTTGCCAACGGACAGCCAGGCAAGGCACGTGAATCCTGGAAGAAAGCGATCAAGCTGTTTCGCACCGACGAGGAGGGATTGCGCACCTTGGTCCAGAAGAAGCTCGGAAAACAGCCAACAACACTGAACGAATCACCATAAATAGCACCGGTTACTCCCGACACCAGGGAAACACCATCCAGCAGGGATCCTTTTGAAAACGCTGTAGGCGAGTCAAGATCATGGCCGGACATTCACACTGGGCAGGCATCAAGCACAAGAAGGCAGCCGCCGACAACAAGCGGGGCAAGGTCTGGAGCAAGCTCTCCAAGGCGATCATCGTGGCGGCCAAGATGGGTGGCGGGGATCCGGAAACCAATATTCGCCTGCGCACCGCGATTGCGGATGCCAGGATGGCCAGCATGCCCAAGGATAATATTTCCCGCGCCATCAAGAAGGGAACCGGGGAACTGGATGGAGGCGATGTCCACGAGATTGTCTACGAGGGCTACGGCCCCAGCGGTGTGGCCGTGATCTGTGATGTGTTGACCGACAACCGCAACCGCACGGCACCGGAAATACGAAAGCTCTTTGAAAAATACGGTGGGAAACTTGGAAGCACGAACTGTGTGGCCTGGAATTTTGATCGCAAGGGACTGTTCCTGATCGCGCACGACCAGGTCGATGAAGAGAGGTTGATGGAAATTGCCCTGGAAGCCGGGGCCGAGGATGTTCAGCATACCGGTGAGCAACTTGAATTGACCTGCGACCCGGAGATCTACACGGATGTCAGTGATGTCCTCGAAAACGCGGGGATCATAGTCGAGTCAAAACAGGTGGCCCGTTTGCCGCAGAACACGATCACGCTGGCACTTGAGGAGGCGAAGCAGGTGCTGGGTCTGATGGAAGCACTCGATGACTATGATGACGTCCAGAGTGTTTCAGCCAACTTTGACCTCACTGACGAAGCCCTGACAGAGCTTTCCAGCTAGCCCCTCCTCCCGTCGAGGGCAGAATCGCATGGTCAATGTGCGATCTGTTCCCAGTAGCCCTCAAACGCACCCTTGGTGTGAAATTCCGGGCTGTTATCCAGATCGTGACACTGGAAGCAATACTCTTCTTTTGCCCGCTCAAGCGTCAACCTTATGGAAAACTGCAGTGCCAATCGGCCCTGTTGATCAACATCGGTCTCTCCTGATTCTGCAGCAACATGAAGAGACCCTGGACCATGGCAGTTCTCACACCCGTTACCGACCAGCAACGGCGTTGATTCCAGCGAGAGGAACCCGGACTTGTATGGATAGTACTTCTGCGGGTTCCAGCCGGTAACGTGGCAGGAAAGGCATTCCGGGTCATGATGCCGCGGGATCTCGGACCGTTCATCCGGATGGACGAGTGCATCTGTCGCCTGGGCATGAGGAGAATCTGACCAGATGGTAAATTCCTTCAGATGACATTTCGCACATGCCTGGGACCCCACAAATGAAGCCCCTGAACTATGCACCACCGGCCGGATACCCAGTCCCTCGAGCCCGGCTCGCTCCAGTTCCTGCTGGTACAGCTTGAGTTGCTCCAGGACCACGTCCGAATCGGGAAAAGCTGCATCCAGTCCAATACTGGAATACCGCCAGGGTATTTCCCTGTCGGGATAGAGCCCCAGCACCCCGGCAAACATCCCTTTTGGTCCAACCTCAATGATCGTCCCGCGAATTCCATCAACGACCTCGGGCAGCGGGGGAGGGTCACCCACGCCACCGGAAGTGATGATATAGGAGAAGAGCGGGAACTGCCTGGCCAGNGCNCGTGTCTCGGCNATCGAGGCCTGCACCAGCAACAGGTAAAAATCACAGTTTTCCGTTTCCAGTTGCTCGACCACGGGGCGGAGNGATTCTGCAGCCGGGCGGAGGACGAGATCGTCGCTGAGAATTCCCTGCTGTCGCTGGTCCCCCAGCACGGACGTGATACCGACACGGTATTTCCCCACCGAGACGACTCGAAATGCNGGCATCAGNTCGGGNTCGATAACCGAAACATTTGCACTCATGAACTGGCCCTTGCCCGGTTCCTCTTCAACAATCGAGGCCACCAGTTCTCCTGCCGGCAANCGNAGGTCATCNGGCCCCAACGCAATCGCCTGGTAACCAATGTCCTTGAGTCGCTCAATCGTCAGCTGGAACTTGATCTCTGGCTGNCGGCCAAATCGTCGCACCTGGTTCCCGGCGTCGACCATCAGCAGGGGCCATTTNTGGTCCTCCCGCAACTGCCGGATCAACTCCTGGCGACGGGCCAGACCCCCCTTCTGGTAATCAAGGCCAGTACATCCACATGGTTCAAGGTAACCATGTTGCCTGCCGGTAATGACGATCGCCAACTCCGGACGGGGCCAACTTTTCCATGACTGCTCGCTGCTCTCTCCAGGCCCGGATTCGCCCTCTTCACGGTTTTCGGCGATTGCCGAACCCTGTTCACCATCCTCCGGATNCTGCAGCAGAGCCTCGCTCCCTGGCTGGNNTTCNCCTCCCGGGTTTGGGCCAGGGCGGNCATCAACAGGTGACTGCTGNCTACAACCAGGAACNACTGTCAGGGAAAGAAAAAGTCCCACNAGTAGCAACATCCANTGCNGCTGGCTGTTGTGATTCATCGGTTCCCTGTCCCTGGAGATCACTTCTCGGTTGGCACAATGGCAAAACGGACCAGGATCTCCAATTCCTCGATGTCAGGATGGGTTGTTNCCAACAGGATCCGACCATAGCCCTCCTGTTGCGGGTTAAGTCGCTTNATCTGGCTGGTTCCCTCCGGAACCTTGATCACCACGGCATGCTGTAACGCCTTACTGGTGGCACTCGAGTCACGACGAACGACCTCTACCTGGAAAACGCCGGCGGGTTCAATNTCCTTAACACGGAACTTNATCGACTCCCTCAAGGGNCCCTTCGCCAGCAACATGACCTTCTCCTCAACCCCCTTTTCCTGCGAAACAATCCCCAGGTCCAGNACTCTCTGTCCCCGGTGGAACCGCTTGCTTGCCAGGAAAGTAATATCCGGAGTGACAATTCCCTGGATGGCGACATCAATACGGGGAGAGTCGGGAAGGTTGGTAGTAATCCGGATCGCCTCGTTGAAATCTCCAAGCGGCAACCCGGGCTTGAGCTTGAGGATCATTTTCTTACCACTCCTCGCATCCACCTCCTGCGACAGTTCCTCCTCACCCAGATCTTCGAAGTGAACATCCAGGTATCCCTCCAGCCGCGTGAAATAGAACTTGTGGTCAATGATCTCCAGGCTGTCGGACTTGTACGCAAAGATCATCGCCGATGCTGTCGCCCCGTTTCCCTGCGTCACGCTGGTCAGCACAATATCCCCTGGCCTGGACCAGACACTCTGGATGATCTTGCCGACGATCGAAAGTCTCACCACCCGTCGCTTGGGATCATTNGTCAGGATTTCGGCCNTCTGCTCAAAAACTTTCGAGTCAGGTTCCGATTCCTTGGCGGTCCACTCAAGGCGNACCTCCACTTCTGCACCCGGTTCCAGGTACCCGCCTGCAAGCTCACTGATCGTACACTTGCAGCTGGTTTTTCCCTGCTCCAGGGTCAATGGAGCATCTCCAGTGTTACGGATCACAAAAAGATGGTCACGCTTTCCCAGGCGTTCCATGATCCCGAAATTGTGAATCGCACCTCCTACCACNTCTACCGTCGGTACGTTGCTGGTCCNTACGTCCCCNTGGACAGGTACNNTGTTGACCGTACGAAACTGTTCATTGATATCTCCCACCTCGTACCAGTTATGGCTATATCCGATCGCCCAACCGGTCGCGAGTGCAAGGATTGCCAGCAGGAATACTCTCATCAGCCTTCCACCTCCAGAAACTGTTCTGACCCTATCAAATGTAGTCGACAGGCAACCTGCCCGGGATATGGATATTGAAATTCAAACGAAATCCCGTCTTCCACGGATTCATTGGGATGNATCATCCCGACTAGGTTGATTACGCAGGAAGGCCACCAACTGGTTCATATTCTGAAAGAACAGGCCATCGCTCGAAGGAGTTTTTGACCGCCAGTCAGGGAATGGCAGCTCGATCAATCGTCGCTTATCGAGTTGCAGCTCAATCGAGCTATTCCGCTGGTCCAGGCGATCGGCCTCCCTGGCATATTCTCCCGCCGCACGCTGGTCCCCCGAAAGCCAACAAGTCCAGGCGGCCTGCCCTGCCAACCGTGCATCACTGGGGTGAAGTTCCGAGGCACGTTGNAAAAGTTCACGGGCGCGGTCAAGATCCTCTCCCTGGCCATGCTGCTGATGTGCAACCAGGTAACAGGTGGCCAGGAAGGCATGCGTTGTTGCAGAACGAGGATCCCTCTGAAGCAGGTCATCGGCCGCTTCCACGAATCCTCCCCGCGAGCCATCTCGATCCTGCCCCCAGTTGCGATGGTGGATGATCACCAGTTCCATGGNCGGGCGAGGCCAGCTGGGATCCGCATCACACGCTTCCTGGAGTAACTCCTGCATGCGATCCTCGTCCCGCCTGAGGGCCGCCTGATGGGNCTCCAGCAACAGCGTACGGCTTGACATAATCGGCCAGTAAGCAGTCACCAGGAAACTGGCGGTGACTCCCAGCAAGAGAAGCATCACGATGGCCCGCCCGCGGGCTGGCAGCGGGCGATTCGAACCGCCTGNTCCATGAACCAGAAGCATGGCAAGNAGTAGCCAGCCTCCCTGNGCAACACCAGGTGTTCCGATCCCCCCGGCGGCCAGCAGGTTNACAAGCCAGCACAGGAGGGCAGCCAACGGAAGCCAGGCAGGAAATTNCCCNTTTTTNACCCAGTCATGCAGACGCGCCATGACCAGCACCATGACCGGCAATCCCAGGGCAATAACACGTGTACTCCCCATTGGGGAATCCACCAGCATGCTATAGGGAAAGGCAAGCAGGCCACCCACCAANGCTCCGGCATAGATACTCCGCTCCACTCCCCTGCTGCTNTTTCCGGCCGTCTNNACGGGTGGATGCNTCATGCTGCGNCCTACCGACCACACCACCGCNACCGTGGCAAGCAGGGAAAGGGTACCAGCAGTGGCCCATATTTCGAGAATCCAGTTATGCGGATCGGCAACCGTCTCGCTGGCACCTGGCAGCTTGAACTGCATGTAGTACTCGGCGAAATTCCCTGGACCACATCCCAAGAGCGGATAGTCCGCGATCATCCGCAACGAGGCAAACCAGTACTGGAGCCGGAAAGAAAATGAATCCAGCGTCTGTGAAAACACCAACCAGTCGAGCCGTTTGACNAGGAAAGCAAGCACACCCAGGCCAGCGCCGAGCAGGAGAAAACTGGCCAGGATCCAGCTCGTGATNCGATGACGACCCCGTCCTCCCTGGCCAACAAGGATCACGATCATCCCCACGCCAGCGGCAACCCACCCCGACCGGCTCTTGGTAAGAAGCAGGCAAAANCCGAGCAGGATACAGAACAACANTTCCGGGGATATCCCGAGNANCCGATCGCGCCGAGATCCGGCAAGGGTTTTTCCTTTTTCCCCGGCCTGGTAACAGAGTACCGTCATGCCAATNGCAATGATCAGCCAGGGAGCGAGGAAACCTGCCAGTGAGTTGGTAAGTGAGAACGTTGTGGCCGGCTCAGTACTCTGCAGGCGACTTTCGAAATGGTAACGCAGTGGGGTTCCCATGGGCGCGACAATCCCTGCTTGCTGGAGCATTTCCTGTCGTACCGTTTCGTCNTTATCGAAGTACCGATGGTAACGCTGCGGCACCAGGTAAAATGACTCGTAGACCGCTTCCAGGCAGAGCGAGACCGCCAGTGCCAGCATCACCGCGCAAAGAGCCCTGGCAGTTCTCGGGCAGTCGACCAGTTGGCGTATGATCAGGAAAGCCAGTCCGAAAGCGATCCATTGCCACATCGTGTTCTGGGTCGCCCGTGCATTTCCCTCCGATGCCATCCACAGGCAACTTGCCGTGTGCAACAACACCAGCAGCGTGACCGCAATTTCCACCGGTCCCCAACGCACCGGGGCCTGGTCACGACGGCGATGGATACACCATGCCAGGGCAAACAACAGCCAGAGAAGAACCAGCACCTGCCCCTTGCCATCCTGGACTTCAAGTGAATCATTCGGCACCAGCACGGTCAGCACCATCAGGGCGGCCAGGGCAGCCCGCAAAAGTCCNCGCCCATCTCCAGGCAGGTCACGTCTTTTTGATGCTCGATTCACGAACGGATCTTTCGTCGTGCCGCAGTCTCCAGTATTGCTACCAGTGCCAGCACACAGACAACCAGCAACACGATAATCCCCGCCTCCAGAAAACCGGCGACCCTGGGAAGCAGCAAGGCACCCAAACCACAGGTGGCGGTGGCAAAATACATGGTCAAGACTGCCTGCCCCTTGGTCATTCCAAGTTCCACCAGCCGATGGGAGAAGTGACTCTTGTCNGGCTGAAAGGGACTGCGCCCTTCACGNAATCGGATCCAGATGACAGTGACAAAATCATAGATCGGGACCGCCAGCACACAGAGAGGAGCAAGCACGGCATGAGGTTTCTGGTCAGTTGTATAGGTTGCCAGCAGGGAGGAAATCCCAATGCAGAAACCGACGAAATAGCTACCCGCGTCCCCCATGAACAGACGGGCTGGCGGCCGGTTGTGAACCAGGAAACCGAGCAGCGAGCCAAGCAGGACAAGGAACAGGCCAGCAACAAACAACTGCGGCCCNTGCTCCGATGCCCCAGGCAACAAGACAAACACGGTCAGCACCAGGGAGACAATTCCTGCTACCCCGGCCGAACCGCCATCCATGTTGTCCAGCATGTTGAAGGAATTTATCAGCAACACCACCCAGATCACCGAGACCAGCGTTGCGATCAGTGTNGAAGAGAGGAACAGGCTCAGTTGCCANCCCTGTGTGGTGATACAAGCAGTCACAACCAGGAACTGGATTCCCAGNCGCAGTTTCCAGGGAAGACCACGGATGTCATCGACCAGGCCGAGGACCATCAGCGCGGTTCCTCCGGCAAGCAATATCCAGAGCGATCCCAGGNNNCTGGAAAGCCNATCCATGTGCTGCTGGATCGATNCNGGCAACCAGGTCGANTCNGACNTGGCAGCCATGACAAGCAACGTTCCTGCCAGGAAGGGAACAATCACNCCCAGCCAGATAGCTATCCCTCCCCCCATCGGGGTCGGCGTGACATGAACCTTNCGATCGCCGGGCTGGTCAATCAGTCCCCAGCCNGCGGCCCGGCGACGAANCCAGAAAGCACTCACCAGGGCAATCAGGAAACTGGCCAGCGCGGCCACCATGATCCACGTTAATGCCGCTGAATTCATCAAGTCCACCTAATGGTTCACGGATGTCAAGAAGGCGAGTGCCTCCCAGATCATCCCGGTTCAACGATCGGCTGCCTGCGAGCGAGTGAATTCATCTCCCTTCGCCCTGCCCCTCTTCTACGCTCTCCTGCCGGGAACGTTCGCGCAGGTAATCACGACAATCCAACAGGAATGCCCTGTAGGGAGCGGAACAAAAGTCAGGGTAGGTCCAGTCACGTGGTTGCCACTGTCGCTTGTGGAAGTAGAGTGTGCACTCAGCAAAAATGCCCTGGCCCAGGTAAATCCTGTGGCCCCGGTCCTTGGTCGTGGCCAGGACCAGNTTGGCCTCCGACAGGTAGCCAGGATCCAGGTTCAAAGGTCGCTCGACCTTGTCCCCGGAAGGCGACCGGCAGCTCCTCTCCCAGCTATTGGATTGCCGTTTCCAGGACGCCAGTTCCCCGGGATCGGCCGGCAACTCGAACGCCCAGATTACTTTCTTCAGGTCCGCCCCCATCTCGTCGCGATAGTAATCTGTTTGGTCGAAATCAAACAGGTCACTCTCCATGGCAATCGGCCCCCAGTTCTCAACNAGCAACTGGCGGGCCCAGGCAANCGCCTCGGGACTCTGGCTAAATGCAACCATCAACCTCAAAACCGGTGAGTGATCTGCCGTCGCTCCCATAACCCTACCGCTGAAACAGGCTCGTTCTCAGAAACCATCCTCTAGTAAGCCTTCGCGAACACCGCCAGCTGCCTGGAGGGTTTCCCCGTGAACAGGCAGGTCCCCTCCCTCTCTGCTTCATCCAGCGGNATACAACGCACCGTGACCTTGAGCTGGTTGAGGATCTCGGTTGTTTTCGGATCCTCGTTGAAAAAGGACCAGGCAAAGCCACCGTGGATTTCACTGGTATCGCCCCCGGGGGGGGTGAAGAAGCTGTTAAAATCGTCCAGGTTGTCAATCTCCGATGAATTCGACTCGCGCAGTTCCANTGCCCTGGAAAACAGGTCTGACTGCATCTCGTCGAGCAAGGTTCCTATTCCCTCCACCAGTTCCTGACGACCCATTGCTGCGGACTCACCAGTATCGCGACGGCCCAGGAAAACGCTATCCGACTCGATATCCCGCNGGCCAACCTCGGCACGCAGCGGNACTCCTCTCTTGACGTGNTACCATTTCTTTTCCCCACCACGGATNTCCCGGTCATCCAGCAGGACTCGCACCGGTTCCCCGGCATACTGCTGGGCTTCCAGTTCCTTCTTCAAGCGGTCACAGTACTCCAGGACCCGGGTTCGATCCTCATCGCTCTTGGAGATTGGCAGGATCACCACGTGTCGTGGTGCCAGTCGAGGTGGAAGAACAAGGCCATCATCATCACTGTGTGTCATCAGCAGGGCGCCTACCAGTCGCGTGGAAACTCCCCACGACGTGGTCCAGGCAAATTGCTCAACCCCATGCTGGTCCTGGAAAGTGATCTCCTGNGCACGGGCGAAATTCTGGCCNAGGAAGTGGGAGGTGCCAGCCTGNAGCGCCTTNCGATCCTGCATCATGGCCTCGATCGTCAGGGTCGAGACCGCACCGGGAAAACGCTCNTCGGCTGTCTTCTCCCCTTTGANCACGGGCATCGCCATGACGTTTTCTGCAAAATCAGCATAGACGTCGAGCATCTGTCGTGTTTCCTCCAGCGCTTCTTCTTCGGTGGCATGAGCCGTGTGCCCTTCCTGCCAGAGAAACTCGGTGGTTCGCAAGAACATGCGGGTCCTCATTTCCCAGCGGACGACGTTCGCCCACTGGTTGATCAACACTGGCAGGTCCCGATAGGACTGGATCCACTTGGAATACATTGCGCCAACAATNGTCTCGCTGGTGGGACGAACAACCAGTGGCTCTTCCAGGGGACCGGCCGGCATCAGGCCCCCCTCGGGATCCGGTTCCAGGCGGTGGTGAGTGACCACGGCACATTCCTTGGCAAACCCCTCGACATGCTCCGCTTCCTTCTCCAGGAAACTGACCGGGATAAAGAGNGGNAAATAGGCATTCTCATGCCCGGTCTCCTTGAATCTCACGTCAAGTTGCTGCTGCATCTTCTCCCAGATTGCCCAACCCCATGGCTTGATGACCATGCAACCACGGACCGGCGAGATCTCGGCAAGGTCAGCTGCACGTATCACCTGCTGATACCATTTCGGGTAGTCTTCCTGCCGTGTTGGCTCAATCGCCGTCTTGGGTTTCTTTCCCATGCTGTCCCTCAAACCAGTTATCTGCGGTCTCCAAACCGGAAGAAGATTCCTCCCGGTTCACTGCTTTTACACGCGGCATTCTAGCAAGGGTCGTGTTTGGCGTCATTATCGGTCCTTTCATCCTGCAACTTCCGCCGAGTGGTTGCNGATATTCCAGTCTGGGCCTANAATCGCGCCGACGATCCAATCTCNTCCCCGGCACCAGTTCGCTGGTTTCTTTTCTTCCATGACACGTCGCTTCATTAATGAACTGGGCGAGAACGAGGCCCTGGACCAGGTTTTCCGTGTCCAGTCCAAGCGACTTCGCTCAAACCGCAACGGTAACCTCTACCTGCAGATGGATCTGGCCGACAGGACAGGTACGGTCAACGCCATGCTCTGGAATGCGAACCAGCAGTTAAATGACAGCTTCGAGTCCGGGGACTACCTGCAGGTGAAAGGCAAGACACAGTTTTTTAGCGGTTCGATGCAGATCATCGTCTCGGAACTTGAACCGGTCGATGCCAAAACGATTGACACCGCTGACTACTTTCCACTTACCAGTCAGAAAGTCGACGAGCTNCTTGAAAAGCTCCGGCAGATACTCTCTGGCCTCTCAAATCCTTCACTTTGCCAGCTGGCAGAGGCTTACCTGCTGGACNCGCAGCTGGTGGAAAAAATACAGCGAGCCCCGGCAGCCATGAAAAATCACCATGCTTATCATGGCGGCCTGCTTGAGCACATCGTCAGCCTGCTGGAACTGGTAACACGTGTGGCACCCCACTACGACGAGCTTGACCAGGACCTGCTGTTGATGGGTGCCTTCCTTCACGACCTGGCCAAGGTGGATGAGCTTGTCTACGACACGGAGCTGGGATANAGCGACGAGGGAGAACTGGTAGGGCACCTGGTGATGGGAGTGGTCACGCTCGAGGAGAAGGCCAGGCAGGCGGCAGAGCCGTCTGGAGAGCCATTCCCGCCGGTCCTGCTACTGAGACTCAAGCACATGATTGTCAGCCATCACGGCCGGCTTGACTATGGAAGTCCCAAGGTCCCCATGACCCCCGAGGCGATAGCACTTCATTTTCTTGATGACCTGGATGCCAAGCTCCAGGCATTCCGCCAGGCAACGGCAATGGATGCTGGAAGCAACCCCGGCTGGACGAACTACGTGCCCGCGCTGGGACGAAAACTGTACCGGACCGGGGCGGCAGGANCCGGCAACGAGGAAGCNGCTCAATAGCGGCGGGCAAAGTGAATACACCCAAGGGACTCAACGAGTTGGAAGCCAGGTTGGTCGAGCATGTCCATGCTGCGAACTACCAGCCGGTAAAGCCGCGTGTGATTGCGCGGCAACTGAAGATCCCGGCTGGCAAGCTGGCGCTGCTGCGACGGACAATCAAGTCCCTCGTGCAAAAGGGACTCTTGCTTTACGGGGAACGGCACCTCGTCAAACCTGCTNCCCAGGAAACAGCCCCCGNCGAGGNCCCCACGAAGCCTGCTCCANCGGCTCCANCGGCTCCANCNGCTCCANCNGCTCCANCNGCTCCANCNGCTCCACCTGCTCCACCTGCTCCACCTGCTCCACCTGCTCCACCTGCTCC
>PANG01000078.1 GCA_002708345.1 Planctomycetaceae bacterium | reverse complement strand
GTCGTGATCTGTTCGCTGCTTTCTCTTTTCCTTACCGTCTTTCTCTCCGGCATTCTTCACGATAACTTTGGTCTCCCCTCGCTCAGCATCCCTTCCTTGTTGGTCATCCTGGTCACTTACAAGTTCCTGGAAATCTCCACTGGCTCCAATACCTTTGAGCTGGGCCTGGCCCCCCAGTTACCCTTGGTGCCAGAAGTGATCTCGAGTTACTTCAGCTGCCTGGGGGCGATATTCTTTCTTCCCCGGCCCGAGGTGGGACTGATCCTGTTTGCCTGCTGGCTCGTCGAATCACGCATGATCGTGGTCTACAGCATTACCGGTTACCTGTGTGGTTTCCTTTCGGCTCTCCTGCTTATCGGGATGCCCGAGGGGACGATGCTGATCGAGCTGGGCCTCAACTGGATTCTCTGTGGCATTGCACTGGGCTGTGTTTTCTTTATTCCCTCGGTTAGCAGTATTGGCGTGGTGGCACTGGGTGCCAGCTTTGCGACCTTCGCCTCCTTCACCTATCGGGCCTGGATGGACGTTGACCATGACGTGCTGCCTCCGATTGCGATTGGTTTTAACGTCGTGGTGCCGATATTGATCTACGCGATGCGAAAACGGATGCGGGCCACGTATGTCTTCGGGACGCCATTTTTTGTGGGTTCCCCGGAACAGAATTACCGACAATTCTGGCTTTACAAGGCTCGCTTTCCGGACTGGGGATTGCCGAGTGTTCATCCTCCCTTTGTGGGTGAACGGCTGGTGACCCAGGGATTCGATGGTGAACTGACGCACCAGGGGGATTATGAATATGGACTGGACTTTGAGGTGGTTGATGAGGCCGGACAATCGCATGGCGGCGATGGTTCCCTGCTAGATAACTTCTACACTTTCAACACTCCCGTTCTCGCTCCAGATCATGCAACGGTTGTGACGACGGTCAACAATATCCCGGATCGAGAGATTGGCTCCCAGAATCTCAGTCAGAACTGGGTAAACCTGGTCATCCTCTATCTCGACAGCGGCAGTTACACGGCGCTCTGCCACCTTCGCAAGGGGTCGATTATCGTCGAGCAGGGGGAACGCGTGGAGCCTGGCCAGACACTGGCTACATGTGGCAACTCCGGTCGTTCGCCGGTTCCTCACTTGCACCTGCAGTTGCAGTACGGCGCATCGATTGGAGCGGCCAGCATTCCCTTTCGGCTGCGTCATTACCTCAAGCGAAATGGATCGCGGCATGAGTACATCTACCAGGGGGTGCCGGACGAGGGGGCACGGGTTGAGCCGGCTGTTTTTGACGATGCCGTGGAGGCTTTCTTTGATGATATTCCAGCCAAGACATTCGTTTACGAGGTGAACCAGGGAGATCATTCCTGGAAAGAGACGATTCACTGCGAGGTGAACGAGGCGGGAGAATATGTGATGTGGTCGGAGCGTTTCCGGGCACGCCTGAAGGCAGTTATTCACGACCACGTGTTCTACATGCAGGAATTTGAAGGAAACCGTCGCAGCGTTCTCTGCTGGTTCTGGCTGGGCCTCTCTCGCGTTCCTTTTGTTTCTGACCGCCGTGTCCAATGGTCCGATTCTGCCTCGACCCACCCACTTCTCCATCTTCCTGGTAAGATCCTGATGGATCTCTGGACACCCCTGGGAAGGGATCCCCACCTGCGGATTTCAGGTGACATCCGGCTGGGGGGAAAGCTGGGAGAACGTCGCCTGCAGGTTTCCACCACGCTGGAGTCCAAGGTGGGGAACTGGATGTTCCGGCAATCTCGTCCCTGCCACGTTGAAGTGTCGCTCGACGCGAACGAATGGGTGGTGCAGGGCCGCGTGAAACTGGCACGAGGAGAGATCCAGTTCCGACGGACGGGTGTGGAGTCACTGTTTGACTAGGGCTGCATCTTGCTCTGGATAAAGGCCATCGCATCCAGGTAGGCCCTGTCGATCGCCGCGGGATCTCCGCCACCGAGTCCGTGTTCCCCGCCGGCAATGCTGGCAAACTTGAACTCCACGCCATGGCGTTCAAACTGCCTGGCCATCCATTCCGACTGCTCGTAGGGGACATCGGTATCATTGGTGCCATGGATCAGCATCGTCGGAGGATAATGGCGGTTCACGTTCTTGACTGGCATGAAGGGATAAAATTTTCTCGCCTGCTGCATTGGGTCCCAGCCACTTACCTCCAGCGGCCAACGCCCCGTTTGACGACAGAACTGGTAAAAAGCCCCGCCATTCCCCTGTCTCTGGCGTGAGTCGGAGATGGGGGGGCCAGCGACCTGCCTGCGGGCCTCGACTTCCGTCATCGTGCTCTGGTGATGCCGGGGGTGTGGACTGGGAGTGCTGTACCAGGACCCCACCAGGTCCCCGTAGCCCCAGAATGAGACCAGCACGGTGGGACGCGGTCGCACGCGGTACCCGGTGGCCAGGGTCAGGTAACCGCCGGCGGAACCTCCTGCCACGGCAATCCGATCGCTGCTGGCACCGAATTGNTCCANGCTGTTCTTGTGNAGCCANTNAAAGGCATCCTCCACATCCTCGATGATGTCCGGAAGCTGTGTCTCCGGTGCAAGCCGGTAGTCAATCGATGCNACGGCGTAACCCGCTTCCATNGCCATCTGCAGGANCCTNCCTGAGACTCCCTCCCGGTGACCATTGATCAANGCTCCCCCNTGAATCCAGACAATCAGTGGCANCGTNTCGNCACCTGCCGGGCGGTGAACNTCGAGCTTGATTGGAAGATCACCAACGGTCTTGTAGGTATAGGTCGTACGAGTCACTTCGGCTCCCCAGGATTTGACCGCCGACGCGGCACAGGTTGCTGCCGCCATGCTTCCCAGGAACCGTCGTCGCGTGGTCGGGTTCATGGCCTCTCCTTTTTTACCGACCTGGCACGTGGAACGGGTGCCTGTGGGTCCGGGCCAAGTCGCCCGAGTCGCACCGGGACCGTGCGGTTTTGTGTCCCGTCCGCTGCCGTGACTTCCAGTTCGACCATCTCACCCGGTTGGTGACGCCACAAGAGCCGCAACAGTTCGTCACGGTGACCGACTGGCTTGTTGTCGATGGCCGAGATGATGGAGCCAGCAGCAATGCCACTGGCATCGATTGGCCCTCCCTTGTGGACGACTCGAATGACCAGTCCGCTGGTCTCTTCCGGCAGTTTCTCGAGGTACGCTGGCTGCTGTTCCCAGATCTCCTCGATCCCTGCTCCCAGGGTCGGGTACTTTGTCCACTCCCCGGACTTCAATAACTGGCGGGCAGCCTCCAGCGGGGCGGAGAAAGCGAGTCCCTGGTGGGCGTCGCCCAGGGCCATGGCCGACGACTGGATGCCAATTAAATCACCCTCCCGGTTCACCCAGGGACCCCCGGAGAATCCCCGTGTTACCAGGCCAGCAATGTGAATAACCTCGATATACTCGCCATCGACATACTCGAATGTCGTCTGCTGGCGTGCGACAAGACCAGGGACCATGACGTCATGGCGAAAAAGTGGAGACCCATAGAGATAGATCGTGCTGCCCGCTGCAGGAGGTCTCTTTGCCAGTTTCAGAAAGGGGTGGGGTTTCTTGCGAACGGGGAGCTTGAGCAGTGCCAGGTCGTGAGCGGCATCCATGGCGAGCAGGGAGGCCTGCAGACGGCCCACGGAAGGGGACATGACATCGATCTGCCTGTTCGCATTCTTGATCACATGCGCCGCGGTCAGCACAATCCCATCAGGATCGACGATGCATCCGCAACCAGCCAGTCGGCGGTCGACAAGGATCTCGACAGACGCCTGGCGAAGCTGGTTGTAGAGGCCGTTATCCTGCTGAGCATCGGCACGAGGTGCAGCTGCATGCAGCAGCAGGCTTACCATTATCAAGAAAGATCGTGAATTCATCTTTACGGTTCTTGCAGCAGGGAATCGGCGTCAGCTAATCAACTCGGGGATGACCTTTGCCTCGTAGACGTCCGTCAGCCTTTCACTGCGGCCGTTATGATCATACGTCAGGTCGTCGTGGTCCAGGCCGAGCAGGTGCAGGATGGTGGCATGGTAATCCGCCATCTGTGTGCGATTTTCGACCGAACGGTAACCAAAGTCATCGGTGGCCCCGTAGGTTTGACCTCCCTTGACCCCGCCCCCNGCCATCCAGACGCTGAATCCATAGGGGTGGTGATCNCGGCCCTCGTTACCACGCTTGGCCTTATCNCCTCGAAGTTCTGCACCCGGGGTTCTCCCGAACTCTCCTCCCCATAGCACCAGGGTGGAATCGAGCAGGCCCCGTTGTTCCAGGTCGGTCAGCAGGGCTCCTACTGGCTGGTCTGTCTGCATGCAGCAGTCAGTGGTCTTGGCGACGTTGTCCTGGTGAGTATCCCAGGGCTGCCCCTGCATCAGGATNTGGACATACCGGACACCTCGCTCGACCAGTCGCCGTGCCATCAGGCAACGACGGCCGTAGGATTCGGTCTTGGGGTTATCGAGTCCGTAAGCATGGTGAGTCGATTCGCTCTCCCGGCTGATATCNACCGCGTCGGTNGCGGCGAGCTGCATGCGAGCTGCCAGTTCCAGGTTNCTGATGCGAGCGTCGAGNTCCAGTTCCCGTGGGTGGCGACGCCGGTGGTCGTCGTTGANTTTNCTCAGCAGTGCCAGCCTGCCNGATTCCACGGCCGGCGACATNGCCNGGCTTGGNTGNAGGTTGAGCACGGGNGACCCGGTGCTTCGNAAAGGNGTCCCCTGGTAAATCGGGGGGAGCCAGCCACTTGACCAGTTCCGAATTCCATCCACCGAGTGTCCGTTCGGGTCACGCAAGACGATGTANCCTGGCAGGTTCTGGTTGAAGCTTCCCAGGCCATAACAGGACCATGCACCGAGTGTCGGGCGGCCTGGCACGATTAATCCTGTCTGGGCCATCCAGATGGCCTGCTCGTGGTTGCGATGCTCGCTGAACATCGACCGGATCACGGCAATCCGGTCAGCGTGCCTGGCGACATGAGGCTGGATCTCGGAGAACTCGATGCCACTCTCACCATGCTTCCGGAATGTGAAAGGAGAACCAAGCAGGTACTTGGTNCGGTTNTCNTCGTCGACCACTTCCCCGGGAGGTGGCTGGCCATCGTACTTGTTGAGCATCGGTTTTGGNTCNAGCAGGTCCACGTGACTGGGGCCACCATGCATGAAGAGCTGGATCACCGCCTTTGTCCGTGCCTGGTGAACCGGGGGCCGGGGCCGGAGGTCGTGGCCACTGCGGTCGGCCCTGGCCTGCTCGTGAAGCAGGCTGCCCAGGGCCAGGGCCCCAAAACCGCCACCCAGCCGCAGGAGTGTCTGGCGACGGCTGATCTCGTACCTGTCCTGTGCGGAAAACGAGTCTTTGTTGTCCATGTTTGTTTCCTTGAATCCTGTCAGTCGATGTAAGCAAACCCGTTACTCGCCAGCAGGATATGGCAGAGATCGACCAGTGCCTTGCGGCGAGCGGTATGGATGATCTCCTGGTCATCACCGTCTTTAAGCGGGCCATGGAAACCGGCTGTGGAATCCCATGTTTTCGTCACCTCCCCTGCCTCGTCAAGCTGCTCGATCACGATTGTCCAGTTGAAGTTGTCGGAGGTCAGTTCACCATTCATGTCAGTGATCAGCCAGAGTCGATCTCCCTGGTGAACCTCGATATTGTCGACCTGGATCTGTTTCTTGCCATGGGCCGTTTCCCACTGGGAGAGCTGGCCCTGCCGGCTGGAGATGACCGTGGTTCGAATACCGTTTCCGGCAGGCGATGGATGCTCGGTGAATCCGCGAATACGGAATTTGCCTGCATGGGGTGAAGTCCACTGGGCAATCACCGGCTTGTCGCTTCCAGGATGGCCTGCTGTCGCATTGAGTCCAGCCCAGTAGGAACCCTGGAAGGGATAACCGGGCCCCAGTTGCCACTGGTTCTTCACGAAAGCCGGGAAATGTGTGAAATCGACCTTGCTGGTGTCCTGGTCGCTCGCCGTGCCATATCCAAACTGCCAGTCTTTTTTCTGGCCAGTTCCTGCCAGGTGCAAGGTGGTNTGTTCTTTCATGAACAGGGAGATGAAGTTGCGAGGCTCCTGGCCGGGGGCACGACTCAAGGCAGCCAGGTAGGCCCAGCCAGCCGGGTCCTGGGGCGATTCACGGATTGCACGATCGGCAAAGCTGGCAGCGGCATGGGAAGCCACGTCGCTGTTAAGTAGCGACAGGGCCTGCAGGGGGACGGTCGAGATNCTGCGNCGCGTACAATTGGTCTCGATGTCTGGCTGGTCAAACAACTGCAGGATAGAAACCGGGGCAGATCGCTTCACTCGCAGGTAGATCGACCGACGCTGTGGAAGCTTGCCGTCATTGACCACGACCTCCCCATTGCTCCTCTGGGCCACGGCGACGGGATAACCGTACATGTGGTGTTCGAGTGCGCCGGCGAGCTGCAGGATGCTGTCACGCAGTGGTTCGGCCTCGAGCCGTCGCAGGTTTTGCCGCCAGAGAAGGCGATTGTGTGGATCCTGCCTGTTGGCCCGGTCGGCCAGCTCTCCCTCGTTAAGAGATTGTTGCCGGTAGGCAGTGGAGGTCACAATCAGCCGGTGGATCTGCTTCACGCTCCAGTTGTGGTCAGCCAGTTCAATCGCCAGGTAATCCAGCAGCTCTGGGTGTGTTGGAGATTCCCCGGCCCAGCCAAAATCATCGACCGTGGAAATGATCCCCTCTCCAAAATGGTGGAACCAGATTCGGTTGACCATCACCCGCGCAGTGAGTGGATGCCTNGGCTGGGTNAGCCACCGNGCCAGTGCCAGGCGGCGCCCCGAGCTGCGAGCATCGTCGCCCGGGGAGTCCCACCGGAATGGCGTGCTGGTCTCCATCAAACGTGGCACGCCAGGTGAAACCTGGGGGCCTGGGGTCTGGGCATCCCCGCGGCGGAGCAAGGGAGTTGAAGGATCTCCCTCCACGTCATAGAGCGCATAAACCCTGTCAAACTGGATCCGTTGTCGTTCCTGGGCGGCAATCGCCAGGTTCTTTTCCTTGGTTTCGATGGGATAGGAGGGGTAGCTGGCCGCAAGTGCTGATGCCAGTTCGTCTCCTGTGGGCTGCAGGAAGCTGCCAAACTTGTCAGCGAGGTACTTCTGGATGGAGGTCTGTTTCTCCTCTTCAGTATGGAGTGCCAGGTCGACGTCGTTTCGGATGGGTTCAGGGATTGTCTCGAGCCTCTCAACCCACAGTTGTTGCTTGTACTTATCATCCAGTTCCGTGATCTCTTTCTTCAACCGGGCGACCTCGGTATTCACTTCCTGGTCCTGCTGACTTGCCTGGTCCAGTTGTTTCTGGGTTGCGATGGCCCGCGTTCGATCCCGGAACGGAATCCACTTGTCCGGGTTATAGGCAGACATCAGGATCGACTGCAGCTGGTAGTATTCCTGCTGGGTCAGGGGATCAAACTTGTGGTTGTGGCACTTGGCACATTTCACCGAGATCCCCATCAGGCTGGAAGCAACGATCTCCAGCTGGGCATCAATCGTGGGATAGTAATACTGGCCGTTGACGTTCTTGATGGTATTGAAGTCGGGTCGGCTGGCATCGGGTGCCGTCCGCAAGAAGCCCGTGGCGGTGAGGGAATCGACAACCTCACTGGAGAGAACAGAATCGTTGTTGAAATGGGACCAGTATTCTGAGAGCTCATCGCCTGCCAGTTGTTGCTGGAGGAAGCGATCGTACGGCAGGTCACGATTGAAGGCCCGGATCACGTAATCCCGGTACCGCCAGATCAGCTGCCGATCCTGGTCTGCCGAGAGGACGCCAGCAGAATCCGAGTAGCCGGCGACATCCAGCCAGTGACGTCCCCAGCGTTCCCCGTATCGCGGACTTGCCAGCAGCCTGTCAACAAGTTGCTCGTAGGCATCGGGTGAGGGGTCATCAATGAACCGGTCAATCTCGGTGGGCGAGGGAATCAGCCCCAGCAGGTTCATGGAAAGTCGGCGAATAAGCGTGTTTCGATCCGCCTCGGGAGAGTAGTCGAGCTGGTGGGCTTCCAGTTGTTCTAGCAGGAAGGCATCGACCGGGTTGCGTACGAGATGCTGCTGCCGGGGACCGGGAACGGTGGGAAGCTGGGGAGGGTGAAAGGACCAGTAATCGAAATCTGCTGGCTCGTAAACGCCGGTCGCTTCATCGGCCGAGATGATTTCCTTGTCATTGGCCTCGGCCCCCTCGTTAATCCAGCTACGGATAATCCCCTTTTCCTCGTTGGACAGGGCCGGGCCCTTCAGGGGCATCCGGTTTGTCTTGAGGACTTCCCAGATCAGGCTTGATTCAGCTGCGGAGATGCGGATCGCGGGCCCTGACATGCCTCCCTTGAGAATCGTTCCCCGTCGTGTGAGGTCCAGCCCCGCCTTGGGACGCTCTCCAAAATGACATTCTGCACAGTGAGCCTTGAGGATGGGAAGGACATCGGTCTCAAAGACCAGCGGCCTGGTCTCCTCGCTGTCAGCCTCCTGGGCAAAGGCCGGGGCTGGAAACAAGGCGCACAGCAGAAGGAGAAACCGCCAGGGTTGGAGAATTTGTAGCATGGGGAGGCTTTTGGGAGTTTTCCGGTGATGGCCTGGCGAGAACTGGCGACCTTCTGTCCTCGTTATGGCCGGGAAAAGGCATCACGCTTCACCTCCCATTATACTGATTTCCGCATCGGGCGGTGTAACTTCAGATCTCCTTCGGACTCTGTAACCACGGCGATAAATCGGGTTGTAAGGGTTTTTTTCTTCCTGGTATCGAGTTTTTTGCGATCCGGAACGGGGTGCAGGTTCGTAACAGATGGAAGGCGGACTAACCTAGAGAAAGATCGCCAAACGTTGTGGATCAAGATCGATGAAAACAAATCATCCCCCCTACAGCCAGCAGTGGTACGACACCCTGGAACAACTTCTTGGGCCGACCGTCTGTCGCCAGCTCGGACTGTACGTGATCCCGGATGAAGTACTCCTCTCGGTCGTGATCCCGGTATACAACGAGGTGGCGACGCTTGAGGAGATTATCGATCGGGTCTGCGAGGTGCCGGTCCAGAAGGAAATCATCCTGGTCGATGATTTCAGTACCGATGGAAGTTGCGAGTTGCTCAAGACCATTGAAGAGGCATGGGGTGAGGATCCATTCAACACGATCAAGGTTGCTCTTCATGATCGCAACCGGGGGAAGGGGGCGGCGGTTCGTACCGGGTTTGGCCTGGCGACGGGAGATATCGTGCTGATCCAGGATGCCGACCTGGAGTACGATCCGGCCGAGTATCCCCGGCTGATCAAGCCAATTGTCGATGGCCAGGCCGATGTGGTTTACGGGAGTCGTTTCCTGGGAGACCAGCCGCACCGGGTCCTTTACTTCTTCCATTACCTTGCAAATCGTTTCCTGACAACGCTCTCAAACCTGTTCACGAACTTGAACCTGACGGACATGGAGACCTGCTACAAGGTGTTCCGTAGTGAGGTTATCGAGACGGTTCTTCCCAAGTTGAAGCAGGATCGATTTGGGATCGAACCGGAAATCACCGCCCGCGTGGCTCATTTGCGGTATCGCATCTACGAGGTGGCGATCAGTTATTCCGGGCGAACCTACGGTGAAGGAAAGAAAATTGGCCTGAAGGACGGTTTCTCTGCACTCTGGTGTATCGTTCGCTATGGCATGTTTCGCTAGTTACCTCGATCCAATCCGCTGGTTCCAGGCCCAGCGGTAGAGGTTGCGAGAGTCGAGATAGCGTGCATCACTGTTGCTGCTCCCCAGCACTACCACGATCAGCGCATCGGAATCCCGTCTGCCGTAGGAGACCAGGCAGGCACCTGCTGCCGAGGTGGTGCCGGTCTTGATCCCCTGGTAACCCTCGATTGGTAGTAGCCGGTTGGTGTTCCGCCAGACAATATTTCTCTTCCCGGTGTCCCCACTTCGCAGCACGGCTCCCCGCTGACGGGTTGCCACGTAAGCGGGAAAGAGCGGGAGCTGCATCGATGCATGAGCCAGCTTCGTAAGGTCCGTGGCCGAGGCATGGTGCCCCTCTGCCGTCAGGCCATGCGTGTTGGCAAAGCGGGTCTGCCGCATGCCGAGCTTTTTTGCCTGGCGGTTCATCTCGGCAATGAACAGGAAAAGCGGGTCACTTTCCGAATCGGTTCCCCGGGGTGCAAGGCGGCGGCCGAAATGCTCGCCCAGTGCGACCGATGCGTCATTGCCGGAGGGGAGCAGCAAGCCATAAAGAAGCTCGCGAACCGGGAGTTGTTCCCCGCTGTGGATCGCCGATGTGGACCCCCCCGTCTGGTCTGCTCGCTCGGAGAAAATAACGGTTTCATCGAGCACGTCAGGTGATTGCCGGGCCAGCGACAGGACGATGTAGGCGGTCATGATCTTGGTGGTGCTGGCCATGTCCAGGGACTTGTTGCCGCTGGATTCCCAGAGCAGCTTGCCGCTTTGTCCGTCGGCAATGGCCCAGGCCTTGCAACTGACAAAGGGAGGGCCGTCGAGCGAGTCCGCTGGCTGCCGGGAAAGGACCTCGCCATTGATAGCCTCCGGGGAAGGGACTGCCGGCGGCCGGGGCGTGGGCGGGGTGAGCAGCTGCAGGGTGGCGGCATCCACCGTACCGGTCACCGGCAGCTTGTTGTCCTTCTGGAAGCGACGGACCGCTTTGGCCGTGTTGGGGCCAAAGGCCCCGTCCACGTCGAGGCCAGGGGACGGTTTGAGCAGGCTGTTGAGCGTCCGTTGAAGATCCTCCACGACCGGACCACTGCTGCCGGTCTTGAGGATCGGGGGGGCCGCTGGTTTCTCAGCCCGGGCAGGGAAGGCCAGGAGCAGCAACAGCAGAGAGAGAAGGAACTGTCGTGACATCAGGAAGGCCTCAGTATCGGGATTGGAGAAAGCACGCAATGGCGCAGAAATGCCATTGTAGACGACTCGCCTGGCAAGGTGCTATTGATCGGGAGGAGGTACAGGCCAGCTCCTGGCATCGAGAAAAATGGTGACGGCGGGTGGTGCCACCAGGCTCGAGACGGTGGGGCATGGGAGAAATGTCAGGGAAACTCGATGCGGACGTCGTCGAGCGTAACATAACCCTCTGGAAGTCGACCGCGCCAGACGGGGTAGTCCTCTTCCGGTCTGAGCGTGTGTGGATCNCCATCGAGTGGTCCCATTGGANAAATGTCCAGGGGAAACAAGACCAGCAGAATGTCGGTGTTGACGTCGCCCAGGACCGTTTCCAGCGGGCGATATCCATAGGTCGCCGTGCGATCGTGACGACTACCCAGGCAGGTCCACTGGTCGGCATCCAGGCACGCGTGCACGGTCGATTCCGACCAGTCGTTTGTCACCGTGAATGGCTGCCCGGTCAGGAGCCAACCGGAACAAAGATCATCGTGAACAGCCTGGCAGAGTAACAGCAGCTCTGTCTCCTGCGAGAGGAGTTCCCCTTTCAGTCGCAGGGTGAGCGTGGAGTCGATGAAATTTGTACCGACCTTCTGCTCGATGAAGCGGTTTTCGCCAGCAATTGCCCGGTGGCGTTCGCTGGGAGCCCTCAGGGTATCAAGCATGAAGAGCAGGTGCATGTAACCTGCCCCGGGAGGGGCATGGTTGTAGTCGATCCACCAGGGGGAACGCGAGGTAACAGATCCCTGGTCGAACTCGAGCGGCTTGTCGCCGGCGAAGTTGCTGTCAAAGCCGTACCACCCACCGGGACCCTTGTCGAACGTCTCGTGATAGATCGTGGTCATGCGTTATCTGCCAGTAAGGGGGGGCTGGAGGAAGGAGGCGAGAGGGCAGGAATGCCATTGTAGACAACCCGGCTGCCAGGGTGTCATCGCTCGGGAGAAGGCATGGTAGTTATTCATCGTCGACCGTGCTCCTGGCTTCACTCCCCTGCTCTTCCGGGACCTTCCCGGCAGGCTCGTTGACCGCCTCCTCGAACTGCTTCTGCCAGCCCGTGTACAGCAGGATGACAAGGATAACTCCGAGACCACCGCAAATATAAAAGACATGGTTGGATGCCATGTTCACGTGCTTGCTCTTGACCACCAGGAAGATCACATTGCCGAGCACAATTCCAAGGAAGGAGCCGCAGTTCCAGAGTCCCAGGACACCCCCTCGCTGGTTCTCCGAGGCGAGTTGCTGGGTCATGGTCTGGAGTGGAACCATGATGAACCCTGCCATGAAACCTGCTGCCGAAAGACAGATGCCGATGAGATAGTAATTAAGTGGGATGGCTCCCAGGGCAAACAGCATGACCGTGGTCCCGATCGCTCCCACCGGGATCATCCCCGGACGAATGCGGTGACCCGAGAGACGACCTGCGGTGTAATCGCCGATGCCAAGTGAAACGGCGAGGCAGAGTAACAAGGGGGTGGCCCTGGAACGTGAGATATCAAGAAGGTCAGCAAAATCAGCCGGAATGAGAATCGCCAGGCCTGCCACGATCATGTAGAAGTAGGACCAGGCAATCACGACGGTCCCGAGTGGGGTACCACGGATATCCTGCCAGGTTTCCCGGTAAGCCCTGAAAAAGACCGGCCGGATCTTCATCGTCGGGTTCTGGATCGGGACGCGGGGTAAACCACGTGTGGCGATCATTCCCAGGATGCCAACCAGCACGATCGCAGCACCGGGAATCCAGAGGATACCACTTGGAGCCGTGCTTCCATCGGGGGCGTAAAGGTCGTAAAGGGGACCGGCCGCCCCGATTCCGAGGATACAGGCCACGTAGGTGAACATGCTGAGGGTTCCATTTGCCCGGCTGAGGAGCTTCTCCTCGATAATCTCCGGCAGGATGCCGTACTTGGCCGGGCTGAAAAATGTGCTCTGGATGGAAATCAGGACCAGGGCCGTGATCAACACCCAGAGGTTGCCCATCAGGAAACCGACAAGTGCCATGATGCCGATCAGGACTTCCATGAACTTCACGACAATAATCACCGACCGCTTGCTATAGCGGTCGGAAAACTGCCCTGCAAACCCCGAGAGCAGGATGAAGGGAACGGCAAGGCAGAGCGAGGCATATGCCTGTCCCCCGGGTGCGATCTGGCTGGCCCAGATGCCCCCGGCTGCCGTGCCCCACATTAACATCTGTTTGAGCAGATTGTCGTTAAAAGCGTTGAGGAACTGAGTCGTATTCAGGAACCCAAAGCCGCGACTGTTAGAGGACGTATTCACGTAAGAATGTCCTTGATGGAGAGAGGACGTTAGCTGGGTCGCTTGCAACAGGATAGGACGTGCGATAGGGAGTAATCAAGGGATCTGGAGATGTTCGCTGCCTAGAACTCCACGATCATTTCCAGGAAAGCGGCAAACAGGCGGTCGGTATCACCATTCAGCTGGGAATAGAGGTCCCTGAGTCCCTCACCGGGAATCAGGCCGGAGACGCCCCCGACAATAATCAGGTTGTTGTTGAGGAGCGGANGGAACTCGACCCCGAGACTCAGATCCGTNCCAATCCTGTNATCGATATCGGACTGGAAAACAAANGTCTCCAGNACCTCGGGNTGTTCGAACCAGAGGAAATTNACGTTGCCGATCAGTTTNGTACGTGGNGTGATGTCTGCNTCGACGCCGAAATTNAGCANGTGAAGNCCGGGATTGACAAANTTCGTTTGNCCCTGGGTCTTGCTCGATCGCAGGTTTGGCACCAGGCTNCCGCGGTTGACCAGNTGGACACCGAACANCCCGATCGCCTGCCGCTGCCAGTAGCTGAATTCTCCACCGGCAAAATTCGGGTTGTCGAAGATGGTATCAAAGCCCCCTCCCTNGGCATCGTTNACNTCGTCGTCCCCCGAGGCATAGAAGTAGGAGGTGCGAAATCGCATCCAGTCGCGGTCGACCGACANTTCCACGGCCGCCATCCAGGCATCAATATCCAGCGGTCGCCCGGCGATCGGGTTGAGCTGGTCTTTTCCATCAACCCAGTAAAGCGCGTGGCTGATATTCATGCGGTGAATGTGTCCATTCCCGGCAATACCGAAGTAATAGGAGTCGATCTTGTGGGGAGCGAAGACCCCGGTCGGATCGGGCCTCACGAGGAAATCATTCTCATCAAAACGGAAGGATGCCTTGTCATGGTTGTAATGAAAACTGACCTCTGCGTCGTAGCCGGGCCAGACGACATCCTGGCGATAGTAGTTGAGGATAAGCGTGTTCTGCTGGCGGTCATTAAACGTGTTGAGTTCGCTGTTGGTCTGCTTTTCCGTCTGGTCGAACCAGATCACGTTGAATTGTCCCCGGTTCGCTTCCTGGGTCCCGAAGAATCGCACTGCCCGGTTCACATCCGAGAAAATAAATCCCCGAAAATCACTGACGAAGAGCTGGGATCCGGCACGTACCGAGATCGTGTCATAGTAGGGACTGGTATCGGCCAGCTTGGATTCAACGAACCATTCCTCCAGGGCAAAGTCATCCCGGAAGCGAGTCGTTCCTTTACGGACATCCGGGTTGACGATCCCCAGTTCATCGACATCGAGGTAATTCAGGTTGTAGATCATCGACATTCGCACGCGCCAGTCTGGTTGCTTGAACCCGTCAGTGCCGTGGAAGATATCGAAGCTGAAGAGGAAATCCTGGCGGTAGAAAAACTGGTCAGGATCCCCGAAGAACTCTTCTTGCCCCGGAGAGAGGGTGCTCTCAAAAGGCGTTGTGGGAGTGGGGATATCCCGTGATTCGAGTGTCATGATCGTGGCGGCCGTCAGGTTCAGGAAAGTGTCCTGGCCGATCAGTGGGTAGTCACCCTTGAGAATGTTCTGGTGGTAGGGGTCAAGCCTGCGGCCGCGGACGAACGGAAAATCATCGTCGGGCATGCTCTTGAAGGGGGCATCGATCAGGCGGGGGTGCCCCGCGACGGAGGGCTGGTGGCGATCCCACTCTGGGTAACCAATTCGCCAACGGTCCTCGATCGGGACAAAGTGAATTCCCTCGCCTGGGTCACGCGGCACGATCCCACTTGGTCCGGAGTAGCCGGTGGGGTGTTCCCGGGACCAGGTGCCAGTCTCCTCCGGACTGCTGTCGGTGGGAGAGTCCGGGTCGCGGCCCTGGTGCTGGTGTGGATCCCGGAGTATCGGGGGCTCAATGGGCTTGCCTGGCGGTTCCTCAAGAGGGATGTCATCCGACAGGAACACGACCTGTTCGGCCGACCCGGGACTGGCCGGTGTGCTTTGGAGAACGGCAGCGTTTGGGGTGCCTGTTGCCGGAAGCTTCCGCTTGGGCGTCGCCCTGTCAGTACCCTTTGCTGTTGGCAGCCGCTGGCTGGTCTCCGGGAGGGGAGCCGGCGTGGCCGGTTGGAGGTCGATGGGGGCGGAAATGACTTGCAGCGGCGAGTCGTCCTCTCCGGCAAGTAACCCCAGGGACAGTAACAGCACACCGACAGCCATTGAGGCCATCGTGCCACGCTGCAGTCGCCTGTCACTTGTGGGGGAGGAGTGGTGTTTCACGTATCGAACTTTGCCGGTTATGCGGATTATAACGGCCTCTCTGCATATAAGGTTTACATCGGTTGTTGATTGCAGCTGGTTAAGTGTCGATAGAACAAGAGAGTACTGATTCCAGTTAGTTTTCCCCGGTTTTCTTGTGACTGGGAACCTGGGCAGGTTACGTGAGCAGGGTGTTCCTGCGGCAGAGGTTGGTGGCGGTGAAAAACAGGAAATCTAGCTCCCGTGTGCAACACCGCGGACTTGGTTTTGAGCAGCTGGAAGGGCGCCGCATGCTGAGTGCCAATCCCTGGCACAACCCCCAGCTGGCCGCTGATGTGAACGGCGATGGGAGCGTGGCCGCCATTGATGCGCTTCAGGCGATCAACGAGCTCAATTCGGGAGGTGCGCGGCCACTTGTGTTTGCCGAGGGAGAGACCCCGGTCCTGGCTCCCCGTTTCCTGGATGTCAACAACGACAGTAACCTGACCGCCTCCGATGCCCTGCAGGTG
>PANG01000077.1 GCA_002708345.1 Planctomycetaceae bacterium | reverse complement strand
AGCCCCTGGTTGTCGACGACTGCCATGCGATCGGCAAAACGAGAGATCCCCCGCAGGTAATCACCGCCCCCCCCGGGAGTGGACCACTTGAGTCCCAGGCAGCGTGGCAACTCGGCCAGCCGGTCGATCTGGTCAAGCGACATGTCGTACCCTTCCCAGTGGGTGTTGTAGAGCATGATCGCGGCCGTGCTGGTGGCGTCGTGGACGGCCTGGAAAAAACGCAGGCAGTCCTCGTCAGAGGACTCGTAGTAAAAACCGGGGCTCATCTGAATGCCGTCGGCACCGATTTCCTCGGACCAGCGGGCCATCTCGATCGAGACCGAGGGATTGGTGTCCTGGGCTCCTACCAGCACCGGGGTCTCTCCCGCCGCCGCCTCGACAATGGTTTTGCAGACTGCCTTCCGTTCATCCAGTGAGAGCATGGGGAAGTCCCCGCCGGCTCCCACCGCCAGCAGGACGCCAGAGCCGCAGACAATTCCACGCTCGACCACGTAGCGGACATTCTCGTGGATGGCCCCATGGTCCACGGTAAGGTCTTCGTTGAGGTTGGTGATTACCGGGATCATGGGTCCCCGGAGTCGCTCTTTTACCCTGGCGATATCCACAGGATGCTCCTTCGATGAAAACAGAACGCGGGACTGGAATGTGTGTGCACAGGATAGCATTTTCCGGGTTGTCGTTGAGTCTTTTCTGGAAATACGGATACTCTTCGGTTCACCCTTGCCATTTCCATGGTCACACCAATGCTCTACCTGATCGCCCTGTTAACTGACTTTGCAGCGATCATGTTCATCTTCGTCAGCACCCGTTTCCTGGCAGAGGAGAAGGCAAGCATCTTCGCGATGGGGATGCTGGGCGCCTCTTACGCACTCGCTTCCGGCTTGACCAACACGGTATCAGGCCGCCTGGCGGATCGTGTTGGGCGCCGCCCGATCTCACTTCTGGGAACGGCACTGTTTTTCCTGGGCATGCTCGCCGCACTTAACTCGTCACCGGGAGACTGGACTTTTTATGCTGCTTATGTAGTGGTTGGTAGTTCGCTGGGGTTGATTTACCCACCGGTGATGGCCTGGTTGGGACAGGACAAGGTGGGTTCTGCTGCCAGCGGGACGTATCTTCGTTTTTGCCTGGCTTTCAACCTGGGGATTGCCTGCGGCCAGCTTGGTGGAGGCTGGATGTTCGAGGCCTATGGACCGACAGCCCCGATCCAGTGTGCGATGGGACTGGTGGCAGCCAGTTTCTTCTGTCTGCTCGTGATACGAGAACNGGATTCCAACTCATCGCTCNTGGNTGAACTGCCGANNGATGGCTCGGTCTTTCCGGAACTGGCCCGTGCCTTTGGNCGACTGAGCTGGATGGCCAATTTCAGCGGCATGTTCTCGATGAGTATCCTCTGGTTCCTGCTTCCTCATCTTTTTGTCNAGCTGGAAATTCCTGCCGATGCACATGGGATGATCCTGGCAATTGGACGTGGAGTGGTGATCACAACCTTCGTTGTCATGCATTTCCGGACCGGCTGGCGATACCACTTCCGTTATACGGCACTGTTCCACCTGCTGGGGATCGTGGGACTGTGTGGAATCCTGCTGGGTTCGAGCATCGTTGTACTGACCCTTTCGGTATGCGGCTTTTCTGTTCTGATGGGNTACAACTATTTTGGTAGCCTCTTCTACAGCTCGACCGGAAACGNGAATGAACGAAAAGGGCGTGCCTTTGGGTGGAACGAGGCCTTCCTGGGATTCGGGGCCGTGGGGGGATCTTTCCTTGGTGGCTGGCTTGGTAGTGGGAACGTGAGGGCACCTTATCTGCTTGCGGCAATCATCGTGGGGCTTTCATTCAGCGTGCAGGCAATCGTCTACCTGAAACATGTGNGACCACTTCGCAGGGAGTTGTGGTCGGGACAGGACTGAAAAGAAACTGCCAGCGGATGTTGTTTTTGCCAACGAATCTGGCACGATGGGGGCCAGATCTTTTCTCGTATTTGGATCCCTGGCATGTTTCGCTTTTCGTATATCTTCTTGCTGCTTTCAGCCAGCCTGTTGTCCCTGTCGGCATTCGCTCAGCGGCCATCGACTGGTTTCACGGAGGCCCGTACTTTTCCGGCACCCGAGGCTCACCAGGGAGTGGCGGCCAGCCGGCAGCACGTGTTTGCCGTGACAAACCGGACCGTGGCGATCTATGACCGCCAGACCGGGAAGCGTCTGGGAGTCAGCACGGGTGAGGCGTTGCACCTGAACAGCGGTTATGTCTGGAAGGGGCGTGTGCTCTGTGCACACTCGAACTACCCGCTTCAACCGGAGAAGAGCGAGGTCAAGGTCTTTGACCCGGTCATATTGAAACTGGCGACGCTGGTCAATTTTGGCGATTACGGAGGAAGCCTGACGTGGATTGTCCGCCGCCGGGGTCACTGGCTTTGTAACTTCGCCCGTTATGACGAGAACAACAGCGAGACTTTCCTGGTGGAATTTGATGATGGATTTAACGAGCTGCGCCGCTGGACCTATCCACAAAGCGTGATTGGAAAGCTCGGCAAGTACAGCCTTTCCGGGGGTATCTGGTACCGGGGCGAACTGCTGGTAACCGGTCACGATGACCCGGTTGCTTTTCGGGTGAGGATTCCTCGCCAGGGAACAGTGCTGGAGCACGTGGGGAGTTATGTGGTGCCATTTACCGGCCAGGGATTTGCTACTGACCCGGCAGGTGGAGGGCTGGTCGGGATCAGCCGCGCCAGGCACGAGGTGATCTTTGCCCGCCCGTCCGGGAAGTAGTGTAAGAATCAGGCGGCGACAGCTTCCCCCCCCAGAATCTCAGTCCTTCACGTGGACCGATGCACGTACTGAATTACTATTCGATCGCGCATTTCTTTCTCTGGCTGTTGGTCGCGCGGTGGATAGGAATTCACTGGCTAACGTTCCTGGTGCTTTCCGTTGGCTGGGAATTACTGGAACTGGTGTTGCCATTCGAGTTTGCCGTGGAGAGCATTGGCAACAAGTCTGCTGACATCATCGTGAATATTATCGGATTCAGCCTGGGCCTGTGGTCCAGGAAAATGCCTGGCCCGGATCGTGCGAACTCGGATCGTTCCTGGACCTCAGGAAAAAGCCCGGCGCAGCAGCTTCAGACTTTTGGGGATCGCCGTCTGGTGGGCCTCCTCGCCCTCGAATTCCAGCGAGATGTAGCCGTTGTAATTGACTTTCCTGAGAATCGAGGCAATTCGCTGGTAGTCAATGTCGAGCGTGTACCAGGTGCCGCCGCCAAAGTACGTCTTGGCCTGAACATAGATCGTACTGGGAGCCAGCATCTCGAACTGGCGGTACTGGTCTTCCAGGAAATTACCGGTGTCGGCGGTCACCTGCAGCCAGGGAGAATCGATCGCCTTGACGATCCGCAGAACTCCTTCTGCCGTACGGCCCAGGCCCCAATGATTTTCCAGCCCCATGACCACTCCCAGCTCCTCGGCCTTCTTCAGGCACTTCTCGAAACTGTCGATCACCCATTCGAATCCCTGGTCATCGGTGTAGCCTTCCAGACGCGGCTCGACTCCCTTGTTCTCCATCAGCTTGTTGAAATCCCCGATTGTCCCCCAGCGGCCGGTGTTCACCCGGATGGTGGGGATCCCGAGCTTGTAGGCAAGTTCCAGGCAGCGAAGCGTGTGGTCAATGTTCCGCTGGCGGACTGCCTCGTCCGGTGAGACGAAACCCTGGTGCGTGGAGAAGCCGCAAAGGTCCAGCCCGTTGACGAAGGCTCTCCGCTTGAGCATCTGCAGGTAGGAATTGTCCTCGCGAGTCATCTGCACGTGCAGAATCTCCACGGCATCGAATCCGGCCTCGGCCGCCAGGTCAATNCAATCCTCGATTGGCAGCTTCGTGTCCTTGCGGTACCGCCAGTAGGAGTAAGTGGAAACAGCGATCGGGTTCGGGGTGGCAGGAGCCGTTTTTTTCTCCCGGGCGGATCCGGACGGGGTGCCCAGCAGGCTTGCAGTTGCCAGGGCCGAGCTGGCCAGGAAATGCCTGCGCGGGATGTTGTGCGATTCAGGTATCAAGGACACGTGATTTTCTCCGAGTCAGGACAGGAAATCGGCCGGGTTATATTTTACCGCGAAAAATGGAGCGAGTTGATCGCTGGCTGGCTGGAAAACACGAATCACTCNNCTCCCTTCCAATCGCCCCGGTTGATAACAGCCCCAACCTTTTTTCGTTACACTTGCAGGCACTCGCGTGATTGCTGACCATTCCGACCTGTTCCCGGTGAGGTTTCCAATGAAAATCCAACTCGTTCTCTTTGCTGGACTGCTGCTGGCAGGACTGGCCATGCTTGCTCCTGGCGAGGAACCGCAGNNGGCAAAGAAAGTGACGGCGGAGGAGGTCCAGGAGATCCTTGCGTCCGTTTCCAACTGGGGACGCTGGGGAGAGGATGACGAGCTGGGGACACTGAACCTGATTACTCCTCGCAGGCGTCGCCAGGCGGCATCATTGGTCAGGGCAGGGGTCTCTATTTCCATGGCCCACGATGTGATCAAGGAGCGGATGGATGGTTCCAGTCCGTTTGAGCACGAGGTGATGATCAACGCGGTCTCGGGTGGAGTGGGCGGAGCAGGGGATCGTTACAGCGTGCAGTACCATGGTTTCACGCAGACCCATCTCGATGCTCTCTTTCACATTTTTTACCAGGGGAAAACCTATAACGGCTACTCGGCCGAAAAGATTCTTACCAGTGGCAGCGGGCAACTCTCTATCAACCGGGTCCGTAACGGGATCTTCACACGTGCCGTGCTGATGGATATTCCCGCCCTGCTGGGGGTGCAGTACCTCGAGGGTACCGAGGCGATTTATCCGGAACACCTGGAAGCCTGGGAAAAGAAGGCCGGTGTGCGAGTTCGATCCGGGGACGCGGTGCTGGTAAACACCGGTCGCTGGACGAGGCGNGAGCAGGAGGGGCCCTGGGANATCATGGCNGGTTCGGCGGGACTGCATGTCTCCTGCCTGGAGTGGCTCAAGGAGCGAGACGTGGCGCTGGTGGGAAGCGACCTGGCACTCGACGTGATGCCATCGGGTTGTGACGGAATCCAGTTGCCGGTCCACCTGGGGGTNATCGTACAGATGGGGATGCCGATCCTGGACTGCTGTGACTTCCGTGCCGTGGCAGAGGAGTCTCGANAGCGAAAGCAGTGGACTTTCCTTCTGACGCTTGCACCACTTGCNGTGGAGGGGGGCACCGGTTCCCCGATCAATCCAATTGCAACGTACTAGACGAGCAAAGAAGTGTCATCATGCTGACGGGATGAACTGTCGCAGGTAGGTGTGACTCTCCTCGAGCGACTTGTGACGCAACTCGGCAGTCTCCTCGTAATCCCGGTCCTCGACCTCCACGCAGACCGGCCCGTCGTAACCACTCTCGGCCAGCACGGAGAAGAACTGACTCCAGTCNATGTCCCCCTTGCCGGGCAGCTTGGGAGTATGGTACTTGAGCGGCGTCGCCAGGATGCCAACCTGGTCAAGCTGGTCTCGCTCGATACGAACATCCTTGGCATGCACATGGAAGAGCTTCTCGCGGAAGTCGAGCATCGGCTGGTAGGCATCCATCTGCTGCCAGATCATGTGGGAGGGATCGTAATTGAGCCCAAAATGGTCGCTTGGGATATCTTCGAACATCCGTTGCCAGACCTCGGGGCTGATTGCCAGGTTCTTTCCGCCGGGCCACTCGTCGTAACTNAATAGCATCGGGCAATTCTCGATACCGATCCTGACGTCACGCTGCTCGGCAAACTCGANAATCGGCTTCCANGTATCGAGCATGCGGGGCCAGTTGTCGTGGATCGAGCGGGCCGGGTCTCGGCCGATGAATGTGTTCATCTGGTGCAGGCCCAGCAGGGTGCAGGCATCGATCACCGTGCGGATATGCTCCACGGCCAGGTTGGATTCAGCGGGGTCGGCAGCCAGCGGGTTCGGGTAATACCCGAGTCCGCTGATCGTGACGCCAGCCTGCTCAAATCGCTGCCGGATATCGTCGGCAGCGTCCTGGTCCAATTGGTCGACGTCGATATGCGTCACGCCCGCGTATCGCCGTTCAGCCTTGCCCAGTGGCCAGCACATCAGNTCGATGCAGTCGTAGCCGATCTTGCTGGCTGTGGCGAGCACCTGGTCCAGGTCAAGTTCCGGGATAATGGCGCTGGCAAATCCAAGTTGCATGGTTTTTTCCCGCGGTTATGAAAACAAGGGCTGCCTGGAAAAGTTAGCGCTGCACCCGCGCCGACCCTCCCNCTGCCAGGGCTTCCACCTCGGCCAGCGTGGCCATCGTGGTATCGCCTGGGAAGGTGGTCANGAGGGCACCATGGGCCCATCCAAGGTTCAGGGCCTGTTGGGGTTCCCGGCCGGAAATGAGACCATAGATCAATCCGGATGCGAATCCATCGCCCCCGCCGATCCGGTCAAGCACGTCGAGCTGGCAGGTTGGGCTGATGTACTTCTCGCCGTCGAGCCAGAGTACCGAGCCCCACTGGTGGCGGGCGGTCGATTGCACCTCTCGAAGGGTGGTTGCCACCATCTTGATGTTGGGGAACTTCTCCAGCGCCTGTTCGATCATGCCAAAGAAGGCTTCCGGATCCAGTTTCGAGCGTTCCAGGTCGACCTCGGGTCCGGTAATACCCAGGCCTTTTTGCAGGTCTTCCTCGTTGCCAAACAGAACATCTGCCTTGCTGACAATACGGGCCATTGTTTCCTGGGCCTTCTCGATCCCACCGGAGGACTCCCACATCCTGGCACGGTAGTTGAGATCGAAGGAGTTGATTGCCCCNTGTGCATGGGCCGCTTCCATCCCCTCGATAATCACGTCTGCCGTGGTTCCCGAGAGGGCAGAGAAGATTCCGCCGGAATGAAACCATCGCACCCCGCCGGAGAAGATCTGGTCCCAGTCAAAGTCACCGGGCTTGAGCATCGCACCGGCCTCGTTGGCGCGGTTGTAAAAGACCACCGGTGCACGGACCCCGTACCCCAGGTCACTGTAGACCGTGGCGATGTTGGGACCTCGCATGCCGTCATATTCAAAGTGCCGGTAAAACGGTGTCACGCCGCTCTCACGAACCCGTGTCTGGACCAGTTCGCCAATCCCGCTGTTGACCATGGCAGTGGCGACGCCGGTCTGTAGCCCAAAGCAGTCCTTCAGGTTGACCGCCACGTTGTACTCGCCGCCCGAGACATGAACAGTAAAAGTGCGCGCCTTGCGAAAGGGAATCACGCCTGGATCGAGTCGATGAACAAGTGCACCAAGGGCAAGGAAATCCAGCTGACAGGAATCATCACGGATATTCAGGCCGGTCATCTATTCAGTCTCCGTCGTTCTGCAAGTCAAGAAAATCGAACTAGATCGTGGTCGACGAAAAACCACCGTCGACGACGATATTCTGGCCNGTCACGAATGAGGAGGCACCGTCAGAAGCAAGCCAGACGACGACGCCACCCAGTTCCCGGGGNTCNCCAAAACGCCCCATCGGAGTGTGNCCGATGATCTGGCCACCCCTTTCACTGTAACTGCCATCCTCNTTAAACAGCAGGGCCTTGTTCTGTTCAGCAGGGAAAAAACCAGGGCTGATCGCGTTAACGCGAATTCCCTTGGTGGCCCATTCNCGTGAGAGAAANTGTGTCAGGTTGATGACGGCGGATTTTGCCGAAGAATAGGCGACAACGCGTGAAAGCGGCAGGATACCGGCCATCGAGGCAATGTTGATGATGCTCCCTCGCCCCTCGGTAAGCATTGACTGGCCAAAAACCTGTGATGGCAAGAGTACCCCTCCCACCAGGTTCAGCTCAAAAACCCCTCGCCAGGCTTCCAGCGGAAGCTCGCAGAAATCACTTCCAGGTGGCAGTGTCGCGTCGGGATGGTTGCCACCCGCGGCGTTGACCAGCACGCTGACAGGGCCCAGTACGGAGTTAATTTCATCGCGCGCGGTGACCAGCGTTTCGGGATCCAGTGCATCGGCCGGCTGGAAAAGGGCGGTTCCACCCGCAGCCTGGATCGATTCAACGCGGTCGTTCCCGCGCTCCGGGTTGCGGCCGATCACGGCAACATGAGCTCCGGCAGCCGCCAACGCCTCGGCCATCGCTCCCCCAAGGACCCCCGTACCGCCGATCACGGCGGCGACCTGGCCCTCGAGTTGGAAGAGATCTTGATTCATGGTTATTTTCCTGCGTAAAACATCATCCGCTTATAGGGTAGGGGGCACAGCAGGCACTGTACAAGGGGCCAACATCGGCTGCTACCTGGCAGGAGGAACCACGTTGATGGTGTTGTAAATTGTCTTCTTGATGGGGACACCTGCAGCGGAACGGATCGAAAAACTGATCTGCATCTGCATCACCGGCTGAATCTCTTCCAACTCCAGGATGACGGTTCGCCCATCCGGCAGCAGTTCTGCGGTTTCGACGAAGACCTCCTCGCGGCCGGGCATGCGGGGATTGGAAACACGGTATTCCTTGGAACCATATTCCTTCGAGTACCGGTAGTTCCACCAGTCCACGGCATAGTTATCAGGATCGCTGGCGGTTTCCTTGTCCAGCGGGTCGGTGAAAGTAATGGCAAGACCGGTTGAGGTTACCTTGAGGTCCTTCGGCAGGTTCACCGGTTTGCCGGTGTAACGGACCCGCTGCAGGCAGCCATCATCAGCGGCAAGTGTCTGCCAGCCTTTCAGGCCCGTGAGGTAAAGCTGCCCGTCGCGAGGATTGAACCGTCCACGCATCACGCCCGATTTGAAGAGGTAGGGCAACTTGATGGTACCGGCATGTGACTGTGCCCCGATCTCCTGCCGCATCACCACCAGCAGGGCACACTGGCCATAGGAGAGGTGTAGCATCTGGCCCTGGAAAGGTCCCCAGCGGTCACTCGTGACCCAGACCTGGCCGCCACTGGAATTATCCTGAAGTCGAGGCATCCAGCAGAGTGGTGGGTCATAGCCCAGGGGGCGTTTGGGAGTTACCTGGGGACCGCCAAAACCGTAAAAGCCGCCCTGGCGAACCTCGATGATGCATGATTTTGGAGTCCAGGTCCCTTCCTGGGGAGCTGCCGTGACAATGCCCTGTGGNCCGACACCGAGTCCTACCGGATTGCGGAACCCCGTGGCGATCGACTCGTGCCGGGTGCCATCTGCCGAGACGCGGACCACCCCCTCATGGGCACGGATGTAGTAGAAGTTGCCGTCCGGGTCGGTCTCCAGGCAGGCGGCGAAGTCATGACCGCCCAGTGAGGTCTGGCCCTGATTGTTGAAGTTGCCGTACCAGTCGGCTTCTCCATCCCCGTTCCGGTCGACCAGGTGGGTGATCTGGTCCTTGCCGAGGATNTAGAGCTGGTCGTTGACGATCCGGACCCCCATCGACTGGTGGAAGCCGGTCGCATAACGTCGCCAGCGGGCTTTCTTGAGCTGGCGGTCAATCCCCGAGACGGTCCAGATATCCCCGTGCATGGTGCAGGTGACCAGCACGCCGCTGGAGAAAAAGTCATGGCCGGCGATGAACATCAGGGCCTTGTAGGGGTTGTCGAATGGAACCGGGATCGTGTCGACCTGGTAGGGGCCCTCCTCGTTGCCAAGCACGCCGGGAGTGGCAAACTCCTGGGGCCAGATCGGTTTTCCCGGGCGGGAGAGGGCCTGCAGATCCTCGGCAGGAAGCTCGGACTGCTCGATCTGGGCAGGAGTGAGTTTCTCGGTTGCCGGGGAATAACAGATTTTAAGCCGGAGTGTTTTATCTGAGGGTGGCAGGTCTACCACCACGGCATTGCCGTCAACGNGAGGCTCGATCCCGGGAGCAAGGACCACGACCTGCGTTGTNTTACCCTGCCAGGTAACACGGGCCGCGTTTTTCTCCACGCTTGTTTCACTTGCCTTATCGATCAGGGTGAGAGAAAGGGGTTGCTTGTGAGAGCCTATTTCCAGGGTGCGGCTGATGGTGAGCGATCCCTCGNGTTTGCNCGGACCTGGAGATTCGAGAACCGTGCTGTCACCGACACGGTAGGAGAGGACCAGCCGGCGACCATGNTGGTACATGCCTTGATAATGAACGGGNGAGGTGCCCCAGCTNGGGCGGGAACAGAGAAAAAGCACCGTGCCGGCNATGCCAGGNGTAGAGGTGATACCGTAACGGCGTGCATCAAAACTGAGGAAGTTGCCGCTCCAGGCGACTCGCAACGAGCCGGTCTGGAGGTCGTAACCGACGGCCGTGCTGGCCGGGTCACCCAGGCGAATCGAAAGTCCCTTGGCAATCGGGCCGCCGGGGGTACGGAGNACGCTGGCCAGGAAAGGACCGATGTCCGTATCATTCCAGCGGTCGTCAATGCTGTCCTCTTCTTTCCAGGTCTTTCCGGGATCGGCCGGCTGTTGAGCCGACAGGGAGGAGATGATCAGCAGGCTGGCAAGGACTGAAATGCAACGACAGAACATCAATCAGGATTCCGCAAAAATGATACAGGAAGGACTTCCCCTATCCTACCGCACTGACACTCTTCCCTGTAGCAGGTGAGTGAGCGGNGGGATGNAAAGNAGGGCGAGNCTCCTGGCAGGTTTACTCCGGCCTCGCCTGNTGGTACCCAAAAAGGGTATACCAGTGGAATTCAAACGGCGAAAAAAGNGAGCGNGGNCCAGCCCATGAAAGAACGACAGGATCATCCCCAGCTTGCAGGGCTGCTCTGCCTGTTCGCCGGCCTGGTCTGCGTGCTCTCGTGCCTGGTNTANAACCAGTGGCTGCTCGTGCTGCTGGACCCCTCTCCACCTCTCGCAGCCGANACGCTCGCCGCTATTCACCTCTCGCAACTGGTGATGGCCCTGCTTGCCGCGATGTTGCTCGCTCCGGCATGGATGTTGCGACGCGGAAGCAACGATTCACGGTTGGCCAGGTTTTTTAGCAGCCGATTGCGAGTTCGCGTGCTGCTGGCGCTNCTGTTTGGCTTCTTGCCCCTGGTGCTTGCNGAGCTCATGGCCCGGCCAGTTGTCCCGGCGGANAACATGACAACGATCTTCGTTGCCGACAAGNACCTGGGATGGCGACTTCGTGCTGAAGTTACTGATCACTGGGGAGGCGTTCCGGTGACAATCAACAAAAAGGGACTCTGTGGGCTGGAAATTCCCTACGAGCGAACGCCCTCGGTACCACGAATCCTCTACCTCGGAGATTCGGTGACATTTGGTTACCAGCTGGAAAGCTACCGCCAGTCGTTTCCCTACAAGATCGAGGAACTCCTGGAAGATCGGCTGGATGGCGAGGTGGAAACGGTCAATGCCGGTGTTGGTGGCTACTCTCCCTGGCAACATCACGAGTTCCTGGCAAGCGAGGGAATGCGTTACAAGCCGGACCTGGTGGTTGTCGGTCTTGTCCTGAACGATGTTACCGAGAAGATGAGCCTGGTACGTTTCGGAGGTNACAATGTCGGCTGGCAGCTTGCCCATTCTGCCAATACCGCTGGTGGCTGGCTCGCCCGCAGGCTGGCAATTTACCGGCTGNCGGGGCAGGTCTACCGGCGGTTGAAGTTCGGAGCCGACCCGCGCCAGGCGGCTGTCGCCGAGGAGGTGAATTTCGTTCATGACCTGGTCAGGAAACCGGAGAGTCCTCGTGTGCAGGAGGCCTGGACTGCGACACTCGAGAANCTGGGCAGGCTCACCAGGTTTTGCCAGGAGAAGGANCTNCCGGTTGTGCTGGTCGTTTTTCCCTATACCTTCCAGTTTGCTGATACGGACAGGTCCGCCGCTCCCCAGCAGATCCTGCAGGGATTTGCAGAAGCAGCTGGNGTCCCGTTGCTGGACCTGCTGCCGGCCATGGAAGAGTATTGCAGGAGTCACTCCTGCCTGCCTGCCGACCTGTTCCTGGATGCGAATCACCTTTCCGGTCGAGGGAGCCGTGCCGTTGCAGCGATGATCGTGGAATTCCTGGAACATGCTCCTGTACNAGTTGGCCTGCCAGGATTTGGCAGTCAAACCNNGACNCAGCGATGAGCGAGGCAGGGCTGTNCTCANGGCTGGGGAGATTGTAACGGNACTGCCAGGAAAAGGCCGAATTCACGGGCAATATTACAGCTGACGCGGGCATGGACTTTACCCTGCTCGTCGTGAAACCTGGCTCCGGTGGAAAGTGGGAAAATACCCTCGTGCCAGACGTTGGGGTGTATGTAGAGTCCCCGGCCAGCTTCCAAGTAAAAAGCAATAAAATCACCTGGGGTGAGATCGTCCCCTGGGAGGGCAAGCGGAACGATAAAAGGAGAGTCATCAAGAGGGTAGAAGAGCTGCCCGCCATCGGGATGGTAATTGGCATGCCATAACAAAACCTGCCCTGGGCATTCGGCAGGTTCATCCCCTTGTACTGCCTCCCCGGGGTTGACCGACCAGCCAAGCAGGTATTCATCGTCGACAGCGCTGTTGCTGCCCATCAACAGATCACCCTGCCACCGGGAACTGAAAATCCCGGTGGTGGTTCCTGCCTCGTCCCCGGTGCCAGGGTCCACCGGTCGCCAGCCACTGGCGGGCCAGCGAACAATCTCGATGGGAAAATCCTGGTAATCGTCGACCAGTTGGCCGTAACCTTCCAGGGACTGGTCCGTCGCCTGAACGAGCGGGACATTGAGCCATGGCAGGGAACCAGGGACATCTGGCTGAAGGTAATTGATCTTCTCTTCCGGCCTGGATTGTGCGTCGTCCGTCATCTCATTTCTCCGGGTCCTTGAACCCTTTATTTCACATCAAAATCGCTTCATTATCACCTGTTTACGACCGATGAACCGTATTAAGTCCGATCATGACGATCGTAGTTATTAGTCAAGATAGGTAAGGCGGGACGACAGGGTAAGAGTATCCCACCTTCCAGGCACGCTAATTCAGGAGTCTGCTGGTAGGCAGAACACGCTCATGAAGAAACGAAGTGTATATCATCTCGTTTTCGTTTTCCTTGTGCCGGCTCTTTTTCTTGGGAGCATGGCAGTGGGAGGACTTTTTTCCCAGGATTTAGGTGTGGTGCCGGTACCTCGTGCCGCCGCTCTTTTGTCGCGATCTTACCTGGTAGAACACATGGATGTCGAAACTGCGGCCATCCAGATGCGACAGACTCTGGATCCGGCCGCTGCTCGCGTTTTCATCGACAGGGCAACGAATCGCGTCATTATCAAGGGGAATACAGGTGCCCATCGACTCGCTGCCGAAATGCTCAAGACAATCGATCGGCCTTCCGTTTCCTCGCCATCCATCCCGATACCACGGATTCACACTGTTCGACAGCTCCGCTGTTACCTGCTGGCTCCGAATGATGTGCGGCTCTGGACCGAGGAATTAACCCGCCGTTACTCAAAGAACACCGGTGTACGGATCACACCGGACGTCAAGAACGGGCAAATCACGGTTGTTGCTCCTGTCGCGATTCATGAACAGCTGGGAGTTCTTCTCGCAGGCCAGCTTCCAGCCAGCAGCGAGGATGACTGGCAATCCCGTCCGGAACAGCAGGCAATTGCATCGAGCGAGGAAGCGACTTCCCCTGACAGCGTGGTTCCGGCAACCCGTGTTGAAGAAGCAGATTCGGATTCCGGTTCTGAGAGCAACAACTGGCTTGCTCGTATCGCCAGGTTACGTCCCGGGGCATTCTCCGTCACTCCACCGGCCAAGCAGGGAAAACTGGAAGCCATCGACGAGGCTCCTGCAGACCTGCAGGTTGCCAGTGTGGTCGCGACGCCACTTCCAGAAGCAACTCCCGAGGCACCACGACAAGTTGCTCCCGTCGCACCGACGATCAACAAGAGAAAAATCATGAGTGCTTTTCCCCAGTCCCAGAAAGCACGGATCCGCCCCGCCGTTTCGGCGTCTTCCGCTAGAGCAGGGGAAACGGAAAAGGGTGGAGATAATCTTGTCGACTCGCTGAAGAAAGACCTGGTAGGGGGTGTAAAGAGTATTGACGAAGAATTCCGGTCCCTGCATCACAAGATCACCAGGCCGGTTACTGGTTTCTTCGAATCGGTCCAGGAAGATCTTTCGATCTCGGTCACGGACCTGGCCCGGACAGTTTCCGGGAGGCTTTCGACTCAGGAGAAGGACCAGGATTCCAGGCCCCGTGCGGCAAGGGTTATCCGGGTAGGGCAGCAACCTGTTGCAACCACTCCGAGCACGCCTCGCACTCGCCCAAAACCGGTGGTGAAACCAGTAGAAGAAAAACCGGTGGAGGTGCCAGAGAAGAAACCCGTGGTGAAACCCGTGGATGACAGAGCACCGTTCAACGTGATACCGGAAAAATCGATCACGAGACCAGCTCCCCTGCTGCCTGCCAAGGCAGTATCCGGCCGGTCACCTGATGTTGTTCCGCTTGCCCCACCGTTGCCAGCGACCAGGACGAAGCAGTCCGGCGAGGTCAGGAAGCCAGTGAGAAAACCAGTGAGAAAACCAGATCCGAAGGGGACCAAGAATGAGTTCACGCCAGCCAGGCCACTCGTGCTGGAAGAGTCCCGGCCGAGGGTTCAGCCGGCTGCCGTGCAAAAGCCGCAGGTGAGTCGCCAGCCGGCGACGGCCGAAAAGAACACGCCTGTCAT
>PANG01000076.1 GCA_002708345.1 Planctomycetaceae bacterium | reverse complement strand
CAGCCAGTTGCCGGGCCACGGTCACCAGGTTATCGGCCGCATGGTCAAGCATCTCGGGCGATGGCCTTGGGCTGCCCCAGGCGATGGGCAAAGTGGAGATGCTTCCCTCGCTGCCAGGCGCAAGTAACTGGTCCAGTGCATGGACAAGGTGAAGTGTGTAAGTGAGTCGCTTGTCGTCCATCCAGGTGGGATGATAAACGTCGTGCTTGACCACCTCCTGGTGAAAATTTCCGTAAGGAAAACCGTTGAGCGTGAACGGGTGCAGGCCGTGCTCATTGAGCCAGTCCCGGAATTCTTCCAGTGCCGAGCCGTCCTGCAGGGAGGCGGCTGCTGGAGCGGCGAGCCAGAGTCCAATCCCCATCGGACCGCCTGGTGAAAAAGACTTTTTCACACGCAGGGCGTGGTTCTCGAGGTTGGCCTTGGTGGACTTCAGGTCGGGCCCTGCATGCACGTTGGTACAGTATCCAAGTTCCAAAGACATATAATCTCCGTCACAGCAGGGTCAAAGTGTACAAGGAGTCATTAAAAAGCCTTGTTTTCAAGCTGTCAAACGGCCGTGAGGGACTCGTACCCCGCTCACGGATAACTCCAATCCGGTTAATAGACATAACCGCTACAACCGATACAGATTATGAGTTTGTGTCTTGTTAGTTTTTTTCCGGTGACGATCCGAATTGGCTCCTCGAAAAACAATAGCCCTGGTTTTGCTGCTGATGCTGGCCCTGCCGGNNGGAGNCCTCCCTGGCGAGCAACCAGAGGGCTTNTCGCTGNCTGACCTGGAGCGAATNGCCCGGGAAAACAANCCGCTGATGCAGATNGCCAGGTTGCGGGTNGATGCGAGAGAGGGNCAGCGTGTACAGGTTGAGCTCTANCCGAACACGCAGGTTGGATATCACGCGACNGAGNTAGGAAACCTGGACACGGTTGGNGCGCAGGGTTTTTTCGTGCGGCAGCAATTCCCCAGGCCAGCCAAGCGAATGCTGGACATGGCGGTCGCGGATCAAGCTGTTGAGCGTTCCCGCTTTGATGCCCGGTCGATGGAGGGACGAGTNATTACCGATGTGCGGCTACGGTTTTACGAGGCGCTGGTTNCCCGTAGCCAGGTNCAACTTNCCACGGAACTGGTGCAAATNAGTAAGCAGGCNACCGTGGCAAGCAAGACACTGCTGGAAGCGGAACGGGTTGGTGAGAATGTGCTCTTGCTGGCGGAGCTGGAACTGGAAAAAACCCGCATCCTTCTGGATAACTCGGGTAACCAGCAGTACGAGGCGTGGCGAAGATTATGTGCCTCGGTGGGCATGGATGACCTGGATGTCAATACGCTCGTTGGCAGCATTGAAGTTCTTCCGCTCTCCATGACCTGGCAGGAGATCCATGGCGTGGTGATGGCAGAAAGCCCGGAACTTGCTGCCGCCCATGCCGGTGTTGCAGAGTGGAAGCTGGCCGTGGAGCGGGCCGAGAAAGAGATCAAGCCGGACCTGGANGTGATGCTCAGCCTGCGACACAATAACATCACCTCCGATGATATCGCCAATGTCCAGGTCGGTTTTCCCATTCCGTTTCTCAACCGGAACCAGGGAAATATCCAGGCCGCTCGGGCAAACCGGACGGCGGCCGAACAGCGGGTGCGGCAGGTCGAGTTGCGTTTAACCGACCAGATGGCAACCACCTACCGTCAGTATGCCAGTGCGCGACAACAGGTGGAACGTTACCAGCAGCAGCTGATTCCCCGGGCGGATCGTTCGATCTCGCTGGTCCAGCAGGGATACCAGAATGGCCAGGTGGATTACCTGACTTTACTGAGTACCCAGCGGACATTTTTCCAGATCCGGTTAGAGTATCTTAAATCACTTTCCCAGCTTCACCGCAACGCGATCCTGCTGAAGGGCCTGATGCTCTCGGGCAGCCTCCAGCAGCGTTAAGAGAGGTGNAACTGGNGAATTCCCTTGACCTTTAATTCTCCNGCTGCGTACTATCTACTAGNTCGTCACCCAACAAGAAGGCNNGCCGCTTGATGATTTCCCGGGCTTACAANATCCTGTTCATCGCNCTCGTTGGTGGCTTTCCTGCGCTNAGCAGTATGGGCCTGGCCCCCTGCTGCACGTTTGAGGCCAGNCCCGTNTACTCCTCGAGCTGTTGTCAGCACCTGGAAACTCCGGGAAGCGAGAATTCCCTTCCGCGTGGTCATCAAGAGACCTGCATCTGTAGCCTTGGTTTTTTCGCGATCCAAAGTTCCAGCGTGAGCCCCGATGCCGAGTCATCGGNTTCTTTTCTCGACCTTTCCGTCTCGAATCCGATGGCGCCAGGTCAGCTGCACGTCAGGGGACTGNCTGCCAGCGATGCCTGCCCCAGCGGCCGGGCTTTGCGATTACAGATCTCCTCGCTGATCTGCTAAGTCATCTGCTGACTCTCGATTGTTTTGTGCCGAGCATTCTGCCGGCATTGTCAGGTGTCAGTCATGGTTCTTCCTTCCAGGTCAGCAGATGGTTTTTGCCGGTTTTTTACCGTGGGAATACGGGGTACGCAATCTCTTTCGTCGACCGCTGCGCAGTGGTTTGACCTGGCTCGGCTTGAGTACGTCCTGCCTGTTGATTCTTGTGGTAGTCGGTTTTATCCGGGGCCTGGAGAAAACGCTTACCGTNAGTGGTGAGGAGAACGTGGCGATCGTNCTGGCACTTGGGATGGGTGAGAATATCGAGTACTCCTCGATCCCGATGCGAACTTCNGATTTGCTTCGNGCAGACGTTGACGAGATTCGTCGTCGCCAGGGACGGGCTTACGTNTCGCCGGAACTTTACCTGGGGACACAGATGCGNGTGCAGGACGAGCCGGAGGAAACACTGGGCCTGGTTCGGGGAGTGACCAATTCTGTNCTNCTGGTGAGACGGAAGGTGAGNCTCCTTGCCGGNGCCTGGCCTGGGCCGGANGAGATCATGGTAGGTCGACTGGCGGCTGCCAAGCTGGGTGCCGAGCAGAGCCAGCTGGCGATTGGAAAGACGATTGAACTGGAGGGACGACGCTGGACAATAAGNGGGCTCTTTTCCGCTGGAGGCTCGGTTTTTGAATCTGAACTCTGGTGCCGACTGGATGACCTGCAGCAGGCGATGAAACGCCAGGATCTGAGTATCGTGGCGGTCACCTGTCAGAGCGAGATAGATGTCCGGCAGGTCAATGCTTTCTGTAAACGCCGTCTCGACCTGGAACTTCAGTCAATGAGAGAGACCGATTATTACGGCGCACTCCAGAGTGACTATGGACCGGTTCGCATGCTGGCCTGGCTGATGGTTGCGCTTGTCTCCGGCGCTGGGGTTTTTGCCGGTCTGAACACGATGTACGGTGCAGCTCTGGGGAGGATTCGAGAAATGGCCACGCTCCAGACACTCGGTTTCNGGCGGCTGGCAATNGTCATCAGCCTGGTCCAGGAAGGCCTGCTGCTGGGAATGGCCGGGGCGATNATCGCCACCCTGTTTGCCATGGTCTTTGTCCATGGGCTGGCGGTTCGATTNACCATGGGAGCATTTCAACTGGATATTGACAGCATGGCGATCCTCATCGGTTGTGGCACGGGGATGATGCTTGGTGTCATCGGTGCCCTGCCACCCGCCTGGCGGGTACTGCGTCTGCCTGTCGCCGAGGGACTCAAGGCAATTTGATCAAGAAGAAATGAATGAACAACTTTTCACGCGTCCGGTGACGCACAAACAATGTAAAGGGAGTGAAAGCAACGATGAAAAGGAATTTTCAACTGACTGGATCGATCGTGGCAGTCATGCTGCTGGTGGTAACAGGTTGCAAGGACAAGGGGCAGGCAGAAAAGCCGGCAATTGACGGAACGCCCTACCTTTTAACCAGCCAGCCAGCAGATCCCCTGGAGGTCAAGGAACTGCTTGGCCAGGCCAAGGATGGTGACGAGGTGATGGTGATTGGACGGATTGGTGGGGAACTAATGCCCTGGGTCGAGGGGCTGGCGATGTTCAACCTTGTCGACAGTTCCCTGGTCCCCTGTAACGAGATTCCGGGCGATGAATGCCCTTTTCCCTGGGATTATTGTTGTGATCCGAATGTGGCTGCTTCACGAACACTCGTGGAGATTGTCGATAAGAATGGTAGTACTGTCGCGGAGGATGCCCGCCGGCTCCTGGGTGTCACGGAACTGCAGACCATCGTGGTCAAGGGGACGGCCCGCAAGGATGGGGACGGAAATGTGACATTGATCGCCACCGGGATCTTCGTCAAACCCTGACGTGGCCCCGCGGTTTTTCCGAGGAGAAGACCGATGCCAGATGAGATTGACCTGAAACAGCTTGCTGTCGACCGGGAGGAATCGACCAGGACGTCGATCAAGCCCCGCAGGTCGCACCTCTCCCGATACCTGGTGCCGGGACTCCTGGTGTTCGGTTTCCTGGTGATCATTGCCTGGGCTCTTCGCGATGTTCTGATACCCGGCACGCCGGTGACCGTGATCCCGGTGCATATTAGCCAGGTGCAGAGCCAGCAGCAGGGGACCGCGCTGTTCAAGGCTGCTGGCTGGGTGGAGCCTCGCCCGACCGTGATCCGGGTTGCCGCGCTGACCGAGGGAGTCGTCAGGGAACTGCTGGTCGTGGATGACCAGGAGGTCAAGCAGGGAGATCCCATTGTCTTGATGGTGGAGGACGATGCCCGCCTGGAACTTGCGGCGGTACGGGCCCAGGTAGCACTCAGCCAGGCGCAGCGGGAAGAGGCCAGGGCGAACCTGGTCGCCGCCACGACCAATTTTGAAAAGCCGCTCCAGTTACAGGTGGAGCTGGCTGCTGCAGAGGCGCAGCTGGCGAGCGTGGCGACCGAGCTGGCGAATCTGCCATTCCAGTTGCAACGCGCTGCTGCACGTTTGCGTTTTGCCCAGCAGGACCTGGCGGGAAAGACCAGGGCAGGGACCGTGGTGGCGGGGGTTGCTGTCGACGAGGCGGAGAGTGAGCTGGAGTCTGCCAAGGCCCTGGTCGGGGAGCTGGAAAAACGAGATGGCTCGCTCAAGGCCGAGGTGATCGCGCTAAAGCGGCAACGGGTCGCTGTGGAAGAAAAACTCCAGCTGAAAACAGAGGAACAGCGGCAGCTGGATAAAGCGGTCGCAGCGGTGGCTGCCTCCCAGGCCAGCCTCGACCAGGACCTGGTCGCTGAGGCCGAAGCGGAGCTGCGGCTGAGCCGCATGGTTGTTCGGGCACCGGCCGATGGCCGCGTCCTGCAGTTGCGAGCAAGCCCCGGTACACATCTCTCCGGAGGCGTCGGACGGCAGGGAGAGCATGACGGGGGTGTGGCAGTCACACTCTATCAACCGTCGATGTTACAGGTGCGAGTGGATGTCCGTTTCGAGGACCTTCCCCGGATCCAGGTCGACCAGGAAGTGATGATCGAGTCCCTGGCCCTTTCGTCGGCAATGGTTGGCCGTGTGCTGTACCTCAGTTCCGAGGCGGATATCCAGAAAAACACACTGGAAGTGAAAGTCGCGATCGAGACGCCGGCAGACGTGATCAAGCCGGAGATGCTGGTGGATGCGACTTTCCTCGCAGGGAAACGCGAGGCAGCAGGCGCCCCGGCCGGTTCGGTGAATCTCTACGTGCCCCGCCAGCACCTGCGGGAAGACGAACAGGGGACCTATGTTTGGACAGTCGGTACGGAAGGTAACAGGGCAGAACGTTCACGGGTGGAAACCGCGGGGCCGGCCGGCGGATCGCTGGTCCAGATTACCAGCGGGCTTTCTCGCTCGAGCCGTATTATTGTGTCCCCCCCGGAAGATCTGGAAGACGGAGATCGGATCAAGGTTACTGGGGAGCAACCGCCGGCAGAATAAGGACGAGTGGTCGCCAAGGAAAGAACAGCATGGCAGTTCTGGTCGAGATTAATGACGTCTGCAAGCACTTCGTCAAGGGAGATGAAACGATCACTCCCCTGGATGGGGTTTGCTTGGACATTGAGCAGGGAGAGTTCATCTCGCTGATGGGCGCCAGTGGCTGTGGTAAGTCAACACTGCTGAACCTGGTTGCCGGCATCGATCAACCGACCAGTGGATCACTCGTTATCAATGGCACCGATATTGGCTCGCTCTCTCGCTCGAAGCTGGCAGGCTGGCGGGCAGAGAACATCGGCTATGTCTTCCAGTCACACAACCTGATCCCGGTTCTTACCGCCTATGAGAATATCGAGTTACCCCTGCTGCTCTTGCCGCTGAGCCGACAGCAGCGCCGGGAGCGAGTCGAGATCGTCCTTCAGGCGGTTGCCCTGGTGGACCGGGCGAATCACTATCCACGGCAGATGTCCGGCGGACAGTGCCAGCGAGTCGGGATTGGCCGTGCCATCGTGACCGATCCGCGGCTGGTGGTTGCCGATGAACCGACCGGGGACCTGGACAGGGAATCGACCGACCAGATCCTGCACCTGCTTGGGCAACTTAACGAGCAACTCGGGACGACGCTGCTGATGGTNACTCATGATCCGGAAGCAGCCGCCGTGGCAGACCGCCAGCTGCGGATGGTGGACGGCATCTTGATCGATGACAGCCAGGCACTGAACCAACAGGTGGGAGTCAGCTGATGCTCAAGTACCTGCCGTACATGTTCAAGACACTCTGGCGACACAGGATCCGGACCATGCTGACGGTCGTCGGGGCTGGCATTGCGATGTTCATTTTCTGTTTTGTCGGTTCNGTCCAGCAGGGACTGAACAGCCTCTCCCAGCAGCGAGAAGCAAGCCGTTCGCTGATTGTCTTCCAGGCCAACAAGTTCTGTCCGGCAACCAGCGGCCTCCCCGAGGACTACGATCGCAAGATCCTCAAGCTGGAGGGAATTCGCGAGGTGGTACCAATCCGGGTTTTCACCAATAACTGCCGCGCCAGCCTGGATGTGATCGTTTTTTACGGGATGCCGCCGTCGAAACTTCGNAGCGTGCGAGAGATGGAACTTGTCGAGGGAAACTGGGATGAGTTCAGCAAGTACCAGGATGCGGCCGTGGTGGGGCAGGCAGTTGCCAGTCGTCGAGGTATTGTCACCGGCGATAAATTCTCGATCGGGCANTACTCGGTGAACGTGGCAGGTATTTTTCANAGNNATAACCGCGCCGAGGAAAACTATATTTACACNCACCTGGAATACCTGCAGCGGAAGCAGCAGGGAAGCAGTGATGGAACAGTGACCCAGTTCGAGGTGGCACTCGAGGATGGGGTGGATGCCGACAGGAAGGCATCCGAGATTGATGACCTGTTGCGTTCCGGACCGGTCGAAACCGATACCCGCCAGAAGGGAAGTTTCCAGGCCAAGAGCCTGGGGGACCTGACCCAGTTGATTGGTCTTTCACGCTACCTGGGGCTCTCCTGCGTTGGCCTGCTGCTGGTCCTGCTGGCAACCACCACGGTGATGTCGGTCCAGGACCGGATCCGTGAACACGCGGTGCTCAAGACACTTGGGTTTACCGCTGCTGGAGTTTTCTTCCTGGTGCTGGGTGAAACCATCATGGTTGGCATCCTGGGGGGTGGCCTGGGGGTGCTCACTTCCCTGCTTGTCCTCTCCCAGACCCATCTGGCAATCGCTGCAGAAGCTGTCACAATCGCTTTTACACCGACGGTGGCCCTGATGCTCTCAGGTGCACTGATGACGGTGGTGGGAAGCCTGCTGGCTGGCATTGTGCCGGCACTGCTGGCCGCTCACAGTGATATTGTGCCAGCCCTGAGAGAAAACTGACAATGTTTCGCGTTGCCTTTGTTGGAGTTGATAATCCACATGGTTCCGGCTGGCGCGACCTGCTCGTGAACCTCGAGGACCAGCTGGAGATCGTCGCCATTGTTCCGGGNTACGACGGGGGCACGACAAGTCTCGAGGAACGCTACTCTGANGTGCCTCGTTTTGAAACGGTGGACGACCTGCTNGCNGGCTCTGAATTCGACGGCGCCGTCGTCTGCCTCTCCAACCANCAGGGACCCGCGGCCCTCTGCCAGCTTGCGGCCGCTGGCAAACACCTGCTGGCAGAAAAGCCGGTNGCNGGCAGCCTGGAGGATGCCCGGCAGATTGCCGCGGCAGTCGANCAGGCGGGGATTGCTTTCCAGACCGGTTACAACTGGCGTTATGACCTGGCGGCNAACCGACTCCGCGAGATGATCGCCGATGNTCGGTTCGGGAAACTGATCAGTGTCGAGATGTCTTTTGTTACCAGCGATGTGAACCGCCGGGGNCCAGATCATTACCTGTTTGACCCTGCCGTGAGCCAGGCTGGATTTTTCAACTGGCTGGCCTGTCATTTCCTGGACCTGCTGCTCTACGTTACCGGCCAGCAGGTGGTTGGAGTAACCAGCCGGGTGGGGGTTTTCTCGGACACGCCTGTGGACGTCGAGGATGGAGGAATTGCCTTGCTGGATCTTTCCGGAGGGGGTCTGGCAACCTTCCTGGGGGGTTACTGGATTCCTCGCTGGGCCGGTGAAGCACACTGGTGCCTTCGTGGGAGTAAACGCTGGGTCCACTGGGACCCGTCACGTGAGGGGACCGGGGGGGTGCTTGAGATCCATGGCCCCCAGCCACAGTGGTATGCCACCGAGGAGGTCTTCACGGTGGAGCCTGATGAGACACCCGGGTACGGGGGCAGAAATGGTGTNGCCCTGGTCACCGACTGGATCGAGGCTGCTCGAAAGGGTGGAGANGCCTGTCGGAACACGACCGGCTCGATGACGAACGTGCTGGAGTTGATCGAGATGATCTACCAGGCATCCAGCGAGGGTCGACGCGTTGAGTGCTCGATCGGCTAGGAGCGTATNGCGAGNAGAGAAGTGATCAGCAGTNCTGTTTCCAGGGGAGTCNTAAAGAATGCGTGTTTGTCGATTTTCTGCAGGTGGTGNTGTCCAGCTCGGTTTTTTTTCTGACCAGTCGGTNATNCCNCTGGCTGCCGCTGCCGCCGCCTGTGCGGAGGCAACAGGAGANCCGGTTGACCTGGAGACCAGCTGCCTGCTTTCGCTGCTGGGGCCGGATGGGTCGTATCATGCGGCTGCCAGCCAGCTNGCTCTTTGGCTCGAGGGTGACGGGGCTGGTCAGCTGGATGCCTTAAGGAGTGACCTTGCCGACGTGCAANTGCTGGTCCCGCTTCCNCGGCCCAACAAGCTCTNCCTGCTGGCAGGGAACTATGCCAAGCATATCGAGGAGGGTGGTGGAATCGCGGCCGAACGAGCNGAGACCTTTCCCTACGTNTTCATGAAGCCCCCCACGACCACGCTCACCAACCCGGGTGAGGCGATCCGGATTCCCAGCGTGAATCCGGTCTCGACGGACTANGAGCTGGAACTGGCAGTTGTGATTGGCCGTGGTGGAAAGGGGATCAGCGAGGCCGATGCCCTGGATCANGTGGCAGGCTATACCGTGATCAACGATATCTCGGATCGCAAGTTTCGTCCCAACCCGGNACGCAAGCAGCGGGAGAAGGATGGCTTCTTCGACTGGCTACACGGGAAATGGCATGACAGCTTCTGTCCCTGTGGTCCCTGCGTTGTCTCGGCCGATGCAATTGCCGATCCACAGCANCTCTCCCTGCAGCTGAAAGTCAACGGGGAGCTNCGGCAGGATTCCAGTACGGCAGCCCAGATCTTTCCCGTGGCGGGGGTGATCGAGTTTATCTCCAGCTTCGTGACGCTCGAGCCAGGAGATATTATCTCCACCGGCACGCCGGACGGGGTAGGCAATACCACTGGCACCTATCTCAAGCCGGGTGACCAGATCGAGGCTTCGATCAGTTCGATTGGTACGCTGCGAACACCGGTGGAGGCTGAGTAAAGCGGCGGGGANGTGGCTAGGGCGTGATCAGCACCGGACCCTGCTGGCCTTGCTCGTACATCGCTTTCCACTTCTCCGAGCCATCGTTGGGCAGCATCCGGGTGGTGACCCCCTTTTCAAAATAGGGGACCGTTCCCTTGCGAGCCGGCGTCAGCATGAAATTCACCTGGCCATTGTTGGGCGTGTACATTACCCGGCCATCAGGCCAGCGGGTTTCCAGCATGCGGGCAGGATCCGGTCGCCCAGCTGGCTTGTCGACCTGGTACTTCTCGATCGCCTGCCAGTCGGGCTCGTAGCCGAGCCCNTCNTCGNCGGGGACCGGGGAGAAGCCCTTGTGGACCGGGATCTTTTTCTTCAAGAGGTCATGCGCGTAGAGCTGGTGGCAGTTCACCGCCGGCCAGGTGGCGTGGGAATGGACGGCTCCAAAATGGAGTGACCAGGCAGCGGTGATGCCGGTTCCGACCAGCTGGAGCCAGAATGGCAGGTCGACTTCTCTCGCCACGCTCCCCTGGCGCATGACACGCGCGGCACCGCCGCCGATCACAAAGCCNTCACAGACCTGGTGACGAATCGCCTCGGCAGGGGAGGGGGTCCCGTAATGCATGGCGACCGCNCCGCGGACCGCCTGGCAGATTGCCCGGTTGCCGGNGATGTCGCCCTGGGGAATCGGGGTCTCGTAGATGTCNAGCTGGGGATACTGGTCAAGTTCCTTNAGGATNGGGATCCCTCGCTGGCTGTTAAGCAGCGTGTCATTAAAATCCATATCCACCTTGAACTCGGGCGGGACATGCTTGATCACGGTTTCCACCTGGTCCCAGAGGTCAAACCAGGGTCGTCCCTTGGTCTTGTAGGCCATGTAGCCGCTCTTGTGAGCCAGCTGGCATTCGCTCAGCATGTCTGGCGTGGCCATGTCGATATTCCACCAGGAGAGTGGNGTCTTGTCGTTGAGCTGGCTCCCCAGTAGGCGGTGAACGGGGACCCTGGCAGTCCGGGCGACGGCATCAAACAGGGCCATCTGCAGACCTGCCCCGAGGTGGTAGTCATCCCACATGATCTCTGCCGCGTTCTTGCCAATCGCTTTCCTGACGTACTCATCCCGGGTTGCGTGNCAGGTGTAATAGAGCAGCCCCTCGCCAATNCCGACCGCGCCACCGGAGAGTTCCACCTCGAACACCTCGGCGTAGCGCCAGTGGGGGAGTTCCCGATCCATGGCCCGCCGGGGAGCATCCCGGTAGGGAAGACGTACTGTTCTGCGGCGGATGTCGGTGACCTTCAGCTGCGAGGTTCGTTTGCCGAACTGGGCTGCATAGCTGCTGGCACTATAGACCGGTGGCAGGCAGAGGGCCGACAGGCCTGCCAGGGACGACTCGAAAAAATGGCGTCGATGCATGGGAATCCTCGGCGGTTTTTTTAACAGGGGAGGGGGCCGGCACGTTACTCGCCGATGGAACCGTACCAGCGGGGCTGGCGATCGTCAAACCGATCGATCTCGTGCTTCTCGGGAACGCGCACGTAACGCTTGTTACGGGCTCGTTCCGGATCGATATCCGCATACAGGATCGCCGGGTCGGTGTGGTCAGCCGTGTCGATCGTGTTGCCATTCGGATCACAGATTCGGCTGCCACCAATGAAAGAAAATCCTCTTTCCTCGCCGATACGATCGGTGGCAATGTAATAGATGCCATTTTCCATTGCACGGGTGTTGATCACATGGGCTGCAAAACACTCCGCCCCCGGGGGCCAGTTGGTTGGCAGCACCACCACGTCCGCTCCGCCGAGCGCCATCACCCGTGACGATTCAGGAAATGATCCGTCGTAACAGATGTTCATGCCGATCTTCAGGCCTGCCGCCTCGTGAACCTCGAAGGGCCGGTCACCGGGTGTGACGAAGCGATCGATGCCAAGGAAGGGCAGGTGAATCTTGCGGTACGAGCCGACAAGCCCCCCGGGGCCCACCAGTACGCAGGCGTTGTAAAGCCGGTCCTCGACACGTTCAAGCAGGCCGAAAACCGCATGGACATCCAGCCGGGAACAGCAGGAGCCGATGCGCTCGGTACTGGGACCGGGGATCGATTCTCCCAGCGGAAGTGCTTCTTCCAGGCTTTCAAAGCAATAACCGGTGACCGCGCACTCGGGAAAGACCACCAGTCTCGCCCCTTTCCCGGCCGCTTCCTCCAGCGCCTGCTCGATGGCAGAAAGGTTCTCCTCCGGTTTCATCAAGGCCACGTCCATCTGGACGGCAGCCGCGCGGATCGTTTTTTTATTCATGCAATGGTCTCCCGCAGCGAATCAGTTTTCGTCCTTCTCGGCTGCCGGTTCCGGTAGCAGGGGGTGCTCCAGATGCTGGCCGGTTTCCAGCTGGTAGGCATGGGCGACCGTCAGTAGGTCAGTTTCTCCGAAGAGCTGGCCGGTAAATGTAACAGAATAGGGTGTCCTGATGTCGTCTTTCTTCTTGAAGCCGGCGGGCACGACGGCACAGGGATGTCCGGTCAGGTTGGTAATCGCTGCATCATCGCCGCCGACGTAACAGTCCACCGTCTTCATCACCTCCGCCATGGCCCGCATCAGGATGGTACGCACACGGTTTGCTCGCAAGTACTCCACCGCCGGGATGAACTGTCCCTGGCGGAAGGTGCCAGGCCAGCTATTGAGGCCCTCGGTAATTCCCTTGCGGGTGAGCTCGTCAAACACCGTGGCCGCCTCGACGTTGAGAATAATGGTCATTGCCCAGGCGGGCAGGTTGTGGGGGAGCTCGATCGGGACCAGCGTGGCTCCGAGTTCTTCCAGGACACCGAGTTCCGTGCGTTCCTTGAGCGGTTTATCGTTCTCGCTATAGCCAATCCGCATCGTGTGCAGATCCCGCCGGGGAGGCCAGTGGAAAGGGCGGTCAACTGCCGTGGGATCCTTGCCGTCAAACCCGTGGATGGCACCGAACACCAGGGCACAGTCCTCGATCGATCGGCAGATCGGCCCCAGCTTGTCCATGCTCCAGGTCAGCGCCATGCAACCGTGACGGCTGACACGTCCATAGGTAGGCCGAAGCGATGAATTTCCGCAGCGGCGCGACGGGGAGATAATGCTCCCCAGGGTCTCGCTGCCAATGGAAAAACCGACCAGCCCGGCTGCCGTGGCACTGGCCGACCCGGCGCTGGAGCCACTCGATCCCTGCTCCGGGTTCCAGGGGTTCCGAGTCATGCCACCAAACCAGCGATCTCCCATCGCCAGGGCCCCCAGCGAGAGCTTGGCAACCAGGACTGCCCCGGCCTGCTCGATTCGCTGGGCCACGGTGGCTTTCTCGTTGAGTACCTGGTCCTTGAAGTGAGGAGCTCCCCAGCTGGTCTTGTATCCTGGGTAAGCAATCAGGTCCTTGGCTCCCCAGGGGATCCCGTGGAGTGGCCCCCGGTAACGACCGGCGGCGATTTCTGCGTCGGCTCGCTTCGCCTGCTTGATCGCAATTTCCGGGGTGAGCGTGACAACGCATTTTAGTAGTGGGTCAAAGCGTTCCAGACGACCGAGGTATAACTCGGTCAGCTGCTCCGATGTGATCTGCCGATTTTGCATCAGCACGGCAAGCTCGCTGAGCGGTAAAAACGCCAGTCCCTCGTCGGAATCGGGCAGCGCCGGGGCAGCAGTTTCACTTGCCGAGACCGTGCCGCGGGGGAGCTCTTCGGAACGCTGCCACGGGGCGGCATGGAAGTAGAGTGCCGGGGGCACGTCATAACCGACGTCGACATCGCGAAGAGCCTCGAACTGGCCAAGTGCCCGCTGCACGCTGGCGGCAGTGGATGTCTGGTCGGCCTCGTTCAGGTCCAGTCCCGCGATCCACTGTGCCTCCTCGATCATCTGCGGTGTGACAGTGCCGGCGGCTACCACGCGTGAGGCCAGGGCTCGCTGGAATGCCACCGAGCCAATACCACCTGCTGCCAGGACCTGCAGGATCTGCCGGCGAGTCGCCAGCGGCTTGTCGTGAATGGTGGTCGCTTGTTCCTCAGCCTGGTCCTGGTGATTCTCGGGATTGGATTGCATGAGTGAGTATCCGAAAGGAGAGCGTGTCGACGGGCAGTACGATCAGCCGGGGGTTGAGGGAGCAGAAATTGATCCGCACAATGTCAATTCTCTGCATAACCGGAACGTCTCGGCCCGATTTGTCGCCCTGCTGGTTCAACCGATGGTTGTCGCATTCTAGGGTGGAGTTGATAATCAAACAAGCAAAAGCCCCTGCCAAGTAACAGGTTACGTCTTTTTTCTCTATTCCCTGCCAGCACACCATGGTCGATAACGAGAAGCGACGTGGATCCGGTCGTCTCTACCTGCTGGCTGCCACCGGTCTGGCGCTGGTCGTGGTGTCGAGTTGGCTGGGATATGACTGGTGGGAGACCCTGCCGGTAGACATGGAGCCCTCCTATGTTGGCCGAAATCGCTGTATCGAATGCCACCAGCGGCAGGCGGATCTCTGGCACGGTTCGCACCATGATCTTGCCATGGACGAGGCGACCGACAAGACAGTCCTTGCCGACTTTAACGATGCCGAGCTGGAACATTTTGGTGTCACCTCCCGCATGTTTCGCGATGGCGAGAGGTTCATGGTCAACACCGAGGGGCCTGATGGAGAGCTGCAGGATTTCGAGGTGAAATACGTGCTGGGCGTGGAGCCCCTGCAACAGTACATGGTCGAGCTTGAGCTGACCGAGGGACTGGCCGAGTCAGAGATCGGCCAACTCCAGGTGCTGAGGATTACCTGGGATACGGCGGGCAGGCGGTGGTACTTTCAGAACCCGCCGGATGTGCATGAGAAACTCCTGCCAGATGACGACCTGCACTGGACCGGGATCGCCTCCCGCTGGAATAACTCCTGTGCGGACTGCCACAGCACGAACCTCCAGAAGCGATATGACGACCGGACCGGAACCTACCACACGACTTTCAGTGAGATTGATGTGAGTTGCGAAGCATGTCACGGCCCGGGCAGTATTCACGTGGATCTGGCGGAATCCGGATCCGTTTTCTGGGATCGCCAGCATGGCTACGGGCTGACCCAGCTGAAGGGAAAGGATCCTGCCAACGAGATTCAGAGTTGTGCTCCCTGCCATTCTCACCGGCGAGTGGTTCATCCCGGTTTCCTGCCAGGTGACAGCTACCACGATCATTTCAGCAATGCCATCCTCTCCCCCTCGCTCTACCATGACGATGGCCAGATCATGGAGGAGGTCTATGTGTTTGGGTCTTTCCTGCAGAGCAAGATGTATCACAAGGGGATTCGCTGTACCGACTGCCACGACCCGCATACCACGCGACTCAAGTTTGAAGGAAATAAGCTGTGCACCTCCTGCCATCAGCATCCGGCAGCCAAGTACGATACCCTTTCCCACCATCAGCACACCGCCGCTGAGGGGACCTCCTGCGTGGAGTGCCATATGCCGGAAACAACTTACATGGAAGTCGATCCACGACGCGATCACAGCATTCGTATTCCCCGTCCCGACTTGAGCGTCTCCCTGGGAACCCCCAATGCCTGCTCCCGCTGCCACATGGAACGTGTGAAACTGCCCGAGGCACGAATCGAGGAGCTTCACCTCAAGCAATACGGTGACTGGGTGCGGGCGGCCCGCGATGGAGCGGAGGATGTCGCTGAGCAGCTCCTGGAGCTCGACCGCTGGTGCATGGAAAATACACGCCGCTGGTATGGCGAGTCGAAAGAGGAATTGCCACATTTCGCAGCTGTACTCTCCTCCGCCCGAAACCGCGGTGAGGAGACGGATTCCCTCGTGCGGTCGATGGTTGTCAATCGAAACTACCCGGCCATTGCCAGGGCGACGTCGATAAGCTGGCTGGATTCGACACGATCTCGCAAGAACGCGGAGACCCTTTTCAATGCGACCCGGGACGGGAGTCCCCAGGTTCGCGAGGTTGCGGCAATGCGGCTCGACGGCCACTTTTCCGGTTCACGAGCTCCCTACAAGGAACTGATCAAGCACGTGGTGCCACTGCTGGACGATCCTTCCCGAAACGTTCGAATCGCGGCGGTGCAGCCTGTTGCACGGATCCCGCGGCACCTGCTGCGGGCTAGTGAACGGACCGCCTTTGACAGTGCCTTCAGGGAGCTGGAGCAGGGGCTCGCGGTCAATAACGACCGTGCCGCTCCCTACGTTTCGCTGGGGAACATCTACCAGTTGCTGGGGGATCAGGGGGCAGCAGAAAAGGCCTTTCGAAAAGCCATTTTCGTGGAGCCCCAGTACACCGGTGCCCGTGCAAATCTAGCCGAGTTACTTGATCAGCAGGCGGCCAGGATATTCCAGCAAATGCGAAGTATGACGGTCGGCGAGGCCCGCAAGAGGGAACAGGAGATGGTTACGCTGCGTATAGAAGTAGAGCAGCTGCGCAAGGCGGAACTGGCGAACTTCGCCCGGGATGCCGGATATGCACCAGGCATCCCAGATCTCCAGTATCGTTATGGCCTGGGACTGTACCGGGATGGCCAGATGGAGGAGGCGGAAAAGTACCTCGTCAGGGCGGTCGACCTGGAGCCCGGCTCGGTTCTTTACCTGGCAGCTGTTGCCCGTTTCCTGCAGGCGGCCGGTCGTTACCAGGAAGCCCTGCCATTCGCCCGACGGTTGGCCGAAGCGGACGAAAACCATGATGATGTACTCAAGGAACTTCAGCAGCAGATCCAGCAACAGATAAATGACCCGCCTGTTCCCGGGCTTAACGAGAAAGAACCACGATGACCATTGATATTGCCATTGTCCCGGTCGCTGGCCATGGTACGCGCCTGCTGCCACTCACCAAGAGCCAGCCCAAGGAGATGCTCTCGATCGGTCGCAAGCCGGTGGTGCAGTACGTGGTAGAAGAACTTGCGCTCTCCGGAATCAAACGCCTGCTGTTTATCACCTCGCATGGCAAGGCCTCGATCGAGCAGCATTTTGACATTGACGAGAACCTGATCCAGAGGCTGAGGGAGTCGGGGCGGGAAGATTGTCTCGAGCAACTCGACTTCGAACGCCGGGACCTGGAGTACTTCTACACGCGGCAGCGCCGTCAGCTTGGGCTGGGCCATGCCGTGCTCTGTGCCCGGCCGCTGGTTGGAAACCAGCCGCTGGTTGTTGCCCTGGGAGATTCGATTATCGGCCTGCATGCCCAGAGCGACATCGTGGGGCAGATGGTGGACCAGTTCGAATCCCAGCATGCAGACGTGGTTGTGGCATTCGAGGAAGTTGCCAGGGAGGACGTTGTCCGCTACGGCATTGCCTGTCCCCGTGGCGAGGTGGCAGACATCTTTGAGCTGGAGGACCTGGTGGAAAAACCGGAGGTCGAGGATGCACCGAGCAACCTGGCGGTGGCTGCTCGCTATGTCTTTAGCCCGGAAATTTTCGAAGCCCTGGACGCAACGGCACCGGGCAAGGGGGGGGAGATCCAGCTTACCGACGCGATTCGCAGTCTGCTCAAGCAGGGGTGCAAGGGGATCGGTATGAAATTGCCGCCTGGCCAGCGGCGTTACGACATCGGTAATTTTAACAGTTACTTTCGTAGCTTCATTGATTTCGCTTTTGCCGACCCGGAGTACGGGGAAGCGATACGAGCGCATGCCCGCACCCGACTGGACCCGGAGGAATAGGCGGTGGAAGTAATCAAGCGGCGAGCTTACGCGCGTGCCGGGCTGATGGGAAACCCCTCCGACGGATACGGGGGGAGGACGATCTCCTTCACGATCCCGGACTTTTATGCCGAGGTGGTGCTCTATGAATGGGAAGACCTGGAAGTGATTCCCAGCCAGCAGGATCATGGTCGCTTTAAATCGATCAAGGAACTGGCCAACGATGTGCAGCTGCACGGTTACTACGGTGGCATCCGGCTGGTGAAGGCGACGATCAAGCGGTTTGTCGATTACTGCCAGGGGCGATATGATCTGCACGATCGGAATTTTTCCATCCGTTACGAGACCAATATTCCCCGGCAGGTTGGACTGGCAGGTTCTAGTGCAATCATCGTGGCCACGCTGCGGGCCCTGGTCGACTTTTTCCAGCTGGAGATACCACTCCATCTACAACCCTCGCTGGTGCTGAGCGTGGAAACGGACGAGCTGGGAATTGCAGGTGGCTTGCAGGACCGTGTTGTCCAGGTCTACGGGGGCCTGGTCGCAATGGATTTTACAGGCGATGTGATGCAGCAGCAGGAGGGGCTCTGGTACGGCCAGTACGAGAAGCTGGACAACTCCATGCTTCCATCCACCTATGTTGCTTATGCAAGCGAGCTGGGAGAACCGACCGAGGTGGTCCACAATGACCTGCGTTCCCGTTTCCAGCAGGGCGATGAAGAACTCGTCGCGGCGATGCAACAGCTTGCGGCAATCACCCAGGAGGCTTGCTGCTGCCTGGAAAACGGGGACCAGGAACAATTTGGTCGCCTGGTGAATAAGAATTTTGACATCCGCCAGTCGATCTGCCAGGTTCATCCGGCGCACCTGGCGATGGTCGAGGCTGCCCGCTCGACAGGAGCCACGGCAAAGTTTGCCGGTTCCGGGGGAGCGATCGTGGGGACCTACCAGGACGAGCCCATGTACCAGGCACTCTGCCAGACACTCTCGGCGATTGGTTGCCAGGTGCTCAAGCCCCGTTCCAGCTGAGGCGGAAGCGGGCGGATGACTTGTCGGGCAGAACCTCGAGGCGGTAGAATCGTGCTCACGTCCTGGAGTATGCGTCCAGGCGGGTGATCGACAGGAGACACCCTGCAATCATAACCTGTCACAAAACCATAGGAGTATCGCCATGACTGCCGTGAGCGAGCCAATTGCCCAGCCGACGATTCGTCAAACAGAGTGTTTTATTGACGGCCAGTGGTTGCCGGCCCAGAGTGGCAAGACCTTCGAGACCCGGCATCCGGCGAACGAGGAGATCATCGCACAGATCGCCGAGGGAGATGCGGCGGATGTGGACCTGGCTGTCAAGGCGGCCCGCCATGCCTTCGACAAGGGGCCCTGGCGAGGCATGGATGCCCGTAAACGGGGTGAGCTGATGCATCGCCTGGCAGACCTGATCGAGGAGGAGATTGATGAGCTGGCAGCCCTCGAGACGCTTGATAATGGCAAGCCGATTACCGATGCCCGTAATGTCGATCTGCCCCTGACGATTGATTGTCTGCGTTACTATGCCGGCTATGCCGACAAGGTTCACGGCCAGACGATTCCGGTCAATGGAAATTATTTCACCTACACGCGGAAGGAACCGGTGGGAGTGGTTGGACAGATTATCCCCTGGAATTTCCCCATGCTCATGGTTGCCTGGAAATGGGGCCCTGCCCTGGCAGCCGGATGCACGATCGTGATGAAGCCGGCAGAGCAGACCCCCTTGACCTGCCTGCGGATGGCCCGCCTGGCGCAGAAAGCAGGAATCCCCGACGGCGTGATCAATGTTGTCCCGGGCTTTGGCCCAACGGCCGGTTCGGCAATCACCAAGCACCCGGGTATCGACAAGGTTGCTTTCACGGGCGAATATCTCACGGCCCAGACGATCATGGCCGAGGCAGCACCCAGCCTGAAGCGATTGACCTTTGAGTTGGGGGGCAAGAGTCCCAATGTGATTTTTGCGGATGCGGATATGGATGCCGCCATCGCCGGATCGCACTTCGGCCTCTACTTCAACCAGGGCCAGTGCTGCTGTGCCGGTAGCCGCGTGTTCGTGGAAGAATCGGTGCACGATGAGTTCGTCAGCCGGGTTACCCAGATGAACCAGACGACCCAGGTGGGGGATCCGTTTGATCCGGAGACAACCCAGGGGCCACAGGTTGACCAGAACCAGATGGACAAGATCCTGCGTTACATCGAGACGGGCAAGTCNGGTGGGGCGACCTGCGTGACCGGCGGCAATCGTATCGGNGATGCCGGCTATTTTGTCGAGCCGACCCTCTTTGATGGGGTGACCGATGAAATGGATATTGCCACCGACGAGATCTTTGGCCCGGTCATGTCGGTGCTCACTTTCAAGGANATGGATGAAATCGTGGAGCGGGCGAATNACACGTTTTATGGACTTGCTGCCGCGGTCTGGACTCGTGACATTGGCAAGGCCCATCATGTTGCCGAGCATGTTCGTGCCGGTACGGTATGGGTCAACTGTTACGATGTCTTTGACGCTGCCGCTCCTTTTGGTGGCTTCAAGATGTCTGGCCAGGGGCGAGAACTGGGGGAGGCAGGTCTCAATGCCTACCTGGAGACCAAGACGGTCACGGTCGCCCTGGATTAAGACGGTCAGAAACCGGGCTTGAGTATTGCAAGGCAGCGGAGAATGAGTGCATGAAAGCGGTCGCCGTCTATCCGGGGCAGCCNGGAAGTGTCCACCTGAAAGAACTCGAGAAACCCGCCGTCCACGACGTGGCTGGAGGACGGGGTGTGCTGGTTCGAGTTCTCAAGGTNGGTGTGGATGCCACCGACCGGGAGATCAATGACGCGCTTTACGGCAACCCACCCCCGGGGGATGATTTCCTGGTCCTGGGTCACGAGTGTTTTGGACGGGTCGAGGAGGTTGGGGAAAATGTCCGCTCGGTCGTGCCAGGNGATCTCGTGACCGCCACGGTGCGCCGACCTGGCAGCTCGATCTACGACCAGATCGGCACTTATGATATGACCAGCGAGGAGACCTACTTTGAACGGGGGATCAACCTCCTCCATGGTTACCTGACCGAGTACTTCGTGGAGGACGAGGAGTACATCGTCAGGATCCCGCCGGGGCTGCAGCACCTGCATGTCTTGATGGAACCGATGAGCTGTGCGGCCAAGGCGGTGCAGCAGGCTTTCGAGGTGCAGCGGCGAATGAAGGTCTGGCAGCCACGAACTGCTTACGTGATGGGGGCAGGACAGATTGGTTTGCTGGCGACCCTGATCCTTAAACTGCGTGGACTGGATGTTTACACGCTTGCCCGTTCCCAGCCGCCGACTCAGAACTCGACGATCGTGGAAGCAATGCAGGCGACTTACGTGAGCACCTCCCGGATGCCGATCGAGGAGCTTGCCGGTAGCGTGGGCAAGGCCGACTTGATCATTGATGCCACCGGGTCGAGTATCATGGCCTTCGAGGGGATGAANGTGCTCGGGCATAACGGGGTACTGGTCTGGACCAGTATCACCGGGGGAGACCGTTCAACCGAGGTCGCCTCCGACCAGATCAACATGGACTGGGTGCTGGGAAACAAGCTGCTGCTGGGATCGGTCAATGCCAACCGGCAGCATTTTGAATCGGGAATNCAGGACCTGGCTCTGGCGGAAGTAACTTACCCGGGGGCGGTCGAGATGATTCTCACTCATCCGGTTGATGGACTCGACCAGTACGAGGAGATGATCCGCCTGCTGGTGGAGGAGAAGTCCGCCTTGAAGGTATTTGTTAACGTTGCAGAATGATAAGTGGTTCCCCCTTGAGTCCGTGGATGATTGAGCTGGAGTTGGCCTGATGGCACAACATGGTGGCGGCTGGCACGCGATCCGGTATGCCTGGAAAAAAGCCCGCGAAGCAGGCGGACTCTGGAAAATGTACCGGGCGCTGCGTACACGTAACGCCTGCAAGACCTGTGCCCTTGGCATGGGAGGNCAGCAGGGAGGGATGGTCAACGAGATCGGTGGCTTTCCGGAAGTCTGCAAGAAATCCCTGCAGGCGATGGTTTCCGACATGCAGGGAGCGATTCGCGAGGAGTTTTGGAAAAAGTACAGTGTCGCCCAGTTGCAACAATTCTCATCCCGCGAGCTGGAATCNTGTGGACGGCTGGTGCAGCCGTTGCTCTATGAATCGGGTTCCGAGTACCTGCGGCCGATTGGCTGGGATGAGGCAAACTCGAGAATCGTGAACCGGCTTCGGGCGACCGAACCGGACAGGACGTTCTGGTACTTCAGTGGACGGAGTTCTAACGAGGCAGGTTTTTCCCTGCAACTCCTGGCCCGGCTCTACGGAACCAACAATGTCAATAACTGTAGCTATTTCTGTCACCAGGCGAGCGGCGTGGGGCTTTCCAGCGTGATCGGAAGTGGCACCGCCACGGTCCTCCTGGAGGACCTGGAGCATGCCGACTTGGTGTTCCTGATCGGTGGAAACCCGCCCAGCAATCATCCGCGACTGATGACGTCGCTGATGCGTGTCAAGCGACGGGGTGGGAAGGTGATTGTTGTTAACCCGGTCGTTGAAACCGGGCTGGTCAGGTTCAAGATTCCCAGCAGCGTTCGTAGCATGCTCTTCGGGACCCGGATGGCCGACCTCTATATCCAGCCACACATTGGTGGGGACCTGGCACTGCTGACAGGCATCGCCAAGGAAATTGACGAGCGCGGGGAAAGTGATCAACAGTTCCTCGAGAACCATTGTGACGGGGTGGAAGAGTGGCTGGAGACGATTCGAGCGACAAGCTGGGAGGAGATTGAGACCAAGAGTGGCGTGGCACGGGATGAGATCTGCCAGGTTGCTGACCTTTACCAGCAGAGCCAGAGGACGGTCCTGAGCTGGACGATGGGGATCACTCATCACCAGCACGGGGTGGAGAATGTCCAGGCGATTGCCAGCCTGGCATTGATGCGAGGGATGGTGGGAAAACCACACGCGGGCCTGATGCCGATCCGTGGACATTCNAATGTCCAGGGGATCGGGTCAGTGGGAGTGACGCCGAAGTTGAAGGAAGCAATTTTCTCTGCCCTCCAGGACCACTTCCAGGTGCAACTTCCCACCAGCCAGGGCATGGACACACTGGCCTGTATCGAAGCTTCCCACCGGGGTCAGCTCGAGGTCGGATTCTGCCTGGGAGGAAATCTGTATGGCTCCAATCCCGATTCGCAATTCGCTGCCGAGGCGATGCAGAAGCTCCAGGGACTTGTCCACCTCAGTACCACGCTCAACACGGGTCACTTGCATGCGCTGGCTGCCGAGACGATCATCCTTCCCGTGCTGGCCAGGGATGAGGAACCNCAGCCGACCACGCAGGAGTCGATGTTCAATTACGTGCGGCTCAGTGACGGCGGATCACGCCGNCATGATGGCCCTCGTAGCGAGGTCGAGGTGATTGCAGAGATTGCCTCNCGGGTTCTCGGTGAAGACAGTCCGGTGGACTGGACTTCCATGAAGGATACCTGCTCGATCCGCAAGGCAATTGGCAAGGTCGTGCCTGGTTTCGAGGCGATCGGCCGGATCGATGAAACCCGCCAGGAATTCCANATCGATGGCCGGACCTTCCACCGGCCGCNGTTTGCCACCGAAAATGGTCGGGCGCANTTGCATAGCCACCAGCTGCCGGAGCTGAAAGGAGNAGGAGATGANCTGCGACTGATGACCGTTCGGAGTGAAGGACAGTTCAACACCGTTGTTTACGAGGAAGAGGATTATTACCGGGGACAGGATCGACGGGACGTGATCCTGGTCCATCCCGGGGATCTGGCGAGCCTGGGGCTGGAACATGACCAGCTGGTCAGCGTGCAGAGTGAAACGGGCCGGCTCGACAAGATTCGCGTACGGGCATTTTCCGCGATCCGGCAGGGCAATGCCATGATGTATTTTCCGGAGGCCAACGTGCTGGTCAATCGCCAGGTGGATGCCCAGTCCCGGACACCGGCTTTCAAGGGAGTCGTGGTAAGGGTCCGGGCAGCTGTCCCGGGGCCGTCAGAGATGGAGACCTCCGTTGNCTGAACTGGAATCACAAAAACGATCAGAATTTGCCTGGCTTGCGGCGATGACNGTGCTGGTCGGTGCTTTCNTGTTGTTCCAGGTCCAACCGGTCATCAGCAAGATCATCCTGCCCTGGTTTGGTGGTGGCCCCTCGGTCTGGACAACCTGCCTTCTGTTTTTCCAGGTCCTGCTCGTGGCCGGTTACGCCTATGCCCACGTGCTTTCACGCTATGTTCCCATCCGTCGCCAGGCCTGGGTGCATGGAATTCTTGTCCTGCTTTCGTTGCTGACCCTGCCGATTCTCCCGGGGGAAGCCTGGAAGCCGACCGATGCGGACTTCCCGATGCTCCGGATCCTTTTTTTGCTGCTTGTTTCGGTGGGANTACCCTATCTGCTGCTCTCAGCGACGGGCCCGCTGGTCCAGACCTGGTTTGCCCGCCGCTATCCCCANCGCTCTCCCTATCGACTCTATGCCCTGTCGAATGTCGGCTCGCTGGGAGCCCTTCTGACCTANCCCTTCCTGGTTGAACCAGCACTGACAACCTCCCAGCAGGCTTACAGCTGGTCCATATTTTTTGTTGTCTATGCCGTGCTGGCTATTCTGCTGGCTGTCCTCTTTGCCCGCTTTCTTCGTGCGGTAAAAGAGGACGCCCCCCTCTCGATAGTTGCCACGGGGGGGGAAAGAGTGCCTGGCCGCTGGGACTGGGTTGCCTGGTTGCTGCTGCCCGCCCTGGCCACATTGATGCTGATGGCGGTNACCAACTACCTCTGCCAGGACGTGGCGGTGNTTCCTTTTTTCTGGATTGTTCCGCTGAGTCTCTACCTNCTGACCTTCATCATCTGCTTCGATCGGCCCGGCTGGTACCACAGCCGCCTGTTCATGAACCTCTCGGTGCTGGCCACGCTGGTTGTCAGTATTTTCTACATGCGTGACGTCGTGGATGTTGTCTTCAAGTTCATGGGAAGCGAGTCCAATTTCTCCGGCATTGCACAGAACCTGATTGTCAATACGCTGGCACACCTTTTCCTGCTCCTGGTGGCCTGTATGTTCTGCCANGGGGAGCTGGTGAAACGAAAACCACCGAGCTCNCAGCTGACCTCCTTTTACCTGCTGGTTTCCGTGGGAGGAGCACTCGGGGGAGTGATGGTCAGTCTGCTCTGCCCACAGCTCTTTCCTGATTACTGGGAATTGAATATCGGCATCCTGGTCCTTTTCCTGCTGGCCGCGGGAATGATGATCCGGGACGTGCTTGGACGCCCCAGCTTGATNCAGNTTTGTGTCACCGTGACNCTTGGCATGGTCCTGGGACTTGTTGTGAATGCCCAGTGGTCGGTTGTTGACAATCGAGATGCCATTGTGACGACGAGGAATTTCTATGGCGTGCTGGCAGTACGAGAGTCGGATGCGGAGGATCCGCAGCTCCATGATCGCTGGCTGGTCAATGGCGAGACGCTGCATGGCCTGCAACAGATGGCACCAGATCGTCGACGCGAACCGACCACGTACTATGGTCGCCAGAGCGGAGTGGGGATTGCCATCGAACAGTATCGACGAGGTCTCCCGCTGAGAATCGGGGCGATTGGACTGGGAATTGGTACGGTTGCCTGTTACGGGAAAGAGGGAGACGAGATTGATTTTTTTGAGATTAATCCGGACGTGATCCGNCTGGCCCGTAGCCACTTCACCTTCCTCGATGATTGCCCATCCCGGCTGAGAACCCTGCAGGGGGATGCCCGGCTCTCGCTCGAGAAGATGGAACAGTCACGCCAGTATGACATCNTGGTGCTGGANGCATTTTCCAGCGATGCCATNCCGGTTCACCTGTTAACAGCGGAAGCACTGCAGCTTTACGATCGCCACCTGAAACCTGGNGGCGTGATTGCCATCCATGTCAGTAACCGGCACCTGAGGCTTGTTCCGGTGGTGACGATGCTGGCCAGGCATGGCGAGTTCCAGTATGCCATGGTCCGTTCGGAGGGCAACAATGACTGGCTCGATAGTGCCGTCTGGGTCTTGCTTACCAAGAGCGAGAATTTCCTTAATGATCCGATGGTCGTGCTCTCCACCACNGAGCCGACTGGGCCGGATGCGCGGAGCGTCCATCTCTGGACCGACAGGTATACCAACCTGATGGAGATCCTGCGGCCGATCGAGTAGGAGGTCAGGGAGAGAGCAGGTCGGCCCCGTGACGGATCCAGGTTGCCCCGTTCCAGAGCAGGCACCAGGCAATGCAGGCNATCGGGACCAGGTTCTGGCGTGTCCTGGAGGCAACCGACCGGTTTTCCGGGGAGAGTAACCNGCAGAGCGCGATGGCAGCATAGAACAGCAGGGCAGGTACCAGCGGAGCCAGGAATCGCTCTCCCGATCGAACAATCGGGTCNTACCAGGCAAACAGGGGGACCATCAACAGGAGCCAGCAGGCGACAAGCAGGTATCCCCTGCCGGGAGAGAGCCCGATACCGAACAGGGCCAGTAGCAGCAAGAGGATTCCCGGTAGAACNCGGCTTTCCTNCAGCGGCTGAGGCCCCAGCAGGCGGGCCATGTTAAAGGACTCCCACGCCAGGCCGGTTGNCTCTCGCTGGACCATCTCTCCGATGGAATGGGTNGCAAAGTACTCTTTGGCCGCCTCTCCAAGCGTGATCCGGCTGGCCACCTCCGAGGGGTTNTCGAACTCGTCCAGGAAGAGGAAGTGGGAGTTGACGTTGTAGAGTGGGCTGCCATAGATCCGCATGTTGCGAATCAGCAGTGGCGATGCGATCGTGATCCAGGCCGCCAAAAGAANAAGTGCCATCCGGCCGCGGTGACTGGCGGTTCGATTCTCGCCATCCTGGCTGGGCAGATCGAGCCGGGCTTGGGCCGGGCAGCAGGTAGGAAGCAGGAGCCAGGCAAGGGTTCCGGCCAGGAAGAGGGGGCCTGTTCCCTTGGCCAGTTGGACCAGCCCCAGCACAACTCCTCCGCCGATCATCACTCGCCAGGGCCCGGCCCGATTCTCCGCCTCGGTCCATCGCTGGAAATTCCACCAGCAGATGGTGACCAGTGGGATGAGCAGGCACTCGCATGTGATTTGTACGGAAAGATGCCCCAGCGTGGCATTGGTGGCAAGCAAGGCTGCAAAGACCGCTGCGACCTGGTGTCCGCCAAGCCGGGCGACCAGTAGCGTGAGCAGGATAAAACCTGCCAGGCTGATAACCATTGTCACATGCTGGTGAGAAATGACGTCGTTGTCGAACATCGAGAGGACACCGATCAGCAACGGGTGCTGGTTCGCCTCGGCGTAGGTGCCGCCGTAGAGCATGCCTGCCAGGGCCAGTGGGCCACCCTCGCTGGCGACCTCGGAGGCATAACGGCTGAAGGCTGCCGAGTCGGTCGTACGGAGGTCCTGCAAGCCGGCCCCTCGTTCCATCGCAACCAGGAAAGTGAGCCAGGCAATAGCAATTGCCAGCCAGCACCAGCCTCTGCTCGCACTCGGTTGCCGGGATCGCATCCAGTCCAGCCGGGTAGTGAAGTAATCACAGCATCCTTCTCGCCACCGGCCGGGCCCCAGGATGATCCCTGTCAGGCCAGTTGCCAGCAGCAGACTGGCCGCCAACGCAGCGAGCCTTGCGACGGAGAAGCTGCCTGCCCCCCGGAGTAATTCCCAGGCGATAGAACCGGCAACCAGCAGCAGCAGCGCGGCTGGAATTCGCAACCACCGCGCCCGGTTTGTTACTGGTTGGTCGGACATGGAAGGACATTTCCGTGGATCTGAGAAAAAAGCGACTCTCCTATTCTACTCATCGGCTCCCGGGCCATTCGATCGGCGGCCAAATCTCGACCGTTGTCAGTGGATTGGAAGGAGGAGATGTCTGCTACTGGCCAGCTGTTGCGGAACGTGTTAGATTGCCCGCCGATGGCAAAAACCCCGATGATGCGGCAGTACGACGAGGCGAAACAGGCGTGTGGTGATGCGCTGTTGCTCTTTCGCATGGGGGATTTCTACGAACTGTTCCACGAGGATGCCAGGCAGGCAGCAGAAATCCTGGGACTTGCTTTAACCAGCCGTGACAAGGGTGAGAATCCCATTCCGATGGCTGGCTTTCCCTATCACCAGCTCGATAGTTACCTGGCTCGCTTGATTGCCGCTGGTCAGCGAGTTGCCGTCTGTGAGCAGGTCCAGGATCCGCGCGAGGCAACGGGGCTGGTGCGCCGCGAGGTGACGCGAGTGGTCTCTCCCGGGACGGTGACCGACGACGCACTGCTGGACCCGCTGGAGGCCAATTACCTGGTTGGCGTGGTTGCGGGGGTGGACGAGCTTGTCGGAATGGCCTGGGCGGATCTCTCCACCGGCCGTTTTTGTGCGGCCAGCTTCCCCTGTTCCCAGTTGATGGACCAGTATGCGCGGATTGGACCGTCCGAGTGCCTGCTGCAAGAGGATGACCAGGAACTGCTGGAGATGCTCGGCGGAACTGCCATGCTGACCCAGCGCCCGGCCTGGTCGTTTGCGCTGGATGATGCCAGGCGCACGCTGGCGGGACAGTTTGGTACATCCAGCCTCGAAGGAATGGGTTTTGGTGATGAGGATGGAGATCGTGCCGCTATTCGTGCCGCGGGAGGGGTCCTGCAGTACCTGCAGGAAACACAGGGAGGTTCGCTCGACCATTTCCAGACGCTGGTGTCCTACTGCCAGGGTGAGACCGTTGATATTGATGGTGCCACCTGGCGAAGCCTTGAGATTACCCGCACCATGCGGGACGGCCGTCGAGATGGTTCCCTGCTGTCGGTCATGGACCAGACAGTCACGGCAATGGGATCTCGCTTGCTGTCTGACTGGCTGGCAAATCCGCTCACGCTTCCGGATCACATCGTTGCCCGGCATGACGCCGTTGAGGAGCTGGCAGCGGCAACCGCCGGACGGGATC
>PANG01000075.1 GCA_002708345.1 Planctomycetaceae bacterium | reverse complement strand
GACTTCCCACCGCGGAGATGTCCGGGAGTAATCCGTCGCTGGTAATTGGCAGGGCGATCGAGGGGTTTGTTGAGAGCGAGTCGATTCGCTCTTTCCAGCTGAATGCAGAAAAGGGCACGCTGCTGACACTGGATCTCTGGGCCCGGCGACTGGGGTCCCGGCTCGACCCGTTGCTGGAAGTTTTTGACTCCGATGGACGAGAGGTTGCAGCGAGTGACGACGAACCAGGACTCGATGGTGATTGTCGTGTCTCTTTCGAAGCAGCGGGGCGGGGGCCCTATGCCGTACGATTACGAGATGCCACCTTCTCTGGTGGAAGCGAGTCGTTTTTCCGGCTTCGAGTTGGCAGCTTTAGTATCCAGGGCACGCCCTATCCACCAGCACTCGAGCGTGGCAACCGTGTCCAGCTGACACCGGTTTACGGGGAACCCCTGTCGGCTAACCTGGCTGTTATTCCGGCGGATTTTCCTGGCCGGGTTCACTGGCTTGGCGTGAACGGCTCCCTTGCCATCCATTCCCTGCGGGTGACAGATCGAAAGGAACATGCCGAAACGATGCCGGCGTCGCCGGGCGAGCGAGAGTTTGCCATCGGGGATGGGATCAGTGGCTGGTTTTCCCGGCCCGGCGAGGGGGATCATTATGCGTTCGTGGTTACAAATCCCCGGGATCTGAGTTTCCAGGCGCAGACGCGTGCCCTGCATTCATCAGCGCTGTTGCGGCTATCGGTAATTAATGACAAGCAGGAGATCGTGGCCCGTGCTGGACCGGACAAGACGCTGCAACAGAAACTGATGGCCAGGATCACAGAGCCGGGAACTTACCAGCTTGTCGTGGAGGAACTTCTCCAGCGAAGCGGTCGCCGTTTCTTCTACCGGGTCACCAGCGATGAAAAGCGACCTTCTTTCCAGCTGGGCATCCAGGGAGATGCTTTCAATGCCTCGGGGGATCGCCTCCTGGTGATCAAGGTGATCGCCGCGCGAGATGGTTACGACGGCGAGATTGCCCTGCGGCTTGATGGCGTCCAGGGGGATCTGTCACTGGAGAACGAGGTGATCGCCGCAGGGGCCAAGGAAACGGAGCTGAAGATTCACCTGCCTGCCGACTGGGAGCCGGGAACGATCCACCAGGTCGGGATTATCGGCCGCGGGGAGGCTGGGCAGTTCGAGACGCTGGCCGAGCAGGACGCACTCAAGTTCCCACGAGGCAACCTTGGAGTATTCGAGGGATTTGTCAGTGACGAGCAGACCGCGGTGACGAATTTTGCCGAGTACGATATCGAGCTTCCTGTCGCTGGCCGTTACCAGTTGCGATTGAAGTACGCGGCCATGGCCTCCAGACCAGCGATCCTGAAGATCAATGGCGAGCCGGTGAAAAAAGATGCAATGAAAAATATCACCGGGGGCTGGGACCTGGGTTCGCAGCANTGGCACCGNGAGGGGACGTTTGATTTCCGCTCCGGGACAAATGTGATCCGGATAGAAAGGGATGGAACCGTCTCGCACTTGAGCCTGCTTCGAGTGACCCGGGANCTGGAGGGNCAGCCGTTACCNGGCTCCCTGGTCCAGAGAGCGACNTGCCGGGACTGGCTGCGGGCGGAGCTCAACAAGATGCCATTTCCTCCAGAGGACCTTGTCGAGAGCGTGGTCGTGGGAATGGGAGGAAAGAAGGACTAGCGAATGCGGTGTTTCGAGCGAATTATCCTGTCACTTTGGCTNATTGCCGCTACCGCGGTGACGGTGAACGCTGCGCCCGATTCGCCGGTCAGGCGGATCGAGGTTTTTCCGCCGGAACTGGAACTGGCAAGCCGTCATCATCCGGTTCAACTGGTGGTGACAGGCCAGCTAGCCAACGGACAGAGGCGAGACCTGACAGGAGTAATGACGCTGGTTTCGGCGGACCCGGAGGTCGTTCGTGTTGAGCGAGGCAGATTGCTCCCGGTCGCCGATGGCAGGACGCGGGTGGTGGTGAAAGCGGCAGGACGGGTGGTGAAGGTGCCGGTCCAGGTCCAGTTGTTGCCGGGAATTGAAACAGCAGGCTTTGTGGACGGCGCCCTGGCCGCCTTGACTCGTCATGGCTGCAACTCGGGTGGTTGCCACGGCGCGCCGAGTGGCAAGGGTGGCTTTCGACTTTCACTCTGGGCATACGACCACGAGCTGGACACCGGTACGCTTACCCGGGAGTTTGCCAGGCGGAGGGTCGACATTTTTTCTCCCCGGCAGAGTCTGCTGCTGAGCAAGCCGCTGATGAAAGTTCCCCATGGGGGAGGCCTGCGACTGCACACCTATGATGCAGGTTACCAGTTGCTTCGTGACTGGATTGCCCAGGGTTCCCGGCCGGAGCAGGCAGGTCGTGCTTATTGTGAAAAAATTGAGGTCTATCCCCAGGGTCGCCAGCTCTGGCTACCTGATGCCCGGCAGCAGCTTTCGGTGAACGCCTCTTTCAGCGACGGGACGACGCGGGACGTGACCACCCTGGTCCTTTACTCCAGCTCGGATGATACCATCGCAACGGTTTCAGAAGATGGGCTTGTTGAGCCCTCGGCCAGCGGTGAGACAGCAATCCTGGTTCGTTACCTGGAAAAGGCGACCACGGTCAGGCTGGCATTTATTTCACCGCGGGACGATTTTTCCTGGCAGCCACCGCCACAGCAGAACGAGGTGGACCANCTGGTGTTTGCCAAGCTTAAGACAATGCAGATTGCTCCCTCGGTATTGTCCAGTAACGAGCAATTCCTGCGGCGCGTTTATCTTGATGTCACAGGNTTACCNCCAACNGCTGAGCAAGCACGGGCATTCCTGGCAGATGAGTCACCCGGNAAGCGGACCAGGGTGATTGATGAATTGCTCAAGTCGCCGGCCTACGCTGCCTGGTGGGCCAACAAGTGGGGTGAGCTTTTTCGGCTGAACCGTGAAAAGGTCACCGGTCGGGGAGTCTTCAAGTTTTATCACTGGCTAAGCCGCAGTGTTCGTAACAACATGCCTTATGACGAGTTTGTCAGGNGAGTCCTGCTGGCTCGTGGGAGCACGACGGACAATCCGGCNGTGAATTTTTACCGTTCGGCCGATTCCACCGATGACTGCACCGAGACAATGGCACAGCTTTTCCTGGGAGCCCGGCTGCAGTGTGCCAAGTGCCATAANCATCCCTATGAGCGATGGACCCAGGATAACTACTATGGCTTTGGAGCCTTTTTTCACCGCTTGCAGCGAACCACGGTTGAGGGGAGCGGGGAGATGGTGCTCTGGGCAGAGAGCGAGGGAGAAATTACCCAGCCTCGCACGGGAAAGGAGATGGCTCCCTGGCTTCCAGGTGAGGGTGCGCTGGAGCTGGATGGTATTCTTGATCGACGCGAGTTGCTGGTCGACTGGCTTACCCAGCCAGGCAATCCGTACCTGGCCCGGGTGGAGGTTAATCGTATCTGGGCAAACCTCATGGGCCGGGGAATTATCGACCCGTTTGATGACTTGCGGGAATCCAATCCCCCAGCCAATCAGCCGCTTCTGGACTGGCTGGCAGAGGATTTTGTGGAGAACGGTTTTGATCGTGAGAGAGTGATTCGCACGATCCTCAACAGTACGACTTACCAGATGTCCTCCCAGAAAAACGAGTCGAACGGACAGGACACCAAGTACTTTTCCCATATGCAGCCGCGCCAGTTGCCAGCCGAATCACTGATGGAACTGATCTGCCAGGTGACGGGCGTGCCATATAAGTTCAAGGGCCTGCCAGTCGGCACACGTGCCACGGAGCGACCCAGCCCGGAGGGTGGGCCCGAGTTCCTGCGGATTTTTGGCCAACCACCGCGGCAAACGAATTGTTCCTGTGAGCGCTCGGTGTCGGCGGACCTTGGCCAGGCCCTGGCGATCGCAAACGGTGATTTTATCCACACCCGGATCATCGACAAGAACTGTCTCTTTCGCCGGCGAATTCGAGAAGGGTGGACGAACCAGCAGATTGTCGAGGAGGTTTACCTTGCGGCCTACTCGCGTTTCCCGAGTGACGAGGAAATGGCTTTTGTGGTCACTTTTATCAAGGAGCAGGAAGAACGTGAAGTGGCACTGGAGGACCTTGTCTNGTCCGTGATAAATAGCAAAGAATTCGTGTTCCAGCAGTAGATCTCCCCCACCGGNGGGGGTCGCCGGAAAAACAATNNAATCCATGTTGCATCCCCCCGGAATTGTCGACATCCTATAATATAGCGACCCACCTATTTCCCCACTTACAGGCCCTTACGATGCTCAGGATTACAGGCCAGCCTGTTCGCCACTGCGATGGAGTGACCCGCCGTGAATTCCTCACGGCTGGAGCTCTTGGCGTTGGTAGCCTGACCCTGGCGGACCTGCTCCGCGCGGAATCCGAGTCCGGTGTTGGCTCGTCGCGCAAGGCGATCATTAATGTCCACCTTGACGGGGGCCCTCCCCAGATGGACATGATTGACCTGAAGCCCGATGCCCCTTCNGAGGTACGGGGTGAATTCTCCCCGATCTCGACCGTGCTTCCCGGTTTCCAGGTTTCAGAATTNATGCCGCGACTGGCGGCGACCGCNGACCGGTANGTCTTCATCCGCTCACTGGTTGGTTCCGCAGGNGCGCACGATGCNTTCCAGTGCCAAAGTGGTTTTNGGAAAAGNGACATGGCGAGCATGGGTGGCAGGCCTGCCGTCGGCTGCGTGGTCAACAAGTTGCTNGGAAGTGTCACNGATCCTGCCCCNGCTTTNATNGACATGATGCAGGGACGTCCGCTGGTCAGGCACAGTGCCCGGCCGGGATTCCTGGGNCCCACNTANAAACCNTTCCGTCCCGAGATGAGTGCTTTCTTCAAGCGTGACCTGGAAGATGGCATGAAGACNGAATTAACCAACCAGGGTTCCAANCATACAACTCGCCTGAAACTGGATGGTGAGCTGACCGCNGANCGGCTTNCCAGCCGNTCGCAGTTGCTGGCCAGCCTCGATACGCTGCGCCGTGAAGTGGACCGCAGCGGCATGATGGACGCCATGGACCACTTTACACAGCAGGCTGCAGGAATCCTGCTCTCGGGCACGTTTGCTGATGCCCTTGATCTGTCCAGGGAAGACCCGGCAGTGGTGGAAAAGTTCACGGCCAATGCGGATGCGATCAAGGGCCGTCATGTGACCAGCGATGAACCGCGATCGTCTCTCAAGTTTCTCATGGCCCGGCGGCTGATCGAAGCAGGCGTACGTTGCGTGAGCCTGACAATCGCCGACTTTGATACCCACTCGGACAACTTCAACCGCATGCGACAGGTGTTACCGATCCTGGACCATGGCCTGCATGCCCTGGTCATGGACCTGGAAGAACGTGGCATGCTGGATGATGTGTCGATTGTGCTCTGGGGTGAGTTTGGCCGCACGCCCAAGATCAACGGAAAGGCGGGCCGGGATCACTGGCCGCAGGTCAGCCCGGCGATGCTGGTAGGTGGTGGTATCCGGGCCGGGCAGGTGCTTGGTGCCACAGATCGGACAGCTTCCACGGCGACGCGGCGCCCGATCAGNCACAAGGATATCTTTGCCACGCTTTATCACAATATCGGCCTGCCAGCCGAAAGAACCACCATCGTCGATCCATCGGGTCGCCCGCAGTANCTTCTGGATGGTGGTACACCGATCCGCGAGATTNTTTNAGCGGGGCGGNNGTTGCTTACATCCACTCTTTGATCGGCTTGCCCTCGATCAATCGCACTGGCCGGCCGTCCGGGCTGTGAGCAATCAGGTCGTCCGGGATGCCAAGCTTCTGNTAGATGGTGGTGGCAATGTCATCCGAGAAATACTCGTCCTTCGTGACGTGTCCTCCCTCGGCATCAGTTTCGCCAAGCACCTCGCCTGCCGGNACGCCAGCTCCTGCCATGATGGCAAAGCCGGAGGTGGCCCAGTGGTCGCGGCCGCTGGCAGAGTTNATTTTCGGCGTGCGGCCNAAGTCGGTGAGCCAGAGCACGAGCGTGGTGTCAAGTAACCCCCGGTCTTCCAGGTCGGTCAGCAGTTGTGGCAGCGCCTTGTCGACCGGCGGGAGACGAGAATCCTTGAGCGACTTGAAATTGTTCTGGTGCGTGTCCCAGCCGCCATCAGTGACGGTCACGAAACGGACACCCGCCTCGACCAGGCGTCGAGCGAGCAGGCAGCTCTGGCCGAACTTGTGGCGACCGTACCCTTCGCGGAGCTTCTCATCCTCGCTGGCAATATCAAAAGCCTGCTTGGTTTCCGGAGCCGTGATCATATTGAAAGCTGCCTGGTAGTANTCGTCCTGGGCAGCGAGAGTGTCCTGCTGGATGTCGGCCGTGCGCTGTAGTGCATCGATNCGCGCCAGGACCTCGCGGCGTCGGTCAACGCGTTCAAAACTGATACCACTGGGAGGGGTGATATCCCGCACGGTAAACTTGTCTGCATTCGGGTCCGCTGCGATCTCGAACGGGTTGTGCTCGATCCCCAGGATCCCCGATGTCCCGCCACCATAGCGNCGATCAACGTCCGTGCCGAGCTGGATGAAAGGGGGCATGGCGGATTTGAACCCATGCTGGTAACTGACAACCGAACCATAAGTCGGGTAGCGAATGGTCGTGTTGAATCGCCGTCCTGACATGACCCACTGGTCGGCAGTNCCGTGGCTGCCATTGCGAGGATTCCAGCCGCGAAGCAGGGAAAATCGTTTGGCCTCACGTGCCATGGTGGGAACGATCTCGGTGAACTTGATGCCGGGGATCGCGGTATCGATCACGCCGAACTCGCCGCGCACGCTGACCGGGGCATCGGGCTTGGGATCAAACGTGTCATGGTGACTGGTGCCGCCCCGCGTCCAGATCAGGATACAGTTTGTAATTTTTGCCTTATCGCCAGCCCTGGCCTGGCCGGCAAGCGCCATCGGCAGGGTGAGCCCCAGGCCGCCAAGAGCTCCAAGTTGGAGCATCCCACGCCGGGAAATGCCGTCACAGTAAGAGCCAGGCGAAAGAATCTGGTTTGCCATTGCAACTCAATCCAGGTGGGGAATGTCTTNAGGAGGGATATCGGTATTGGGCTGGTAGCTCAGCAGGNCTTCCATACCAGCCCTNTTATTTTACATCAACACCATTGTTCAAAAAAGAAGAATCGTCCAAACACGGGCCATGAGTGCTTCATTTCCCCCACTTGTGGGTGGGTCCCTGTTCTTCCATGTAGCGTTGCCAATAGGGATTGGTCATACTTGTAACTGCCCGCCATAATGCAAGCCTATTGCTTCTGCATAAAAACACAGGATCGTAGATTCTTTTCGCCTGATACCTCTTCCCACCGGTGAAAGAGCGATGAAANGCCGACGAGTCTTGCCCGCACACTGGACGCAACTCCTTGTCCTGCTGGTGCTGGCCGCGATGGGATCGAAGAAGGCCGCGGCCCGTGAATACTACCGGGTGGTGCCAGCCGCTGTTTCCCTCAAGGGTAATTTTGAACGAGCCCAGCTGCTGGTCCAGGTCGCGGACAAAGAGGGCATGGTGAGCCAGCACTCGGAGGACCTTACTCACCAGGCGACTTACACCTCGAGTGACACCTCCATCGTGACAGTGGATTCTCGTGGCCAACTGCTGGCGGTTGGCAGTGGCCAGGCGGTGGTCCGCGTCAAGTTCAAGAGATGGCGTTCCGATGTCATGGTGACCGTTGGTGATGTCGTTGAGGAGCCGGAGATCCGGTTTNCTGACCAGGTCACNCCGGTGCTTGCCAAGCATGGCTGCAACATGGGCGCCTGCCATGCCAGCCAGCATGGTAAGGGCGGATTTATTCTCTCGGTATTTGGTTTTGATCCAGGCAAGGATCGTACCAGTATCGTGCTGGATCGCCTGCAGCGGCGAGTTGATGTTATCAAGCCGGAAAACAGCCTGTTGCTACTCAAGCCAACGCTCGCGGTCCCCCATGGCGGTGGAAAGCGGCTAAAGAAAAACTCTGTTGACTACCAGTTACTCTTGGCCTGGCTCCAGGCAGGTGCGCCAGCCCAGAAGGAAGAACCCCTCGCGGTCACAAGCCTGGAAGTGACTCCAACTCGGCGAGTCGGTCGTCTCGGAATGAAGCAGCAACTGCGCGTGGAGGCCCATTACAGCGACGGAAGCGTGCGCGATGTCACGGCCCTGGCACGATATGACTCGATGGACGAGGGAATGCTCGCGGTGGATGAGGGTGGCCTGGTAACCGTAGCCGGTGCTGGCCAGGCTCCTGTCATGGCCCGCTTTGAAGGTCAGGCTGGAATCCTTACCGTGTCGGTCCCCTACAGTGACGAGGTCGACCTCTCCAGTTGGACCAGCAATAACTTTGTCGACGAACTGGCGGCCAGGAAGTTCCAGGACCTGGGGATTGAGCCGTCCGGGGTCTGCGACGACGCTACATTCATCCGTCGTGCTTTCCTCGATACGATTGGTGGTCAACCGACGCCGGAGGAGATCCAGGCCTTCCTGGCCTCGGAAGACCCGCAGAAGCGAATGGAACTGGTTGACCGCCTGCTGGGTCTGACCGGTGACCCGGGGAAGGACATCTACAACGACCGTTATGCCGCTTTCTGGACACTGAAATGGTCTGACTTGATTCGCAACAACAGTAATGACCTGGGTGAGCAGGGCATGTGGGCGATGCATAACTGGGTCCGCGAGTCGTTTCGTGTGAACAAGCCGTTTAGCGACTTTGTCAGGGAACTGGTAACGGCCAAGGGGTCGATCTACATGAACGGTCCGGCCAATTTCTTCCGCGTCAACGGCAATGCCACGGAGCTGACCGAGGCCACGACACAGCTTTTCATGGGAATTCGCCTCGAGTGTGCCAAGTGCCATCACCATCCGTTTGAAAAATATAGCCAGGCAGATTACTACGGGATTGCCGCTTTTTTTGCCCGCGTGGGNACCAAGGGGAGCGAGGAGTTTGGACTCTTTGGCGGTGAGAGTGTCGTGGTCGTGAAGAACTCCGGGGATGTGAATCACCCTCGCACCGGCAAGAAGATGGAACCGACCCCGCTCGAGGGCGAACCCTCGGACCACGAGCTGGACCGCCGAATCCCCTTTGCCGAGTGGCTTACTTCTACCGACAACAACTGGTTTGCCAGCTCGATAGCAAATCGTTATGTCCGTTACCTGCTGGGCCGCGGCCTGGTGGAACCGGTGGACGACATGCGGTCCACCAATCCCGCCACCAATCCAGAACTGCTCGATGCCCTGGCCGGTCATTTTGTCGAGAACAAGTTTGATCTCAAGCAGCTNATACGAGTGATCATGGTCTCACGGCTCTACCAGCTCGATTCGCAGCCGACGGCCGAGAATGTCGGCGCAAGCCGTTTCTACCCGTACTACCGGGCCAAGCGACTNGGCGCCGAACCACTGCTCGATGCCGTCGATTTTGCTACCGGCAGGCCGACCAAGTTCAAGAACCTGCCCCAGGGTACGCGGGCGATCGAGTTACCTGATGCGGAGTATCCCAATTACTTCCTTAATACCTTTGCGAAACCCCGCCGGGTGAGTGTCTGTGAATGTGAAAGGACCCCGGATGAAAACCTCGCCCAGGCATTGCACACGCTCAACGGGGATATCCTCTCGGAAAAAATTTCTGCCGCGGGAGGGCGAATAGCGAAGCTCCTGGAAGAGGAAAAATCGGCCGGGGAGATCATCACACAGATCTACCTGGCCACGGTCTGCCGGATCCCCTCGAGTGAGGAAATGCAGGCCTGCCTGGCGATCATCGAGGAGAGCCCTTCACCGAAGGAAGGGTGCGAGGACCTGATGTGGGCGCTAATTAACTCGAAGGATTTTCTTTACGTGAAATAGAGTCCTGTAATGATGCGAAATACTTTTCTTCTGCTTGCCATTGTCGCAATGATCGCNTCGANAGCTGATGCGCAGATNTCCTACCCGATGGTGATGAGCCTGGAACCGGTGGCCGCGCAGGTGGGACAGACATCCACGCACCAGGTCCGCTCCCGTTACAGTATGTTCGGTGCTTATGACGTCCTGGTCAGTGGCGAGGGTGTGACCGGGAAAATTATCCCGCCGGAGATGACGGAGGAAGAAAAAGCCAAGAAACCGGAACTTGTGAAGATGCAGGTCGAGTTCACCGTGGTCCCCGGGGCAATGCCCGGGGTCCGTGATTTCCGCATTGCCACGCCGAATGGAGCAAGCACGATTGGCCAGCTGGTGATCGCCCGTGGTGAGGTTGTCCGGGAGAGTGGCGATAACAATACGATGGACAAGGCGATTGCCGTTCCGGCCCCGGCAACGGTCTGTGGTGCGATTGAGGGTGCGGAGGATGTGGACTACTTCAAGTTCACCGCTGCCGAGGGAGAGGGTTTGAGTTTTCATGTCCGCTGCATGCGACTGCAGAACCGGATTCATGACCTGCAGCAACATGCTGACCCGATGATCACGATCCGCACGGCTGCGGGAGCGACAATTGCCGCCGCAGATAACTACTATGCGGGGGATCCCTACCTGGCCCACACCTTCAAGGAGGGGGGCGAATACCTGCTGGAAATTCGCGATGTTCGCTACCAGGGCAATACCTACTGGCAATACAGCATTGAAATCAGCAACCAGCCCCGGGTTACCAATGCCTTTCCGCTTGCTGTGAACCCTGGCACAACGGTTTCTCTTGAGCTGGTTGGCTTTCAGCTGGCTGATCAGGAAGCGATCGCTTACCAGGTGCCGGCCCAGATGGATCCCGGGCCTCAGTGGGCGATGCTGGAAGTGGGATCGGAATTAACAAATCCAGTACCTCTCGTCGTGACCGGGCAGCCGCTTGTGCGGGAAGTAGAATCAGAAAACGGAAGCGTGGAAATGGCCCAGCCGATAACCATTCCTGGCGGTATCAATGGCCGAATCGAATCGGAAGCAGATATCGACTACTTCTCCTTTGAGGCCAGCAAGGATCAGCAGCTGACGATCAATGTTGTTGCTCGCCGTCACCAGTCGATGCTTGATAGTCACCTGCGAATTCTCAGTAGCGAGGGAAAAGAGCTGGTTGCCAGCGATGATTTCAAGGTTGGCAAGCGGAACTATGCAGATTCGCGCGTGGAAAACTGGAAGGTGCCGGCCGATGGCACGTACCTGGTCGAGATTCGAGACCTGCACCTTCGCGGCGGTGATGAGTTTGTTTACTTTGTCGACATCACGATCGCTACTCAACATTTCTTCCTGCAATCCGATACTGACAAGACACAGCTGACACCCGGCACGTCGGGGGTGACCTTCGTTCGGATTGATCGCAAGAACGGTTTTGACGGGGAAGTACAACTGCAGGTCGAGGGACTGGGCGAGGGGGTTACTGCGTCCTGTGGCCGGATCCTGGCTGGGAGAAATGATGGCTGCATCATCTTCCATGCTGCCCCCGATGCTCCCATGCAACTGGGGAATGTCAGCATTTCGGGAACCGGCATGACCGGAGAGGGTGACAACCAGGAAGCAATGACGGTGGAAGCAGATTACTACCAGGAAACTTATATGCCTGGCGGTGGTCGGAACCATTTTCCGGTTGAGGCCCATTCGGTCAGCGTGGGAGCACCGGGAGATCTGCTGGCGGTCACGCTTTCCACAAACGAGGTGACGATCAAGCCCGGTGAATCGGTCAAGGTCGAGGTGGAGATCAAGCGAGCCGAGGGCTTCGATAAAAACGTGACGCTCGATGTCCTCTACCAGCACCTGGGGACGGTCTACGGGGACTCGCTTCCGGCGGGAATCAGCATGGATGGAAACAGCAGCAAGACGCTGCTGACAGGGGATACCATCAAGGGGCACATCACGCTGACAGCTTCCGACGATGCCGGGCCAGTCGACAATCAGCAAACCTGCGTGATGGCGAATGTCTCCTTGAACTTTGTCATGAAGGCAACCTACAGCAGCAGCCCGCTGAGCATTACCGTGAAGCCGAAGGAAGAAGCGGCGGTCGCTGCTGAAGCACGGTAATCTCTTTTGCCCGGCCATCCCGTGGACCCAGGATGCTGATCTGGGTCGGACCGGGCAGGTCTGTTAAAGTAACCGGCACCCGTAAAACACTTCACGAAGAATTCCATGTCTTTACGCGTTGTCCAGATATCTGATACGCACCTTTTTGCTGACCCCGAGAGGGAATTACTCGAAGTCCGCACGCGCACCGGCACCGAGGCGGTGATCAACCATGTCCGCAGCGAGGTCGGTGTTTTTGACTTGCTGGTAATCAGCGGAGACCTGGTCCACGAGGAAGGGGATGCTTACCAGCAGCTCGTGGAACTGCTTGGCGACTGGCTGCCCCTCTGCCGGGTGATTCCCGGAAACCACGACAAGCGGAAACCGCTGGACGAGGCATTTCCGGAATCCCTGTCCCCGCTTGACGGCCCGGTTGTCTTTGAGCAGAAGCTTGGCGACTGGCAGCTGATCGGCCTCGATACGCTCAAGGCCGGGCACGTGGAAGGAGAAATTGACCCGCCGCAGTGGGAGTGGCTCGAGGGCCTGCTTGCAGAAAACCCGGACCACCCCACGGCGATCTTCATGCACCACCCGGCCGTCCTGATTGGCAGTGGCTGGCTGGACCCGATTTGTTTGCTCGAGCTGGAACGTTTTCAGCAGCTTGTCAAGGACTCGCCGCAGGTCAAGCTTGTCAGCGCGGGACACGTTCACCAGGAGAGCTCCGTGATGATTGGCAGTGTCCCGGCCTACACGCTGCCAGCGGCATCGGTCCAGTTTGCGGTAGGGACGGATGAGTTTGCGATTGGTGCGGAGTCGCCGGGGTATCGACTTTTCGACCTGGAGGACGA
>PANG01000074.1 GCA_002708345.1 Planctomycetaceae bacterium | reverse complement strand
TTTCACCGGTATACTCTTTTTCCGCTGAAAAAGAGCCCCGGTAACCTTGCGGACTGAACCTGTTTATTTATCGTCCATCAGGGCGGCGAAATAGTGCCTGGTCTTGGCCAACATGCAGCCTGAAAAAGAGATCAAAACCCCTGTGGCCCGTATCTCGCACTCGTGAGATCGTTTTTTTCCCTTCTGAGAGGTCCTTGAGGCTCGTTTCCCCACCTCAAGCAACTCACAAAAGAAGTCTCCCAGTCATGTGATAAGTCATTATCCCATAAACATTTAATGCTCTTGCAAATGGTCCAAATGGGATCCCGATGGGCTTGTGAAGGGTCTGACTTCGAACTGTAACCTTGATTCATGGTGAGCCGGACAGTTCGGTTTGTAAGAGCTAACCGGGTTGTCTCCATTAGGCAGCTTGTNCAGGACGGGAAAAGCACAGGCAGAGCAGGGGAGGGGCTTCCCAGTATCGATTCCGGCCGATGGCTGAGAAGTTGGATGGTCTGGTTGACATTTTGATTGCCAGCTTCCTACCATGCCTCGTATTGGCAGCTTGGCTTGTGGAGATCCCGATGGCAAAGAAGAAAGAAGGATCTGCTCGCCAGTCGTTATTGCAGGGTTTCGATGAGCTGGCAGAGCCGGCCGTCGAGACCGGGACGGCCAGTGACACGCCGCAGGCCGTGGTNGAGGTGGCGGAGAAATCNCTAGACGACCAGATCGTTTACGTGATTGATGCCTTCGCACTGATCTACCAGGTTTTCTACGCGATGCCTGATTTCTCTGGTCCCAATGGTCAGCCGGTGGGGGCAGTTCATGGTTTCATNCGGGATATGGCCAATCTTCTTGAACACCGCCAACCGGATTTCCTGGTCTGCGCNTTTGATGCTCCAGGCGATACCTTCCGGCATGAGATGTACGACCAGTACAAGGCAACCCGGGACCCGATGCCGGACGACCTGCGTTCACAGATCCCGACGATACGGCTCCTGCTGGACGCCATGGCCATTCCTTCCTTCTCGCTTCCGGGTTTCGAGGCCGACGATCTTCTTGCAACGTTCGCCCGGCAGGCCGAGGAGCGTGGTTNCAGCTGCTTGCTGGTAACGAGCGACAAGGACTGCCGTCAGCTGATCACGGAACGGGTGCAGATGTACAACATCCGCAAGGACACTATTTTTGATGCNGATGCGTTGATGGAATCCTGGGGGGTACGGCCGGAGCAAGTGGTGGACTTCCAGGCTCTGGTGGGTGACTCGGTGGACAATATTCCGGGGGTTCCCCAGATCGGACCGAAGACGGCCCGCGAACTGCTGGAGAAATATGACACGCTGGAAAATGTGCTCGATCATGCCGAGGAAGTGACTGCCAAAAAGAGGCGCGAGAACTTGCTCTCCGGCCGGGAGGGAGCGATGCTCAGTCGAAAGCTGGTCAAGCTTGATGCCCACGTGCCGGTCGAGTTGGACTGGCAGGAAGCGCGTGTGGGAGGCATGGATCACGATCAGCTGGCTGGGTTATGTGACGAGTTTGGTATCCGCCGTCTCAAGGACCGATTACTCGAGATGGAGCAGCCGGCCGCACCGGATGTNTGGGAAGCGGATTACCAGCTGGTCGCGACCCGGAAACAGCTGGACAAGCTGGTTAAATCACTCGCATCCCAGGAGAGAATCTCGGTCGATACGGAGACTACCGGACTGGACCCTCGCCAGGCGTCGATTGTGGGTTACAGTTTCTGCTGGAAACCGGGAGAGGCTTTTTACGTGCCGGTCAGGGCACCCGAGGGGCAACCTCAACTGGATCCGAAAGAAGTTCGCGAGGCCCTCAGGCCGATCCTGGAAGATCCGGGTATTCAGAAGATCGGGCAAAANCTCAAGTACGATATGGTTGCCCTGCGAAGCGAGGGGATTCNACTCCAGGGGATCTACTTTGACACCATGGTAGCGGATTANCTGGACCAGCCCGGGCAGCGCAGTCATAGCCTGGATGACCTCTCCCGGCGGTACCTGAATCACCAGATGATCCCGATAAGTGACCTGATTGGTCGTGGGAAAAAACAGAAGCGGCTCGATGAGATCGACGTGGAACAGGTTGCCCAGTATGCGGCGGAAGATGCCGATGTCCCCTTGCGNATTGTCCACCAGCTTCAACAGCAACTGGAAGAAAAGGGACTACTGGAGTTATTCCACGGGCTGGAAATGCCACTGGTGGAGGTTCTTGCCGANCTTCAGTTCAATGGGATCTGCCTCGACGCGGAACACCTCAGGCGGCTGAGTTCTGATCTGGCCACTACTATTGATCAGCTCAAGGAGCAGATCTACCTGGCTGCGGGAGAGNAGTTCAACATTGACTCTCCTCTCCAGCTTGGCAAGCTGTTATTTGAAAAACTGCAGTTGCCTGTGATCAANCGTACCAAGACCGGGCCGAGTACCGATGCCGAGGTCCTCGGCGAGCTTTCCAAGANGACCGACAGTCCTNTGCCAGCGATGCTCATCCAGTATCGACAACAGGCGAAACTCAAGAGCACGTACCTCGATGCCCTGCCGGAACTGGTTCATCCCCAGACCGGCCGGATTCACTCTTCCTTCAAGCAGGACGTTGCCGCCACCGGTCGCTTGAGCTCGACGGATCCGAACCTGCAGAATATTCCGGTCCGGACGGAGCAGGGACGCCAGATTCGAACTGCTTTCCAGCCGCAGCCGGGTTGGCAGTTGCTGGCGGCAGATTACTCGCAGATCGAGTTGCGAGTGCTGGCCCATTTCTCTGCCGATGAATCACTTCGNCGTGCCTTCGAAGAGGGCGNCGATATTCACTCCAGGGTCGCCGCCGAGGTGTATGGTGTGGAACTGGCGGAGGTGACCAGTGAAATGCGTCGCAGTGCCAAGGCAATTAATTTTGGTGTGATCTACGGCCAGACATCTTTTGGNCTGGCCAAGGCGCTTGATATCGACAAGGAGGACGCTGCTGGATTTATCGAGTCGTANTTCTCGGAATATTCGGGGGTCGAGAGATTTTTCGAGGAGACACTCAACCAGTGTTACCAGGATGGCTATGTCACTACCGTCCTGGGCCGGCAACGGCCGGTCGAGGGTGTTCGCCGGTCGGAAAAGAGAAAGGGATCTCGCTTTCGAAACCTTCCTGAACGGATTGCCGTCAACACGGTCATCCAGGGGTCTGCCGCGGACCTGATCAAGCAGGCGATGATCCGTCTCTACTCCCTGATGGCAGATCAGGAACTGGACTCTCGAATGCTGTTGCAGATCCATGATGAACTGGTGTTCGAGGTTCCCGAGAAGGAACGGCAGCAGATGATTGAGCTCGTGGAAGCAGAGATGGTTGCTGCGGGTGACAACCTGGATGTTCCGATTGTCGTGGATCTCAAGATGGGTAGCGACTGGGGATCGTGCGAGCCTATTGGAGACGAGTGAATACGATGCTGAGTGACAAGCCAGAGAACCGTTCGGGGACAATCGTTGTTGGCATTCTGGGTGGTATTGGGAGCGGGAAGAGCCTGGTTGCCGAGCAACTGAGGCAGATGGGAGCCGAGGTCTTTTCGGCAGACGAGGCGGGGCACCAGGCGCTGGGTGACTCTGCCGTGATGGAAACCCTGGTTGGTCGCTGGGGGGATGCCGTCCTGGATTCACACGGTCATCTTGATCGGCAGGCAATCGCCGAGCGAGTTTTCCACGGTCCGGAAGCAGACAGGGAGCGAGAATTCCTGGAAGGGTTGACGCACCCCTGGATTGCAAGGGAAATGAGTCTCTTTGTGGATCGACTCCGGCAACGCGCTGACCTTCAGCTTGCTGTGATTGATGCCGCCCTGCTGGTCGAAGCTGGCTGGGACAAGGCCTGTGACAAGCTGCTCTTTGTGGAAGTTGATGACGAGATTCGCTGGGATCGCTGTCGGGAGCGTGGCTGGAGTCGGCAGCAATGGGAGGCGCGTGAAGCGTCCCAGTTGTCCATCGATGAAAAGCGAGCCCGCGCGTCACTGGTCATCGAGAATAATTCGGATCCAGAATCATTACGGTCTCGACTGGCAATGTTGGTTGACGAGCAGGAATTGCTGGATTCTTAAAGAATCTTGCAGCTAGGGACTTAACCTGGGCTACCCGATGGGAGATAATACCGGGTACATGCCTGCCAGGCGAATTTTGGTCCACAGGTGGCTCACTTCCTTGGCAACCCCCTACACATCTAAATCTTCCCAGCGTTATTCCTGTCAGACTGTGTGCCGATCAGGACAGGCGATTAAAAGTTGATCCTGTCAGCCTGCGTCGTTGCATTTTGACCCAACCTGTTGCACTTCCCTTCAAGCTCTGGAACCGGCGATCCGGTTTCGAGGGCGATCTTTCCACACCAGTTTCCTTCATGCCTTGGGACCAGTCGTCCCGGGAGCCTAGCTGATGTCCAACCCTGATAAGACTGGCAAATCGGTTGGTGAGACGGACGAGCTCGCCGCCGACCTGGACCAGGATGACTCGCTTTCCCGCTATGACAAGATCAAGCAGGGGGAGTCGCATATTGTTGAATTGCAGCACCTCTCGATGCCCGAATTAATCGAAAAGGCACGGACGGAGCAGGTTGAGGAGATCCAGGGTCTCAAGCGTCAGGATCTGATCTTCAAGATCCTCAAGCAGCGGGTAAAGGCGAATGGTCTGATGTTCGGGGAGGGAACGCTGGAGATTCTTCCGGATGGATTCGGTTTTCTTCGAAGCCCGGAATACCATTATCTTTCATGCCCTGACGACATCTACGTCTCTCCCAGCCAGATCCGGCGTTTCGGCCTTAAAACGGGGAGCATGGTTTCAGGCCAGATCCGGCCCCCCAAGGAAAGCGAGAGATATTTTGCTCTCTTGCGTGTTGAGGCAGTGAACCACCAGGATCCCAACCTGGCCGCCTCGAAGGTTTCCTTCGACGAGCTTACTCCACTTCACCCCGAGCAACGGATCATCATGGAATGGGATCCCGAGGAAATTTCCACGCGCGTGACAGATATGATTACCCCGCTCGGCTTTGGCCAGCGTGGCCTGATTGTCAGTCCCCCACGAGCCGGCAAGACCATTCTCCTGCAGAGAATGGCCCGGGCCGTGTTGCATAATTTCCCCGAGTCCTACGTGATCATGCTGTTGGTAGATGAACGGCCCGAGGAAGTAACTGACATGGAACGGGAGGTTCGGGGTCCCAATTGTGAAGTGGTCAGTTCCACATTTGACGAACCTGCAAAACGCCATCTCCAGGTTTCCGAGATGGTGATCGAAAAGGCCAAGCGAATGGTGGAATTTGGCAGGGACGTGGTGATTTTCCTCGATAGTATTACTCGTCTTGCCAGGGCCTGGAATGCCGAGTGTCCTCCCTCGGGAAAGATTCTCTCGGGGGGACTGGATGCCAATGCCCTGCAGTACCCCAAGCGGTTTTTCGGGTCGGCTCGCAAGGTAGAAGAGGGGGGGTCACTGACGATCCTGGCAACTGCCCTGGTGGATACCGGGAGCCGGATGGATGAAGTGATCTTCGAGGAATTCAAGGGGACGGGGAACATGGAGATCGTGCTGGATCGATCCCTGGTTGACCGTCGAATCTGGCCGGCGATCGACATCAACGCCAGTGGAACCCGACGGGAAGAAATGCTGATGGATCCAGAAGAACACCGCCTTGTCTGCCTGTTGCGACGGGGCTTGAATGAGATGACTGCGGCCGATGCGATGCAACAACTTGTCTCTCGCCTGGAAAAGACAAAGACCAACGCGGAATTCCTGATGAGCATGAAAGTGGATTCCTAACGCCGTGGTGGAGTGAGCTAGGTTGAGGAGAGAACAGCATGCCAGTTGAATACAAGGATGATGGGGGATGCCACGGAAGCGTCGGTATCGTCGTCTCGCGTTATAACGATTCGATCACGAATCGCCTGCTCGAGGGAGCTCTCCAAACGCTCAGGGAAGCTGAGATTGCAGAGGACAAGATCCACGTTGCCTGGGTGCCAGGAGCCTGGGAGCTGCCGGTTGCAGCCCAGCGACTGGCACGCCGGGATGAGATCAAGGCAGTCATCTGCCTGGGTGCAGTGATCCAGGGGGAAACCACACATGACCAGTACATCAATCACCAGGTCAGTGCGAGCCTTGGCCAGCTGGCACTCGAGTACGACCTGCCGGTCCTGTTCGGGGTGCTCACCTGCCAGACGATGGAACAGGCATTGAATCGCGCCGGGGGCAGCATGGGGAACAAGGGTGTCGAGGCTGCCAGGGCAGCCCTGGAGATGATGGGATTGTTCGGGGACATGAAGTGACCAGATGTTCCCCTTCCGGGGGACTGGTCGAAAAAGGAAAAATGAATGCCTGGTCGAAGTGATGCCCGAGAAGCAGTTTTGCAACTCCTTTACGAGGATGACCTGAATCAAGGTGAAGCCGGTGGAAGGGATGAAGAGTTCCTCAAGGACCGGCTCGAAGGGCACCGTGAACTGGTTGCTTTTGCCCAGGGCCTGCTGGAGGGAGTCCGCACACACCGTGAAAAGCTGGACGAGGTGCTCTCACCGAGAACCCAGAACTGGACGCTTGAGAGGATGGCGGTGACCGACCGGAACAGCCTGCGGCTGGGTGCTTTTGAGCTTTTGCACACCGATACCCCTGGCCCCGTGGTCGTTAATGAACTAGTGGAAGTGGCAAAGCGATACGGGAGTGGAAAATCAGCTGGCTTCGTAAATGCGATCCTTGATCGGTTGCGAGGGGACCTGGACCAGGAGTCCAGCCCACCAGGCAGCCAGCACCCGGTAATGGACAAGTGACGATGGGGCTGTGGAAACGATTTCGACAGGGACTGGAGAAAACCCGTTCCGCCCTGCGCACCGATATCCGTGATCTCTTCAAGTCAGAAGGACGGCTGGTTGACGAGCAGTTCCTGGATGAGCTGTTTGGGATCCTGGTGCGGACCGACATGGGAGGAGGGCCAGCATCCGAGATCCAGGGGCGGATTGAAAGGGAATTCCGTGGGCGAGTCGTTCAAATGGATGAAGTCCTTGAACAGATCCGTGACGAGCTCAGGCAACTCATGCAACAACCCGAGGTGCCAATTGAAATGGCGACCGAGGGACCAACGGTGATCATGGTCGTGGGGGTCAACGGTTCAGGAAAAACCACCTCGATTGCCAAGCTTGCACACCTTTTCAAGAACGAGGGGAAAAGTGTTGTCCTGGGGGCGGCCGACACGTTCCGGGCTGCCGCGGTGGAACAGCTAACAATCTGGTCGGAGCGAATCGGTGTGAAGATCGTGAAAGGGGACCAGGGAACGGACCCGGCCAGTGTTGCCCATCGTGCAGTCGCCGAGGCGGTCAGGGAGAATGCCGACATCTGTATCGTGGATACCGCGGGTCGACTCCAGACCCAGGTCAACCTGATGAAGGAGCTGGAGAAAATTCACCGGGTGATGGAGAAACAGGTGCCAGACGCTCCGCACGAGGTGTTGCTTGTTCTTGATGCGACGGCCGGCCAGAACGGAATTAGCCAGGCCAAGGGTTTTTCCGAGGCGGCACGTTGCACCGGGATCGTACTGGCAAAACTGGATGGCACAGCCAAGGGGGGAGTCGCCATTCCGATCCGCCGTGAATTTGCCCTGCCAGTCAAGTACGTGGGGCAGGGGGAGCAACCGGAGGACCTTGCACTCTTCAACGTCGATGAGTTCGTGGGTGCCCTGTTTGATGCCGTGGATGAGGACTGATCCAGTCTCTTCGGCCCCTGGGAAAGATGATCGTTGAGGCGGCGAGAGCCGTCATAACCCGACCCCCAGGAGCGTCAGAACCGGTACAACCCGCAGGGGTTTGTGAGGTCCTTGGGGATGTGGAAAAACACTGTTCCTGGCCCCGGGCTTGGAGTCAATTGTCCCTGGTATACCGTTCGATGAGAGAGATGTGAGATCCTGTCCATGGTTTTTCCCTCGGGGGATGGCCTTCGACAAACCCGCTCAAGGAGGAGACGGAAATGAACATTCTCAAGTCCACAATGTCAGGTATTCTGGCCCTGTTGCTGTCGATTTCAGCTGTCAACGCCCAGGATGATAACGCCCAGCAAGACGACCCGCAGTCTCCCAGTAACAAGACGCTCGAGCAATGGTCGCTCTTCCAGAATGGCGGAGAGATTGCCTCAGTCACGGGTTGGCTCCAGATGGGCTACCACAACAAGAGCAATGGTGGCTTTAACCAGCACCCGGATCGTTTCAATGTTCACCAGCTGTGGCTGGAATTTGAACGCCTTGCAGTGGATGAAGGTGAAGGACTCAACCTGGGTTATCACATGGACCTGATGTATGGTGTCGATGCTTCGGAAACCCAGTCATTCGGGAACAATGCCGGTAAGTTTGACTTCCAGAACGGCCTGGACCATGGCATCTATGGCTGGGCCATTCCCCAGTTATATGCCGAGGCACGAGTTGGAGACATGCAGATCACGCTTGGTCACTTCACGTCGCCACTCGGGCACGAAAGGGTTGCTGCTCCCGACAACATTTTCTACAGCCACTCGTTGACGATGTATAACACGGCGCCACGCACGCACACGGGGGTGATGGTGAATAAGCCGGTTGGAGAAACCCAGGTCTTCCTGGGGTGGACGCTTGGCTGGGATTCGGGATTTGACCAGCTCGGTTCCGGTAACAGCGGCCTGGGAGGCTTCAGCAAGCAGGTCAATGACAAGGTCGGGTTCAGCTACATGACCTCCTTTGGTGACCTGGGGCATCGTGGCGTGGGGTACACGCACAGCCTGATTGCCGATGTGAATCTTGGTGAACGGCTGACGTACATTCTCCAGAGTGATTTTTCCAACGTCAGCAGTGCAACCGATGCAACCGACGATTTTGGCATCAACAACTACCTGGTCTACCAGATCAATGAGGAGTGGCTTGCCGCCGGTCGAATTGAATGGTGGCGAAATGCACACACGTCGAACTACAGTGCGACAGCAGGACTGAACTGGAAGGCGAGTGCGAATCTTACCGTCCGCCCGGAAATCCGTTTTGACTGGTCACCGGAAACGGACCAGGATGAGACCTTTGTCGGAATCGATGCGATCCTGGTCTTTTAGCATCAGAGACACTCCTTGTGCCGTAACAGCTCAAGAATCCCCGCAGCGTCCATTGTGGCGCCGCGGGGTTTTTTTTGAAGTTTGAATGCTCACCGGTTCATCCGTGATCCCCACGACTGCTAATTATCTGGGCACCCATGCCCATCCGCTGGGCATTTCTTACATTCCTGCTGAACGCTGGTAGCCGAATGAAAAAGTGATTTCTTCTTTTTCCCGGTTTATATCAGCATGGTTTTCTTCTTTCTGATGCCAGGCCGGACGATTGGCGCGCTACTTGCATATGCTAGGAGCTGAGTCCATCAGGAAATGGGTCAGACGAAACTCCACACTTTTCTGAATTGGCTCTCATGTGGAGCCAATGGGATATCCCAATGGTTTCCGGCAGGTAACCGCCTTACTTGCCGGAAACCGGGATATTTCATTTCTTTCCCTGTTTTGGTTGCTGGGCTGTCGTTGTCCTTCTTGATAGGCTCTCGGCTGTTCGCTAGATTCAGTCTCTGCCGGTCTGTTCCTGTTGATTTTCCCCCCACCCTGCCATGAAGCTCATCATCGCCATCATTCAGCCAAATCGGCTTGAAGAAGTTAAGGCGGCGCTTACCGAGGTAGAGGTCTTTCGGCTCACTGTGATGGACTGCCAGGGATTTGGTCGGCAGAAGGGGCAGACGGAGGTTTACCGGGGACGTGGAATCGCGGTCAACCTGCTGCGAAAGGTCCAACTGCAAATTGCGGTGAATGACGATTTTGTTGAACCAACGGTAACCGCCATTATCAAGGCAGCCCGTACGGGTGACGAGGGTGAAATTGGGGACGGCAAGATCTTCGTGTTGCCCATGGATGACTGTGTACGTATTCGCACCGGTGAGCGTGGCAGCGAGGCGATCTAGTTGCCGTCGGGATCTAGCAGGCCGCTTCCCACCGCCTCCTTCTCTTGCGGGGTCTCGGGGGCCCGTTCCCGCCCGTACCAGAAGGAATCTTGCAGGTACCGATCCTGGACAGCCTGGGGTAGAGGGTTGAAATACCCGGGTGGACGGGATCCCTCGGATCCGGGAATTCCGTGTGGCGTTGGATAGGGATCGTGAAGCGTGGCCTGGTAGCGTTGCTGCTGAATCGGGCCCGGCGGTTTCTGGAACCTGGCCAGGAAGGGTTGACAGCCGGAAACGGCTGCCAGCAGCCCGCAAGTGAGGACAAGTCGTACCATTGGTTTGCTTTCCCGCTTGGTTCTCACTCCCCTTGCACCAGTGTTTTTGGGGCGGCGGATTATAGGAGAGCAGGGCCGCTGACGACAAGGTTGTTTCGCCGGAAGCAACAGATCATGGTTGTCGGGCGGAAAGCACGATGCTCTTGCTGGCAGGTACGACTGTTTGTGCACCGGCGGCGGCAGGGACCAGGCAGGTTTCCCCTCGTGCGAGCTTGAGTGGCTGTTCACTACCCACCTCGACTTCACCAGCCAGCACCGACAGGATCCTGCAGTGCCCATCGCCACCAATGGTCTCGGGCCTTTGGAGGGTAAACCTGTCGAGGACAAAGCTGGGGCAGTCGACGAGAGTTTCCCGTTGTGGTGAATCCGTGGCAATGGGTATCTGTGGCATTACGGGACCGGCTTCGAAGTCGATGGCCTCGAGCCCTGCTTCCAGGTGCAGTGGTCGTGGCTGGCCGTCGCTGCCGAGACGATTCCAGTCAAAAAGTCGATAGGTGGTATCACTCGATTGCTGAATCTCTGCGACCAGCAGGCCAGCTCCAAGTGCATGCACGCATCCGGCAGGAACCAGGATGCAGTCTCCAACTCCCGGTTCAAACCAGTGCAGCGTGGAGTCAATATTCCCCTGCTGAAGTGAGGCGATGAATTCCTCGCGTCCAACTCCCTGCTTGAGCCCGGCATAAATGCGGCTCTTTGCTTCTGCCTCCAGCACGACCCAGGCCTCTGTCTTGCCCCGTCCTGGCGGATCCAGGCGTGCTGCACGCTGGTCGTTGGGATGTACCTGGATGGAGAGGTTCAATCGGCAATCGAGGTACTTAAAGAGCAGGGGGAATGATTCCTGGGGAGAGTTAACGCCCAGCAGGGATTCTCCATGCTCGGTCACCAGTTCATGGAGGGGCATCCCTGCCCAGGGGCTGTCGATGAGTCTGCTCTGGTGTTCTCCGAGGTCCACGATTTCCCAGCTTTCCGCAAGTGGTTCCTTCGACGGACGAGACTTCTGCAGCAGTGTGGAAAGTCGCTGCCCGCCCCATATATAGTTTCTAAGGAGTGGCCGGAATCGGAGTGGCTGGTAAGGAGTTTTGTTCATTTGACCGTTGAAATATGAGCGGTAGTCGTGCAGTGAGTTGTCGGTCCGGCGAGCCGTTGTTATTATTGAACATTGCCGGCCGCTGGAAAAACACCAGTCTTCACTGTTTCTTTCGGCCGGTTTCAGCTGATACGGCAGTTTCCTACCGTACCCACTGTCATCCTGGTCCCGGGTTGAAAAGGCTTGTTTTCAATCATCCCCAACCGCATTTTCAGGTTGCTGACTGGTGGAGTTTTAATCTGTCGTTGTGAAGTCAGCTGAGTCTGCATGGAGTAAAAGAGGATGTCAAGAACTCCTGAAAAGGACCTCTTTAATAAATCGACGATGTCCTTCGGGGATCATCTCGAGGAACTTCGTACCTGCCTGTTCCGTTCTGTGATTGGGATCATCATTGGATTCCTGGTGGGCTTGTTGTTTGCCAACCAGATTGTCGTTTTCATCCAGGGACCCTTGACCAAGGCATTGAAGGAGTACTACCTCAACCTGGAAAAGGAAGAGATCAAGGCGGAGTACGGTGAGAATGCGGTGGAACGGCTTGTCCTGATCGAGGAGCAGGGGTTGGAAGTCGATACGATGCGTATCGACATGGATGCCCTGGCGATCAACCTGTACGAGAGTCACGCGGATCCAGGCGCTTTCCTGGCCTATAAGCCCTACTCGTTTTCCTATGACGATTTCCTCGACGGTGGGGCTAAACGTCTCTTCTCCAGGGTGATCAGCGAGGAGCAGGGCGAGGGGCTCAAGGAGCAGGTCACGCAGGAGGATCAGCAGGTTCCGCAGGAGGATCAGCAGGTTCCGCAGGAGGATCAGCAGGTTCCGCAGGACGATCAGCAGGTTCCGCAGGAC
>PANG01000073.1 GCA_002708345.1 Planctomycetaceae bacterium | reverse complement strand
TGCTCAAATGACATGTGGATTGAAACAAAAGAGGACATAATGGAGGTCCACGGGCGACTTGGTTTGGCGTTTCTTTTTTTGGGAGCACGGCTGATGTTCAAGTACTTCTGCATGGTCTTTCTGGTGGTATCCCTTTCCACGTCGGTGATCCTTGGCCAACCCGAGGGTTTTAATTACGACGAATTGAAAGTTCCTGACTTTCAACTCCCCGATCCACTCTTGATGCTGGATGGGACGAGAGTCGAGACGGCCAGGCAGTGGAATGAGAGCCGCCGAGCGGAGATCCACCAGTTGTTTGAAAAGGAGATGTATGGCCGGAGTCCGGGGAGACCAGGCGGGCTGCATTTTGAAGTCCTGGAGATGGAATCCAGGGCACTCGATGGCAGGGCAATCCGAAAACAGGTTCGAGTCTCTTTTTCTGCTGACAAGGAGGGGCCAGGTATGAACATCCTGATTTACCATCCTCGTACGGCTCGCCCTGTTCCGCTGTTCGTGGGCCTCAATTTCCAGGGGAACCATACCGTGCACGTGGACCCAGCGATTGCGATTACCGAGAGCTGGGTGCGTAATCGTGGTGGCACGACAGGTAACCGAGCAACGGAAAAAAGTCGTGGCGCTGCTGCCACGCGGTGGGATATCGACAGTATCCTCGATCGAGGATATGGACTTGCCACGATCTACTATGGTGACATTGATCCGGATTTCCATGATCAGTTCAAGAACGGCGTCCATGCCCTCTATGATCCCCCGGCGGCGGACGAGTGGGGGAGTATTGCCACGTGGGCCTGGGGTTTAAGCCGGGCAATGGACTATTTCGAGACGGACAACAGGCTTGATCATCGCCGCGTGGCAGTTCTTGGTCATTCACGGCTGGGCAAGACATCTCTCTGGGCGGGTGCAAACGATTCTCGCTTCGCCCTGGTAATCTCGAACGACTCTGGCTGTGGCGGCGCGGCGTTGAGCCGACGTCGTTTTGGCGAGACGGTGGAGCGGATCAATACGTCCTTTCCACACTGGTTCTGTGGCAACTTTAAGAAATACAACGGTAAGGAAGATGACCTGCCGCTAGACCAGCACATGCTGATTTCCTTGATTGCTCCACGACCGGTCTATATCGCCAGCGCCGAGGGTGATCGCTGGGCCGATCCACACGGCGAATTTCTTTCGGGTCTGCATGCGGTCCCGGTTTACGAGTTGCTGGGCAAGAAAGGTATCGGCGCCGAGAAGATGCCGCCGGTGGATTCACCGGTGTCCGGGACCCTTGGCTACCACATCCGTACCGGGGGCCATGATGTGACAGCGTATGACTGGCAACAGTACCTGGACTTTGCGGATCGAACAATGAAGAAGCGTTCGCGATAGGGGGCGAATGGCGGGTTGCTTGAATGCCCGGTCAGATTCCGCATAATACGGGCCGCATCTTCCAACCAAACCCTGGGGATTACCATGTATCGATTCGTCTTCTCCGCTGCCGTTGCCTTTCTAGTCACATTGCTCATAACTCCTATCTCGGCTGCGACGTTTGTTTATGTCTCAGTTGCCGGCGAACAGGCGATTTCGATTTGGCAAATGGATGAAAACAGCGGTGGCCTGACACATCTTGCAAAAGTCGAGGTAGAGGGAGAGCCGGGATGCCTGACGACCGATCCGGCCCAGAAGTTCATGTTTGCGTCGCTGAGAACGGCTGGCAAGATTGCCAGCTTCCGGATTGACGGGGCAACTGGGGGACTCACGCCGGTTGGCGTGATCAGTGCGGATGCGGATCCCGCTTACCTTGCGACTGATCGCACGGGACGTTTCCTGATGTCGGCCTACTATTTTGCCGGGCGGGTGGCCGTTCACCCGATCGGTGAGGATGGCTCGTTGGATGAATCGACCGGACGCTGGACAGATACAGATGACAAGGCCCATGCGATTGACGCCGATCCTTCCAACAGGCTTGTTCTGGTGCCCCATACCGGTCCAAACGCCGTCTTCCAGTTTCGCTTCGATGCACCCGAGGGTCTGCTCACTTCCTCCCATCCGGATCGCCTACAGCTGACATCGAAAACCGGACCCCGGCACCTTGCTTTTCACCCCCGCCGACCCTGGGCTTTTTTTGACCAGGAACAGGCTAGTGCGGTAACCGCCTGTCGTTACTCCGTTCGCAAGGGGATCCTGACCGAGGTGATGACACTTCCAACAATTCCCGCGGATTTCAGCGGGAACAATTCCTGTGCCCACCTGGAACTTCATCCTACCGGGAGTTTCCTTTATGCCGCAAACCGGGGGCATGACAGCATCGCCATGTTCCAGGTCAACCAGCTGACTGGAAGGATCCGTGGTATCGGCCAGGTGCCGACCGAGAAAACACCCAGGTCCTTCAACGTGGAGCCTCAGGGCCGTTTCCTTTTTGCCGCGGGACAGGGTTCGGCGAGAGTGGCTGCTTACCGGATCGACCTTCTGGAGGGTGGACTGGAACGAATTGGCACGTATGACGTAGGAGAGAAACCCTGGTGGATCAAGGCAGTCCGTTTCAAGTAACTGGCAGGGGGAACGGTATGGACGATCAACAGATTTCAAACGAGGTGGGGACGAGATTATTGTTCGAGAATGAGCGTGTCCGGGTCTGGGACCTGCAACTGGAACCGGGCGAGGCGACGGGGATGCATGCTCACCATTCGGATTACCTGTATGTCGTTATCGGAGATGGGCAGTTGCAGCGAAAGGACGCTGACGGGTCGTTGGGTCCGGTCAAGGAGATGGCCGATGGCGATGTGGTGTTTCGAGATGTTTCGGACGAGGACGTGCACGAGGCGGTCAACGCAGGACCGGAAGCCTGGCGGAACATCGTCGTGGAACTCAAAAAGTAACCCCTGGTTTGTTCATTCGGGTGTCCCTCCTGTGGTGAGAGGATGTCTAGTGGACGCATCTCCAAACTTGAGAAGAACATCATGATCGACCGCCTGCCATACGTGCAGAAGGATTTTTCTGGCGAAGAGTTTCGCGCACGCCGGGAATCGCTTCTCGAGATGACAGGGAGGGAGGGGGTTGTCGTGTTGGCCGGGGCGGCGGCGACGGGTGCTTTTGATATGTTCCGCCAGACGAATGACTTCTATTACCTCTGTGGTGTGGAAGTGCCGCAGTCCTACCTGCTGCTGGATGGCAGGGACCAGTCCAGCACACTTTACCTGCCTCCACTTGACGAAAAGCTCGAACGGAGTGAGGGAGCAGTCCTGACGTCAGAGGATCAGGGACTCGCGCGACAGGTGACCGGGGTGGATCGCGTGGCATGCTACGACATGCTTTTTGACGATCTTGCCGGGGTCGAGCGAGCTTGGACTCCCTTCCTGCCAGGAGAACGCCGGCAACAATGCCGGGACGTGGTGGCCCACGGCGTTCAGGTGCGTCGGCAAGACCCCTGGGATGACTGGCAATCGCGCGAGGAGATGTTCGCTGCCCGGATCCGTGAACAGGTTCCCGGGGTTGACCTCCAGGACGTCTGCCCACTGCTCGACCAGCTTCGGGAGGTCAAGAGCGAGAATGAAGTCGCAATGATGCGAGAGGCGGGGAGACTGACCGCCGCGGCGGTGCTGGCCGCGATGCACGAGACCCGACCGGGGGTTGTGGAATACCAGCTGGTGGCTCATGCCGAAAGGATCTTTGCCGATGGGGGTGCAAGTGGGGGTGCCTACCGGGCGATCCTGGCTTGCGGCGAGAATATCTGGAATGCCCATTACTTTCGCAACAATCAGACCCTGCAAGACGGCCAACTTGTGCTGATGGACTATGCTCCTGATTTTCACGGCTATACAAGCGACATTGGAAGGATGTGGCCGGTCGGGGGAACCTATGACCCGCTGCAACGAGAGCTTTATGGTTTTATCGTTGAATACCACAAGGTCCTGCTGGAGCATATTCGCCCGGGTGTCACAAGCGGGCAGGTGATGGAAGAGGCGGCCGGTGTGATGCGGCCAATTATTGAATCAACCCTCTGGTCATCGGAGTCCTACCGGCAGGCGGCCCGGGAGACNCTGGNCTTCCANGGGCANCTNTCCCATGGCGTCGGNATGGCNGTCCACGATGTAGGAGACTACCAACGACTTCCATTGCGCCCGGGGGTTGTGTTTGCACTGGATCCGCAGATGTGGGTTCCGTCCGAACAGATTTATATCCGTGTCGAGGACACGGTCGTGGTGACCGAGACCGGTATGGAAGTCCTCACCAGCGGGGTTCCCCTGGAACTGGACGAGGTGGAACAACAGGTGGGGGTGGCAGTGGCAAACCACGATTAGAATTTACCTTTCCGACCTACCGGTTATATACTCTCAGCATTCCTGACCTTCCTCCTGNGAGAAACGCATGAGTGCCTCCAGTGTGCCGCCGATCGGTGACCCCAGGGCACAACGCCTGACATCGCTTGATGCGCTGCGCGGGTTCATCATGGTGATGCTTGGCAGTAGCGTTTTTGGCCTTCACCGNGTGGCGGTGAATATAGGGGAGAGTGGCATCTGGCCGCTGATCAAGTTTCACACCNAGCATGCCGCCTGGGAAACCAACATGGGCTGGATCGGGGTTTCTTTCTGGGACCTGATCCAGCCGCTCTTCATGTTCATGGTCGGCGTGTCGCTACCGTACTCGTACGCNGCNCGTAAACGAAGNGGNCAATCCGACAGNCAGGTCCTGCTGCACACACTCTGGCGTTCCCTGGCGCTGGTGATGTTTGGCGTGTTCCTGGCATCCACNGGTTCTTCNCAGACGCGATTCGTGTTTACCAATGTGCTTGCTCAGATCGGGCTNGGGTACACCTTCCTGTTCCTGCTGGTGCGGGCAAGNCCGGTGATCCAGGCTTCCACGATCGGGGTGATCCTTACCGGTTACTGGTTNTTTTTCTTCCTGCANGGTGGNAGCGATGGACTCGTCCTTCCTGAATCGGCCAGCCATGTGATGGAGGCTCCCTTCCAGCAGTGGTCCAAGAATGTGAATGCTGCGGCGGATGTCGATCGCTGGTTCCTTAACCAGTTTCCCCGCCCGGGTGATGAACGTTTCAGCTTTAATGGCGGCGGTTACCACACTCTTAATTTCATTCCANCACTGGCCACCATGATTCTGGGCCTGATGGCAGGGCAGCTGTTAATGAGTCGGCGGGACGACTGGCATAAACTTGGCTGGCTTGTGGCAGGTGGTGCCGTCTGTCTTCTGCTGGGTGTCCTTTCCGGGATGTTCGTCTGCCCGATCGTGAAACGCATCTGGACTCCCTCCTGGACCCTGTTCAGCGGNGCCTGGGTGCTCTGGACGCTGGCCCTCTTTTACCTGGCATTTGACGTAGCCCGGCTCAGGAGAATTGCCTTTCCCTTGGTCGTTGTNGGAATGAATCCGCTAACGATGTACATGATGGGCCAGTTGCTGCGGGGGTGGCTGATCAGGAATCTCACCATTCACGGTGGAGGGATTACCAGTGGCGTGGCGGGAGGCCTGGGAATGTCCGAGATGGCCCGGGGCCAATTCATGCCACTCTGCCAGTACACGGCCGCCTTTATCGTGATGTGGCTGATCTGTTACGGGATGTACCGGCGGAAGATCTTNCTGCGGATCTGATGGGAAGTTCGAGAATCTGCTAGACCAGGCTCTCGATGGGCCGTGCTCCCTCGATCACCTCGACCAGATCATTGGGGAGACCCGTTTGCAGNCGTAGCTCTCCAAGGTCAAACAGGGAGTGGAAGATCGTCCCCATCAGGTGCGAGGGATCATAGGGATTGGTGGCTGGCTCNGATGCCTGGCGATCCGAATGGCCAATCACCTGTCCCATTTTTAAACCACCACCGGAAACCAAAAGGCTCGTGAGGTTGCCGTAATGGTCACGGCCGCCATTCTTGTTGATCCGCGGTGAACGTCCCATTTCCCCGGTAACGACCAGCAGGATCTTGTCCTCCAGCCCACGCTGGTGAACGTCCTCGATAAAAGCGCTCACGGCACGGTCGACCTGGTGNCCCATGGGCCACATGCCGGTCATGTTCTTGGGGCTGTTGTTGTTGGCATGCATGTCCCAGCCACANTCCGAGACGGTCACAAATCCACAGCCGTTTTCGCAGAGTCGGCGGGCGAGTAACATCTGGTGCCCCAGAAGGTTGGTGGTACGACTCATGTCGTGGTAGCGATTGAGTGATTGGATCGGAAAAACTCCGGTGGTGTCATACCGCCGCAGGACACGAGGGTCCTCCTTGCTCAAGTCGAAAGCGTCAGAAACACCATGCATGACCACGTCAAATGCCTGTTGCTGGAATTTATCAGCTCCGTCCATCAGGTGGGAACAGTCAATCCGCTGCCGCAGTCGGTCCAGTCCGGCCAGCAGGCCGCGGCGGTCCTCAAGCCTGGTTGCTGGAATCTTCAGTTCCAGGTTGTCTTTCAAGGGGCCCCCGCCCGATGGGTTGAAGGCCTGGTAGGAGGGTCCGAGTGTGCCGGCGGCGGTCAGGGTGGGGAGTGCCTTGGTCTCGAAATTTGAGCGAAGCTTGAGATCTCCCTGGATCGCCTCGGGAAGCACCAGCGTGTTGGTGGGCATACCTGTCGTGCGGTGATTCGTTCCGGCAACCCGGGCATAAAGGGANCTCATCGATGCCTTGAAAGGATTCCCGGCACTGGTCACAGACAGGTAAGTATGTCCGCTGTTGCGGGATGCATAGGAACGAAGAATCGAGAACTTGTCGGTCATCGAGGCCAGCAGCGGGAAGGTGCCACCGAATGTGACCCCCGGGGAAGTGGTCTGAACTTCACCGGTGATACTGCGGATTTCNGCGGGCGCTGTCATCTTGGGGTCGAAGAACTCGATGTGGGAGGGGCCGCCCTGGAGAAANAGCAGGACAACAGATCGATCCCGGACATGGTGGCCGGCGGCACTGGCTGATTTGATCAGGTTGGGAAGTGTCAGGGCCCCGGTTCCAAGGGCGCCGATACGGAGAAACTCTCGACGGGAATAGCCCCGGCAATGGCGACTTGGATGAATATCAGAAAGAGTGAGCATCGTGATCACACTCGAGGGCAGGTNGTTTCTTCTCCGCTATTAGAAGGTATCAAAAAACTGGAGGTCCTGGCGACAGCTTTTTTGCAACAAAATNAAAAGAAACCCCGTTTTCCAGATAAAAGACGGGTAAAGTCCTGGCTCTTGACTGCCATTGCTGCGTCCGATCAGCTACTGCGAGTGAGCGGATGCAACACGTCAATCATCACCATGTCATTGGTGATGGAAGCCCATCGTCGCTGCCCTGGAAGCCAGATCGAGAGCATCTGGGGCTGCGATCGGACGATCTGTTCCGAGTGTGTCCATCCAGAACGGATCTCCTGACAGCGTCGACGAATCTCGGTGGGCGTTGGCATTTGATAGGAGTTTTTCATAACAGGTCTCTCCTGGAATCAGGATGTGAAGTGTTTACCACNGTTAATGCAAAACCNATGCCAAAAAGNNGTGATTCGCNAAAATTGTCCTAAGACANGGTANCNCGGTGACTTACNCCGAAATGACGNAATCAGGGGTGTTGCAGGAAAAACCAGGAANNTGTTGCANTATCGTACGGTGTCTGTTTTTGATACAGATATCGCCGGTTCACCGTTTCCTGGGTAGCACCTTGATGGGCGCGGTAGAAAGAGGCATTTTTTCCGCAAGCAGATGAATTGCCAGGAAGGTGTCGATCCGCGCTTCCANCTCACGGCTGTTGAACCCGCCGTGACCTCCATCGGTCATCTGGATCATGTTGGCTTGAACTCCTGCCTTGACCAGTGCTTTCAGAAACCGTTCGGACTGGTTAAATGGGACGAGCGGATCANCTGTCCCNTGGACGATCAGGATGGGTACATCATCCCGGCTCACATGTGTCAGCGGAGAGGCGTTCCGGGACGTTGCCTTGTTTTGCTGGATCGGCCCCCCAACCAGAAGCGATTCGGGAGATCCCGCGTCGTTGTGGGTCATCCTGCCGGGGTAATCATCCATGGTGAGCAGTTCGGTGGGACCATACTGGTCCACCACGCAGGCCACCTGGCTGCTCTGGTCCAGATGCGGTCCGATCGTCCCCTCCAGGCCCCGCACCCGCTGTGAAACTCCCAGCATGGCGACGAGGTGTCCCCCGGCACTTGTTCCGATCACGGCGATCCGTTCGTTATCGATACCGTATTTGTCCGCGTTGGCACGCAACCAGCGGATGGCTGCCTTGCAATCATGAACCTGGGCAGGCCAGGTGGCCTCGCTACTGAGCCGGTAACCAATGGTGGCCCCGACATACTTTCCGGATGTGACGAAACGGGCGACTCGAGCCCGTCCAGAGTTCTTGTCCCCATTTTGCCAGCCTCCGCCATGCACGAAGACCACCAGCGGGCGGGAAGCAGCTCCTGGATCGGTGCGTGGCAGCAGCAGGTCCAGCCGCTGGCGGGAATTGTCGCTGGCGGTATAAGGAAGATCGGGAACCAGCCGTATGTTCTCCGGTAGCCGGGTTGCCGGGCGGGATGCGTTTCGCTTGGCAAAATAGGCCCGGTCCTCCTCGCGGGTAATCAGGCCATCCTTGTTGGTGTCGATACGGGAGAAAATCTGTCGGTTCGGAACTTCCTCTGGAGTCAGCTTTCCATCCTTATTGCGGTCGAGCCGGTCAAAGGGAGATTGCCTGTTCGGCTGTTGCCCATGGACAGGAAGCATGGAAAACAGGAAGAGACCCAGGAGGGGGAGGATCGCAGCGGGACGATACATGCAGAGGACTCCTGGCAAGACAGAACAGTATTATTTCGGCATGCCGTTTTTCTTTTTTGGAGTCGCTTCCGCCGGACTGCGATCCCATGGCTGGGGTGGCGTTGGGTCATAGCGAGGACGGGCATCTGTTTCAGGAAAGGATTCAAGGATTCCCTGGAATCGTTGCAGAGCGGCCTGGTGTTCCGGTTCGGTACTGGTGACAAGGTTGACCGCTTCCACTGGATCCTCTTTTAAATCATGCAGGCGTGTAATCCGGGCATTGATCACGAAGACCTTGTATTGCTTGTCCCGGATCACCCGGTCGGTGAAATCCTGCCGAGGGCGAACTCCCTGTTCATCCAGTGACGCTGCTCCGAACCCCATCGCCAGCATCCATGTCCGGGCGGTGTCCTTGCGTTTTCCCTGGAGTACCCGGGCAATGGAATACCCGTCCAGTTGCATGTCCCGTGGGAGTTTAAGACCGGCGAGTTCTGCGAAGGTGGGGAGCATGTCGGTGAAATCGGTGAGGGTATCGGTGGTCGTCCCGGCTGGCACAAGACCCGGGCAGTTGACGATAAATGGCTGGCGTGGTCCGTTCTCCGTCAACTTTGCCTTCCCCCCACGAACCTCCCGGCCATCCATCCGTCCCCGCACTCCCCCGGAGGTACCATTGTCGGTTGTGAAGAAGATATAAGTGTTTTCCCGCAGCTGCAGTTCCTCGAGCGTGTCGACCAGGCGACCGACAAGCTTGTCCGTGTAAAGCACCATGGCACGATGCTTTTCCTCCTTGGTGGTGGCATCGGGGTGATCCGGAGTGTGGACGAGTGGTCCATGGGTCAATGCCATCGGGAAATACATTAACATCGGCCGGTCGCGGTTTTCTTTCATGAAGTCGATCAGGTAGTCGGTGTAGATGTCCGGCCCGAACTTTCCCTCGTACGTCTTGCTGGGGGTCTTGTCGGTATAGATATATGGATCCCAGTAGCGGTTCCCACTGGGGGGATTCTGGGATTCATAACCTGTCCACATGCACCAGCGATCAAACCCGTGGTGCCGAAGAGCCATGGGTTGGACTCGAAAATCATTGATCTGCCATTTTCCGACCACGCAACTGACATACCCTGCCGGCTTAAGGACCGTTGCAAAACTGGTGTTGTGTTTCCAGTCGAAACTGCAGCCCGCTCCCCAGCGAGGGACATCCCAGTGATTGCACCAGCCGTGGCGGAAGGGGTACTGGCCGGTTAGCAGCGTCGCCCGGGTGGGAGTGCACTGGGGCATGGAATAGGCATTGAGAAATGACATGCCGCCGCTGGCCAGGCTGTCGATGCGAGGAGTCTTGATTAACTCGGCGCCGTAACTGCTGATCCACTCGGGGCCCAGGTCGTCGACCATGATGAAGAGGATATTCGGTGGCTGCTCGGTCCTTGCACTCAAGGGACAACAGAGAGCAAGGAAAGTGACGAGCACCAGCCGGAGAAGAGCAGATTGTTTCATGGGCAGCTGCAGTCCACGGAAGGGTAAGGCAAGCCTGCATTATAGGAATGCGTTGGCCGTTCGCGAAGTACCTTCTGCCGGGAGCGGGAGGGGGAACTTTCTACCCGGCGGGAACTACACTGGTGATCCTGCGAGAGGTTACAATGACCCTTCAGGAGACGAAAGCAAGAGATTCCGGGAACTATTCAATCGAGGTACGCCATGGCAGGCCGGGTCGTCTATTTCAATGGGGAATTTGTTTCAGAGCAGGAGGCCCGCGTCTCCATCTTTGATTCCGCGCTGATGTTCGGGGACATGGCGTTCGAGATGACCCGTACTTACGGCCAGAAGCCCTTTCGCCTGCGAGAACATCTTGATCGCCTGTACGCATCCCTGCGGTTGCTGGAAATCGAATGTGGTATCTCGCTGGACGAGATGGAACAATTGACGCTTGCCACGCTGGAGAAGAACCTGCCAAGCGAAGCGGAGGAGATGGACTGGCAGATCATGCATGATGTCTCCCGGGGGCCACTCACGATTTACGAGACGGCATTTCCCGACGGGACACAGCCAACAGTCTCAATTAACTGCTGGCCACTTGTTACGCACATGGGAGGTTTCGCCACCAACTATGACCTTGGAGTCAATCTTTTTATTCCGTCCCAGCTGGCGGTGCCCTCGCACCTGGTGGACCCGAAAGCGAAAACGCGAAGCCGTGTGCATTACCAGTTGGCGGTTCTCCAGGGGGCCAGGGCAGGTGAACGAAAATGGCCACTGTTGATGGACCCGGATGGATTCCTGGCGGAAGGTCCGGGCTGGAATGTGTTCCTGGTCAAGGACGGAGTCCTTTACACTCCCGAGCCCCGCAATATCCTGCGTGGGGTCAGCAGGGGCATGGTCATGGAACTCGCCTCGGAGCTTGGTCTCGAGGTGCGGGAGGCCAACCTGGGACGTTACGAGGCGTTACAGGCAGACGAGATGTTCTGCACCGCAACGACGTACGGGATGGTTCATGCGGCGAGCTTCGAAGGGCAGCAGGTGGACGACGGGAAGGCGGGTCCGCTTTTCCAGCAGATCCTGGCGGCATGGAAGGAGCAGGTAGGAGTTGATTTTGTCCAGCAGGCACATGAGTATGCATCCCAGTTACCCGCCTGGCAGGAAGCCGAACGTGGGGGAAACGCGACGCTTTTACAGGAGTAAACGATTCATGGTATTTCGATCCTGGAGCGTGTGGATGGGAGCGGTCGTGTTGCTGGGTGTTTGGCAGGCGGGATCCACGTCCGGTCAAAAACGAGCGGCCATGCCTGAAATCGTTGCCCATCGTGGCGCGAGTTATGATGCCCCGGAAAACACCCTGGCGTCAGTCAACCTGGCCTGGAAACGCAAGGCACCTTCGGTGGAAATCGATGTCTACCTCTCACGTGACAAGCGGGTCGTTGTCTACCACGACAAGACAACAAAGCGGATCGGCGGACGGGACCGAGAGGTCAAGGATCAGACGCTTGAAGAACTTCGCCAGCTAGATGTCGGTAGTTGGAAGAGTCCGAGGTACAAGGGGGAGCAGGTGCCGACGCTGGAAGAGGTCCTGGAGACTGTACCTGTCGGGAGCCGGTTGTTCATCGAGATCAAGGCGGGAGTTAAAATTGTTCCGCATGTCGTTGAGATTCTCAAACAATGGCGATACACGCACAAACGAGCTGTGGTGATTGCTTTTTCATTTGATGTTGCTAGTTCCATCAAGAAGGCTTTGCCAGGCATTCCCGTCTACTGGCTGGTGAATTTCGAGAAGTCCAGGCAGGACGGAAGCTGGGGGCCGGACGTGGATTCGGTTATTCGCCGAACAAAGGAGGCGGGCCTGGATGGTCTCAATACGAACTATACGCCCCTGTTGACCAGGGAACTTGTCGCCCGTGTTCATGCTGAGGGACTCGGGTATTACGTCTGGACAGTCAATGATCCAGCGGATGCCAGGACGCTCCGCGAGATCGGAGTTGATGGGATTACCACGGATCGTCCCGCCTGGCTGAGGCAGCAAATGCGAGATGATGGGTAAGGCTCGAAAAGCAAGATGGCAGGTACGCCTGGCATGATAGTCACGCTGGTCCTTCTGTGTCGAAATTCATCATGACATTCAGATCAAATATATATCAACCGTTAACAGGAACCGGCCTGCTAATGTCGCTCCTGCTGTCATGGGCTGTCCTTCCGATGACGTTGGCGGATGGTATGGAGCCGGATGCCGCCTTTGGCAAGGTAGAGGTGGACTTTTTCGAGAGTTCCATTCGTCCACTTCTGGTTAAACACTGTTACAAATGCCATTCGGAAAAAAGTACCCCGCTGCGGGGGAATTTTCGGTTGGATGACCGGCAGCATCTTGTCGCGGGTGGAGATCTGGGTATTGCAGTGGTGCCCGGAGAACCCGATGCAAGCCTTCTCTGGACGGCACTCGAGTATGCCGACGAGGATTTACAGATGCCCCCGGAGGGAAAACTCTCGGATCGGGAGCGGGAGGCGATTCGCAAGTGGATTGAGCTGGGACTTCCAATGCCCCCGTCTCGCGATCAAAGCAGACCGAGAGGAAGAGAAAAAAGGGAAGCTGGCCAGTTGCACTGGTCTTTCCTGCCGCTGGCAACCTCGTCGCTCCCCCCGTTCCGTAACGACGAGTGGATTCGTACAGGAATTGATGTTTANATTTCCCGAAAGCACCGTCAGGAGAGGCTGCGACATTCCCCACCTGCCACCCGGCGCGAGCTTGTCCGGCGTTTGCACTTTGACCTCCTGGGACTTCCCCCGTCGTCAAAGGACGTCAGTGACTTTCAGGACGATAGTTCACCGGATGCCTGGGAGCAGCTTGTTGACCGGACACTGGCATCCCCTCATTACGGGGAACGTTGGGGACGCTACTGGCTGGACCTGGCTCGCTATACCGATACCACGGCATCCTGGCTGGTCAGTACCGGCAAGGCACATCTTTACCGGGACTGGGTAATCAAGGCACTGAACGATGATCTTCCATATGACCAGTTCGTGATAATGCAGCTGGCCGCGGACAAGAACCCGGTCGCCAATCCGGAGGACATGGCCGCACTCGGATTCCTGGGGCTCAGCCCAACCTACTGGAAGGAACCGCGACTGGCGAAGGAAGTGATCCGGGAAATTGTGGCGGAGGAATGGGAGGAAAGGATCGATGCGGTCGGAAGGACCTTCCTGGGCCTGAGTATCGCTTGTGCGCGATGCCATGATCACAAGTTCGACCCGATCACGACCCGAGATTACTATGCCCTGGCGGGTGTGTTTGCCAGTACCCGCCTGGTCGGACGGTCCTTGCTGCCGCCGGAGGAGGCCCTGGTGGTGGAGAAAGCCCATTTGCGAGTGGGGAAGCTGGAAGGGCAGGTGGCACGCCTCAAGGAAGAGAAGAAGCAAAGCCCGGAGGATCAGCAACGACTGGTCTCACTGCAGGCGGAAATCAAAAAGCTCAGAGAAACCACTCCTCACTATGACCGTCCATTGGCCCAGGGGGTGGATGATGCCAGCCTCTATGTCCTCGACGACGGCCCCGACCGAACACGGCTCGATTACCGGATAGGTGAGTCGCGGAATCTACCCGTCTTCCTGAGAGGTAACCCGGCGACACCGGGTGAATTGGTAGAACGCCGCTTCCTGGAGGTCTTTGCCGGCGAGAATGCCCAGCCATTTCAGCACGGTAGCGGCAGGGGTGATCTGGCCAACTCCCTTTTCTCAGACTCTCCTGCCCTCGTCGCCCGGGTCATCGTTAACCGTATCTGGATGCATCATTTTGGCGAGGGGCTGGTGAGAACCCCGAGCGATTTCGGCCACCAGGGTGAGCATCCGAGCCACCCTGACTTGCTGGATGATCTTGCCCGACGTTTCCTGCAGCATGGTTGGTCGATCAAATGGCTGCACCGAGAGATCCTGCTTTCAGCGACCTACCAGCAATCGGTCACTTTTGACGAGGCCAACGAGCTAAGTGATCCGGACAACAGGTACCTTTGGCGGATGAATCGCCGTCGACTGGATATCGAGGCCTGGCGGGACACGATGCTCTCGGTCGCAGGCATCCTTGATCTGCGTATGGCCGGGTCGGCAGAAATTCTCGGGGGGGCCGAGAATCGGCGGCGGACTGTTTATGGCCAGGTGGCCCGCAGGGACCTTGATGCCGTCCTTCAGATGTATGGTTTTCCACCACCGATTTCCCACAGTCCCAGGAGAGAGGTGAATATCACGCCGATGCAACAGTTATTCGTTCTCAACGGGGAATTTATTCGCCATCGCGCCACGGATCTGGTCCGCCGCCTGCAACCACCCAAGGACAAGTTCTCGGAAGAGATCGTGAACCGGGCATTCCAATTGCTGTACCAACGTCCGGTAGAAAAAATCGAAATCCAGATAACACGGGAATACTTCCAGCACTCCCAGGAGGATGCAGGGGAGGCAACATACGGTCGTTGGCACCAGTTGTTCCAGGTCTTGCTGGCTGCGAACGAACTTGCTTTCGTAGATTGATTAACGGGAATACCGATGGAAAAAATAATTCTCGATCGACGGGCGATGATCCAGTCGCTGGCTGGTGGTGCGGGAACACTTGGTCTTGTCAGCCAGTTGTCTGCAGAGCAGCCGAACAGGCCCCATCATCGCGTTCGTGCTCGCCGCGTGATCCAGCTCTTCATGAACGGAGGGCCGTTCCAGGGTGACTTCCTGGACCCCAAGCCACTGCTGGCAAAATACGAGGGGCAACGGCCGTCACAGGCAGACCTGCGGACCGAGAGGGCCACGGCGGGGCTGCTTCCCTCGCCTTTCAAGTACAGCCGGCAGGGCGAGAGTGGATTGGAAATGAGCGAGTTGTTGCCTGGCCTGGCACGGCATGCTGATGAACTTTGCGTGCTCCGTTCGATGTATACCGACAACCCGAACCACGGTCCGGCCTTGCTCTTGATGAACAACGGCTCGATCACCCCCACGGTTCCGAGTATGGGAGCCTGGATGATGTATGGCCTTGGTTCGGAGAACGAGAACCTGCCGGGTTACGTGGTGCTCTGTCCCGGACGCCCGGTCCGCTTCTCGATTCTCTGGAACAGCGCCTTTCTGCCATCGAGGTACCAGGGGACCTACATCAACCATTCGTCCCTCGAACCTGAAAAATTAATTCCCTATCTGAGGAATGCCACAATTGGCCGTGAGCAGCAGCAGAGACAACTGCTCATGCTTCAGCAACTCAATCACCGCCACCTGGAAAAGCGCGCATCGGATCGCCAGCTGGAGGCGAGGATCGCTGCCATGGAGACTGCATTCCGTATGCAGTTTGCTGCCAGTGAGGCCTTTGACCTGGCCGACGAGACCGCCGCCACACGCGAGGCGTATGGAGAAGGACATTTTGCTAACGGCTGCCTGCTGGCTCGTCGACTTGCCGAGCGGGATGTGCGTTTCATCCAGGTTTACCATGGAAATGGACAACCCTGGGATACGCATAATGACCACCACAAGAAAAGTCGGGAACTGGCCGGGACCATGGACCGGCCGGTTGCCGCGCTGCTGGACGATCTGAAGCAGCGAGGAATGCTGGAGGATACGCTGGTCATCTGGGGAGGTGAATTCGGTCGTACACCAACCACGGAAAATGGTAACGGGCGAGACCATAACCACTATGGGTTCACGATGTGGATGGCCGGTGGCGGGGTCCGTGGTGGAATGTCGTACGGCGAGACAGATGATTTTGGCTTCAAGGCAGAGACGGACCCGGTGCACATCCATGATCTGCATGCCACCATCCTGCACCTTCTAGGGATCGACCACGAACGGCTTACCTATCGTTACGCGGGAAGGGATTTCCGACTGACCGATGTGTCGGGAAACGTTGTCAACAAGATTCTCAGCTGACCTAGGGGAACTACGATCGAGGTCCGAGCTCGTCGATGGGTTTTCCATCACTGAGCATGACCGGGACGGGCCGGCCGGAATAATCCGGAAACGCCAGGTTCTGGAAGTCGACGCCGAGGTGCTTATAGATCGTTGCCAGAAAATCCCCCCGCCCCACGATACGGTCAACGGGATCCTCGCCACGGATATCGGTGCGTCCCACAACCTGACCCGGCTGCATTCCTCCACCGGCGAAGAGGATCGAGGTTGCCCGCGGCCAGTGATCACGGCCAGGTTGCATTGTTCCGGCCTCGGCACTTCCAATCCGTTTGCCGGTGCTCTTTTTGTGACTGATGCGTGGGGTGCGTCCAAACTCGCCGGTGACAACTACCATCACACGGCGGTGGAGTCCTCGGTCGTAAATGTCCTCGATCAAAGCAGCCACTGCCTGGTCGAAAAAGGCAAGCCGGTACTTGATGGCCTCGAAGCAATTTGCGTTTACCGCGTGGTCATCCCAGTTCCCGACTCCACCGCAGAGTTCACCGCTGAACTGGGCAGTAACCAGGTCGACGCCGGATTCAACGAGTCGCCGGGCCAGAAGGAGTTGTTGTCCCCAGCGATTACGGCCATAACGCTCGCGGGTCTTTTCGGTTTCTGCCTGGATGTTGAATGCCTCGGTGGCGGTGGAACTGGTGAGCACGTTGAAGGCCTGCTGTTCAAATGTGTCGAGGGCATCCATGCGGTGGAGGTGGTCTGCCGTGGCCTTGAACTGGTCGAGTTGCTTGCGAAGGTTAATTCGGCGTCCGAGCGTTGCCTTGTCGATCCCCTTGGTCTGGGAAATGTTGTTTACCGAGAAGTTATCCGCATTTGGATCGTCGTTTATCCCGAAGACATCGTAGGCGTTGCCCAGGTAGGACGGGCCCAGATAGTTGACAGGGCCGACACCGATGTAATTGGGGAGCTGCCGTTCCGGGTCGTAGCGCAGCCGGTGCGTGATCGAGAAGAGATCGGGGTAAAGTGGTTTGCGACGCAATACGCGCTCGGGAAAACCGGTCAACAGCTGGTGTGTTCCCTGTTGGTGGCAAAAGCCACCATGGGCCACGGAGCGAAGCAACGAGAAACGGTCAGCAACACGGGCATGGTGAGGCAAGAGCTCGCAAAGTTGCATTCCTGGCGAGACCGTATCGATCGGATTGTAAGGTCCACGAAAATCGCTGGACGAATCAGGTTTGGGATCATAGGTTTCAAGGTGGCTATGACCGCCGGGCAGCCAGACCAGGATGATGGCGGTCTGGCTGGGGGGGGGCGATGCCGCCCCGGCTCGTTTTTTAAGCAGCGCCGGTAGTGAGAGGCTGGAGATGCCCCCGAGCCCAACCCGCAGGATTTCACGTCGGGAAATGGGTGCCAGGTGATTCATGAGAATGTTCACACGAGGGCGGGGTTAAACAGGCTTTCTTCTATTTTGCTGCGATTTTCATTTCCAATCAATGCATATTTTACCCGGGGGACGAAGAGAAACTCCTCGGGGTATTTGGAAAATCGGAAAAAACCTGTGTTGCCAAAAATGGGCTATACTCGGGTGGGGAACTGCCGGGCCCTGAGATTGTGATCCATGATCGGGAGAATGAAAAAATGCGGATTTCCGTGCTGACCTTCCTGGGGGTCTTCCTGCTGTCATGCCTGACACTTTCGGCAGCGGACCAGCGCCCGAATATCGTAATGATCATGTGTGACGACATGGGGTATGAGGGAGTGTCGGCTTACGGTTCTCCCACCTACAAGACACCCCAGTTGGATCGTCTGGCTGCCGGCGGCATGCTCTTTGAGCATTGCTACTCGACACCGATCTGTACTCCCTCGCGGGTGCAGTTGATGACCGGGAAATACAATTTTCGCAACTATACCCGGTTCGGCGAACTGGCCACCGGCCAGGTGACTTTCGGGAATATTCTCAAACAAGCAGGATACAAGACAGCGATTGCCGGCAAGTGGCAACTGGGAGGTGGCGGTGACGCGGTGCGGGCATTCGGCTTCGACAAGTATTGCCTCTGGAACATCGAGGGCCGGGAATCCCGTTACTGGGAACCACGAATTCTCCAGGATGATACCTTGCGGGAGGACGTGGCAGATCGCTTTGGCCCGGATGTGGCCTGTGATTTTCTTGTGGACTTTATCAAGGAATCTCACGAGGATCCCTTTTTCGTTTACTACCCGATGATGCTCCCGCACTGGCCCTTCGTGCCCACTCCGGATAGCAAAGCCGGTGGAAGCCGTCAGCGGCTAGGCATGTACGACGGACAAAAGGGGGGGGTGGAATACTTTCCGGACATGGTGGCCTACGTCGACAAGTTGGTGGGACGTCTTGACCGAACGCTCGAGGAGGTCGGGGTGCGAGAGAACACGCTGCTGTTGTTTACCTGTGACAACGGCTGTGCCACGAATATCCGTTCGGTCATGGGAAACCGCCAGATCAAGGGGGGCAAGGCGAGTCTGCCTGACAACGGGACACACGTGGCCCTGGTGGCAAGCTGGCCAGGTGTGATCAAGCCGAAGCAGGTCAGCCAGGCCCTGGTTGATTTCACCGATTTCGTTCCCACGCTCGCCGCGGTTGGAAAGACCACCGTGCCAGTCGGGTTTATTACGGATGGACACAGTTTTATCGACGTGCTGCGTGGAGAGAGCCAGGGGGAAAGAGAATGGGTTTTCTGCCACTATTCACGAAACGGAACTCCCGCCAGGCCGGCAGGCAAGGAGAAGATCGAACAGGCTCTCGAAAAACAGGCCAGGGCGAAGCAGGCCAAGACGATGGGGCGGTTTGCCAGGACCGAGCGTTACAAGCTTTATGAGGATGGTCGTTTTTACAACATCAAGAATGATGTGCAGGAAACGCGACCGTTAGCACCGGGAAAGGGGTCGGCGGCGGCAGAAGCTGCCAGGCGACAACTCCAGTCGATCCATGACCAGATGCCGCCATGGCAGCCGTTTCTGCCGTTGGAATAAGCGGGGCTGGGCCGCGCTTCGTGGTGGCCGGTCGCAGTAGAACACCTGGCTCGGTGATAATCAAGATCCTCTTTTCAGAAGAACTGTTTTGTCCCCTCTCCGGCCGATGGGCAGCGGTTCTTCTTTGGAAGTACAATAGACCCGTCACATGTTCTTCGCCCGAACGTCAAATGCATACCCTTGAAAACCCCCTGATCACGCTTCACGATGCCCGCGGCAGGGTTGTTTTCGCCCAACCGCTGCTTCACCACGATCCCTCGCAAGTACTTTTCACCAAGGCCTGGGACTGGGTAAGGGACGAGCAAGAAAAGGAGAAGATCCGGGGCGCGTACCAGGAGGTCCTTTTCGACCGCAAGGAGGTCGTCTTGCGGATCGATATCTGCATGAAGGATGGCAGCGTGATCCCCTACGAATGCCGGGCAACCCCGGTGGAGACAAACGAGGTGGTGATGATCGTCTCGTCGGTGGCGATCACTGATAATTCCAAGGGGAATCTGACGGAACGAGAGAGTGAATGCCTGCGGCACCTGGTAACGGGTGAGAACACCAAGAGGATTGCCAGGGAGATGGGTGTCAAGGTGACGACAGTGAATACCTACAAGCAGCGTCTGAAGGAAAAGCTGGGTGTGGATTCGCTGGCAGGCTTGATCGCCTATGGCTGCCGGCACATGGTCTGATGCCGCGGCGTATTACTTGTCCGCCTGACTGCCCAGCCAGCGGACGGCGTTCTCAACGACCTTGAGTGCTGTTTCCTGCTTGTAGACCGGATAGGTTTCGTGGCCAGGGCGGAAATAAAAGACCTTCCCCTTGCCAATGTTCCAGACACAACCGCTGCGGAACCAGTCCCCGGTTGGCCAGCGTTCCTCAAAAACTACCTCGTCGGGCTTGGGAACGTGGTGTGCCTCGTCATACATTTCCGTGCCTGGCAGCGAGAAGGTCTCCGGCAAACCCCGGGCGATTGGATGATCGGGAATCAGGCAGCGAAGGAAGCTGGGCTTGCCATCCGGCCTGTACGCTGGAAAACAACAGTAGGGCAAGTGGATTGTCACCCGGGTGATGTTGTCGGGGAACTTGCGGGCGGTAAAACGGGGAGTGAAGGGAGCGTCCCTGCCTGGCACCGTGTAACGCTTGGGCGGGGCGACCTCGGTGAACTCGATCTTCTCTCCCTCCCGGGCGGGGAACTGCTGGCGGGCATTGATGCGAGTCCTTTCATTCATCGCTTCCACAAAGGGAGTGGACCAGTGCGCCGAATGCAGGGCGATCAGTGACAGTTGCCCTCGCTTGATGCGGGCCACGATCTGCTTCCCCTCCTCGGGGGTAATCTCCGCCTGGCGAACATGTCCCCACCAGACAAGAACCTGGCAACTGTCGAGCACGTTATCAGCAATCCCCTTGCCGGATGCCGAGAGGTTTGTCGAGCGAACGTTCAGGCCTGGCTGGCTGGAAAGGTGCTTGGCGATCTCGTTTCCGAGGAAATTGTCATAAGCCTCTTTCTGGCGAGGCTGTTGCTCGTCCCAGACAACGACGTTGATCGGTTCGGCCGCCTGGCATGGGGCGGAGCAGAAGGCCAGCACTGCCAGGACCACTGGGATAGACAATCTCATGGGATACCGTCCTTCTGTAGGGAGGAAGCGAGATTCTTAATCTGACTTGTCGTTGCCAAGGTTCAGGAGCACAAAAGTGCCAGACTTACCGGCAACCGCGATGTCCGTCCGCTTGTCACCGTTCAGGTCAGCAGTCCGGATCTGCAGTCCGGTGCCGACGTGCCCCTCGTCAATCACGTGTCGCTGGAACTTCGGTGTGCCTGGTTTCCAGGACCAGTAATAAAGGCAGGCGGGTTCCTTGCCGCCAGGGTCACCCCCATTATGAGCGTAGACGCGTTTGCCGGTGATCAGCTCGGGCCGTCCATCGCCGGTCAGATCTGCCAGGTGCAAGCAGTGGGGTTGTGAAAAACGGTCGTCAATCAGATGTTGCTTCCATTGCAGTTTTCCATCCACGGAGGGTAACTGTTCCCACCAGTGAAGGCCAAATCCGTGCGCAACGCCCACGATCAGGTCGCTCCGTCCATCGCCGTTGACGTCATGGACTAGCATTGGGCAGCTTCCATGCAGATCCCAGTCAGGGTGGAATGTCCAGTTCTTTTCCAGCGGGTTCTCCTTTGGCCCCTCGTACCAGCCCTGCCCAAGAAGCAGATCCAGGTGCCCGTCGTTGTTCAGGTCACCAACCGCGATCCCGTGGCCGTTTCCCTTGACCCCGATCACGCAACGTTTCAGGGTTGGAAGGGACTGGGTTTCGGTGACCGTCTGTTTGCCTTTTTTGACCTCCACCGCCCGGTCCTCGCTGGTCAGTTTCCAGACCACCATGGGGACATCTTTTTTCCACGAATTGACGATCCATTCCGGGATGCCGTCACCGTCGAGGTCCTGGAATAGCTGGGACTCGTTACTGGTGTCCTTGGTGTCGACCAGCAATTTCTTTTCCCAAAGATGTCCCCGCGCCAGGCTATCTTTGCCCGGATTTCGATACCAGAAGACCTCGGTCGGCAAGAAGGAACCGGCAATCAGGTCTGTCAGGCCGTCTCCGTCGACATCGAATGCATAGTCGCCATTGCTTTCCGCATAGCCATTCCAGTCAGCAACCGCCCGAAGGGGACGGGGCGTGTAATGAGGCCCCGCATACCAGTTGCGACCCGAAAGTAGATCCAGCGAGCCATCCCCGTTGACGTCCGCAATATCAATTCCCTCGTTCAGGTCAACCGTGAGAGAGCGGATCTCCCATTTCAGGGATGGTTCGGCGGCAGCNGTGGTTGCAGTGGCGGACAGGAACAGCAAAAGGCCNGCCAGTNTGGNGGAAAGGANTTTCATCGTGGTTCTCCGGACGGAAATCAATGAACGGTATGAAGATGTGTAGANGTGAGTTGCCCAGCTTTGACAATCCCTCCCTGGAGCACTGCGATAAAATTCTCCTGTTGTTCAAGAAGNGAAATGTCGGNAACGACATCCCCCTGTACCACTAGGATATCAGCCAATTTCCCGACCTCAAGTGTGCCAACCTGGTCAGCAAGTCCCATGATCTCTGCACCGGTACGGGTGGCACAGGTAATTGTCTCGAGCGAGGAGAAGCCGACGTAGTCCACAAAGAAGCTCAGTTCCTTGGCATAGTCGCCATGAGGATTCCAGGCAAAGCCATAATCGCCACCCATCCCCAGCCGACCGCCCTCCTTGAGAATCCAGCGGGCGCTTTCCGCGCCCCCGTCGAGGGTCTCCTGGTGGCCATCGATGACTCGCTGGGAAAGTCCCCACTCCGGGCCATGGNCCACGCTGGCCTGTTCAAAATAGAGAGCCGGGACAACAGGTACGTCGCCTTCCAGCAGCAGGTCCATCGTTTTCCGGTCCATGAATGTGCCATGTTCAATCGCGTCGTATCCGGCCAGCAAGGCATTGTGAATTCCCTCTGTTGCCCGGCAATGACCCGTTACCTTGCAGCCATGATTGTGCGCGGTGGTAACGACGGCTTCCATTTCCTCGAGCGTCATGCATAGCGTATGGTGATCGTTTGTATCGGGCGCCGCAGCGTCGCCTGTCGGGTAGGTCTTGATCCACTCCACCCCGTCCTTGACCAGCTGTCGTACCGCTGCTCGTGCTTCATCTGGGCCGTTGACCAGGAGGATCAGGCCTTCCATGCCAATCTTGCGAAATTCGGGATTCCAGTCCATCAGGCCACCGGCGCCGCATATTTCCCGTCCGCTGGCTGCCAGGCGTGGGCCTGGTACGAGATCATTTTCGATAGCCTGTTTGAGCCAGACATCGATGTTAAACAGGCTTCCTCCACTACGGGCCGCCGTGTAACCGCACTCCAACGCCAGTTGACAATTGGAAGCGGCAAGCAGGGTGACATATTCCACCGGGTACTTGATGTCGAGGTCTTCCAGTTCAGCAACGTTGAAATAGGTGGGATGAAAATGCGCCTCTACAAGGCCAGGCATGATTGTCCCGCCNCCCGCATCAATCTCGCCGGCGTCAGCGGGGCATTCCGGTGCCTGCTGGCTGGGGCCGGCATAGCTGATCACGCCATCCTGGATCTGCACGACAGCATCGCTCAGTGGCGTATCGCCCTTTCCATCAACGAGCTGGCCATTGCGGATGACGGTGATTCCCTGGGAATGTTTCATGGATCATTAAATCCTGGGTCGGTTNACTGGGTTATGCGTGGAAAGCTCTCTGAAATATAATATCAGCAGTCCGTAAGGGATGCGATTGGATGGTACCAACAGGTTCGAAGATGGGGTGAGAAGCGTGCGAAAGCGATCAAGTGCCATTCGAGGTTGCTGGCAACTCATCGTGCTGCTTGTCGTCCTGCCGGGCCTTGGCCTGTCGGCCGGGGAGAGGGCGGGTGCGAAAAAAGTGGTCCTGATTGCCGGACCGAAAAGTCATGGGCCGGTTGGCAACGGAATCCATGATTATCCCTGGTCGGTTCGCCTGCTGAAGGTGATGCTGGACAACTCCAACCTGCAGGGAAAATTACGGGTGGAGTATCACCTGGAGGGATGGCCAGAGGATCCTTCCACGCTCGATGATGCCGATACGATCATGGTCATCTCGGATGGGCGTGATGGTGACAAGTACCAGGAAGCACCTCATTTACAGGACCCGGTCAAGGTGGCCTGGATTGAGAAGCAGGTCAAGCGAGGCTGTGGCTTCATGACCTTNCACTTCTCCACGTTTGCACCGGATTCCCAGGCCCGCCGCATCCTTAACTGGTCCGGTGGCTATTTTGACTGGGAAACCGATGGGGAACGCAAGTGGTATTCGGCAATCAAAACCGAGCAGAGTGACCTGACCCTGCCCAACCCAGACCACCCGGTCTGCCAGGGGATCAAACCGTTTCCATTGCGAGACGAGTTCTACTACAACATTCGCTTCCAGCAGGGGGACGAACGACTGAAGGGGATACTGGAAGTGCCGAGCCTGCCGGGCCGTGAACCGGATGGACGAATCGTGGCCTGGGCACGACAGCGAGAAGATGGGGGGCGAGGATTTGGCACCACCTGCGGTCATTTTTATGATAACTGGAAGAACCCATCCTTCCGTAAACTGGTGCTCAATGCAATCGCCTGGACTGCAGGAGTGGAGGTTCCGGCCGGAGGGGTCGAGGCACCTTTCTTCGAACACGATGAAATTACCCTGGCACTCGTCGGTATATCGGGAACGCAACAGGCCAAGGTAGAGAAGGAACCGATTCGCGTGCTGATTGTTACCGGACACCAGTACCCCGGGCACAAGTGGCAGTTGACAAGTCCGGTGATCAAGAAGGCACTGGAGCGGGATCCACGAATACGAGTGAACGTGACGGAAAACGTGGAGGACCTTGGCGCGGAGAAGATCCGCCAGTTTGACCTGCTCGTATTGAACTACTGTAACTGGGAAAAGCCTGGTCTGAGTGACGAGGCGAAAGCAGGTTTTACCCGTTTCCTGGCGGATGGTGGAGGTCTGATCCTGGTCCACTTTGCTAACGGCGCATTTCACTTCTCGCTTCCTGGTGCTGAAGACTCGGACTGGCCGGAATACAGAAAGATCTGCCGGCGGGTGTGGGACCACAGTGAGGGAAAAAGCGGTCACGATGCCTACGGGAAGTTTCAGGTCACAATCGCTGACAAG
>PANG01000072.1 GCA_002708345.1 Planctomycetaceae bacterium | reverse complement strand
CCACCTCTATTCCCTCGGTCACCTTGCCGAAGGGGGCAAAGCCCATCTTGTCCAGGCGGCTATTGTCTCCCAGGTTGATGAACAGCTGTGTGGTCCGGGTATTCGCTCCGGCCGTGGCATAGCAGACCGAGCCCCGCACGTTACTGGCCGTGACCGGGTCATCCTTGATCGGGCTGTCCCGCCATTTTTTCTGTACCTTGGGATCGCCATTGATGCCGAACTGGACAACGAAATCAGGGACCACACGGAAGAAGCGGCACTCGTCATAAAAACCCTCCTTGATTGCCTTGTGGAACTGGTCTACTCCCAGCGGTGCGTACTTGCGATGCACTTCCAGGGTAAAGGTTCCACAGGAGGTCTCGAACTTGACCTTGAACTCCTCCGGTGCTTTTTCTGTCTCCTCTTCCGCGACCGTCATCGAACCGGGGATCAGCAGGGTGGCCAGCGCGAGCAGTGAAAGGCAGAAGATCTGGGAGATACGGTGCATGGGATATTTCTCCTGGCGTGTTCAAGGAATCGGAAGGTCGTCGTATTATAGCCACCGGCGCGGGAAGGATCACGCCGTGGGGCTATCGCTTTCCAGGATCGCCTGCTTGACCGTTTCCCGGATCAACTTCAGGCGATCTTCCTGTTCGATCTTCTCACCCTGCCGATCGGTGACATAAAAGACGTCGACCACCTGGTCCAGGTGGGTGGCGATTTTTGCCAGGTGGACTTCCAGTTCCAGCTCGTAAAGCGTGCCAGTGATCAGCAGCAGCAGACCCATCCTGTCGTAGGCAAAGATTGTCAGGATCGTATATTTTTCCGCCGTCACGTTATCCGCTGAGACGCGGGTGGGGAGCGGGTTAAAGTCATGCGCCCGGGGGCCCGGGGAAGGTTGCCAGAGAGACTTGAAAGCCGGGATCTCCTGTTCCGGGTTGGAGATCGCCTGCTGCATGGCCTCCTCGACCTGTCGTCGTCGACTGGCTGGAGGAATTGCCGAGTAATCCATGTCCTGGACAAAGAAACGGTCCAGGACGATTCCATCATCCAGCCGGTGGATTTCAGCGGCCAGGATCTGGTTGCGGTGGTTGCTGAGTACCCCTGTCAGCCGGTGGAACATCCCGCCCATGCTGCTTTCGTGCGCGCCGACAATATACTGGACGGCATTGCGTTCCGGAACATAGCGGGACCAGAGAGAGGGTTCCCCCTCCGTGAGCCGTGAGAGGTGGCGAAGGTCCGCGAAAAGGTCTGGCGAACTCTGGCTGGCCAGCAGGTCATTGGGGGTTGCCTTGACGATCCTCTCCCACCAGGGCTGGTTGGCCTCCCGCCTGGCGAGCTGCAGGATCTGCTCTCGCTTGCGGATTGCCCATTCAACGGACTGGAAGGATTCCTTTTCCCCCGTCAGCTGTTGCCGTGTGCGCAGGTAAAATTCCGCAAGCAGGTCCGATTTCCAGTCGTTCAGTACATCCGGGCCCACCGCGGCCAGGTCGGCACAGGTGAGCACGTAGAGTGCCTGCAGGACATCGGGCGATCCGACCTGTGCGGCAAACTCGACGATCGTCGAGGGGTCGTTGGCATTCTTTCGGAAGGCAGTGTGAGACATCAGCAGGTGCTTGTGCACAAGGAACTCGAGCGTCTCCTTCTCCCAGTCCGAGAGCGGGAAGTGCTCGACTGTCTCCAGCACGATCCGGCGTCCGACCTCGCTGTGATCTTCGCTGTACCCCTTGCCCAGGTCATGCATCAAGAGTGCCAGGTGCAGCAGACGCTTGTGCTGAAACGACCGGTAGGCTTCCCCCAGCGTCCCCTTTGCCAGGCTGAAGTCGGTGGCAATTTCCACCGCCCGCAGGGAATGTTCATCCACCGTGTACTTGTGGTATTCGTTGAACTGCAGCAGTCCACGGGCATGGGTGATGGCCGGAATGATCCTCTCGAGCACGCGCAGCTCGTGCAGACGCCGCAGGATGTTGCCCAGTCGTGCGGTCCGGGAGAGCAGGTCCAGGAAATGGGTGGCGACGTCCTCGGTCAGGGGCGCAACCGGTTGGGCTGCCATCGAGTCCCGGATGGTTGTCCATGTGAGATGGTCAATGCGGCGGTTGAAGCGATTGGCAAGTTCCATCAGTCGCAGGACTTCCCCCAGGTCGGTACAGAGGGTGGGGAGCATTTCTGGCCGCGCGCCAATGTGAACCGGCCCCATCCAGAAGCCATCCGCGATGTTCCGCCTGAGGATCAGGGCAAACAGTTTTCTCAGGCGATTGTCGGTGCGGGTGGAGGCCTGGAAATGCGTGGCGATATATCGTACCTGGCTGGTATGCTGAAAGTAATCTCGCATGAAATGCTCTATCGAGAGCAGGTGCTCGTCCTGGGGGTAGTCCAGCAGCTCGGCAATTCTCACCTGTTCGGACCTGTCGAGGTGGTCCTGGGACTTGCCTGCATGGAAATGGAGTTCATTGCGTAGTCGCAAGAGGAACTCGCTGGCCTCGTGCAGGCGTTCCCGGTCCTCGCGCGAGATGTGACCCTGCCGCATCAGTTGTTCGGGCGAGGGCTGCCCGTAACGGACAAAGCCGAGCCAGCGGACCAGCTGGATGTCACGCAATCCTCCTCGCGATCTCTTGACATTCGGCTTGAGCAGGTAAACCGTGCTTCCCCATTGCTGCTGCTCCTCACGGCGAGCCTGCGAGATTGCCAGGATGGATGATCGATGGCGCCTTTGGGCACGGCGGCGAAATCCCTCCATGAAACGTTGGAAAAGTGTTTCCTCTCCAGTCAGCAGGCGTGATTCCACCAGCGAGGTAAGAATATGGGTGTCCCGGAAGGCCAGGTCCCAGGCTTGCCGGGCGGTGCGTGTGGTGAGTCCCAGTTGCAGACCGGTGTCAAAAACGAACTGGGTTAAAAGCTGTGCCAGTGGGGCCACCTGGGATTCGCTGCCGGCAGCACAGAGCAGCATCAGGTCGACATCGGAATAGGGAGCAACCTCTCGGCGACCGTAGCCACTATGGGCGACCAGCGCGAGGGAGGACTCAAGCGGGGCATCCGCCCCCAGTTCCGCCAGGGCGGCATGATAGAGATCCAGGATGATCTCATCGTACAACTCCGTCAGGCCGGCACAGACCTGGATGCCAGGGGATCCCCGCTCATGCTGCTCGCGCAGACGCTGGCGTCCCTGCTGGAGTTTTTCCCGGGCTTCCAGGACAGCCGGATTCAGGCTCGGGACAGTTGCCATGGTCAGCAGGCTTGCCAGGGACTAGAGGGCGTCGTTGCCCATTTCACCCGTTCGAATACGGATTGCATCGGCCAGGTCCGAGACAAAGATCTTGCCATCGCCGATCTGCCCGGTTTGTGCCGTGTGCAGGATCGTATCGACGACCTTCTGGAGAACATCATCACTGCAGACCACCTCGAGCTTGACCTTGGGGACAAAATCGACCGCGTACTCGGTCCCCCGGTAGGTCTCCGAATGGCCTTTCTGTCGGCCAAATCCGCGAACCTCCACCGCGGTCATCCCCTGGATCCCCTCCTCGGCCAGGGCATTCTTCACGTCCTCGAGTTTAAAATGGCGAATGATCGCTTCAACTTTTTTCATCCCAGAGCTCCCTCAGCANATTCTCCTGCCAGCCACAATGAGTCGCTGGTCAGGGAAGATTGATATATCCCTCTTCACCATGCAGGCTCAAGTCGAGCCCTTCCATTTCCTCGTCCTGTGAGACCCTGAGTCCCATCGTTCGTTCCAGGATCCAGAGGAGAATAAACGTAAATGCAACTGTCAGCAAGATCGTAAACAGGACTGCCATCAACTGGATTCCCAGCAGGTCGTAGCCACCTCCTTCGACCAGTCCCACCGGACTGCCGCCGTTCAGGTCCTGGACTGCCCGCGAGGCAAAAATCCCGGTCAGCAACATGCCCAGGATGCCACCCATCCCGTGGATCCCGAAAACGTCGAGTGAATCGTCATAACCCAACCTGGATTTCAGCGAGGTGCAGGCAAAATAACAACAGGTGGCAGCCAGNATACCGACCAGCACGCCAGACATGGGGCTGATAAACCCGGCTGCCGGTGTGATACAGGCCAGCCCGGCGATCGCGCCGGAACAGGCGCCCAGCACCGTTGGCTTGCCGTCCTTGTACCACTCGATACATGGCCAGGTGAGCGTGCCGGCGGCGGCAGACAAGTGGGTGGCGGCAAAAGCACTCGCAGCCAGTCCGTTTGCGGNCAGGGCGCTGCCNGCATTGAAACCGAACCAGCCGAACCAGAGCATCGCGGTNCCAATGGCNGTGTAAGTCANGTTNTGNGGNGGCATCGGGTCACTTCCATGCCCCAGNCGGTTACCGATCATGAGTGCACAGATCAGCGCTGCACAACCGGAACTGATATGGACCACGGCACCCCCGGCAAAATCCTGGGCTCCCCANCTGGCCAGCAGTCCGCCGTCCCAGAACATGTGGCAGAGCGGGCAGTAGACGACTGTTCCCCAGAGCACCATGAAGACAGCCATCGTGCTGAACTTCATTCGTTCGGCAAAGGCCCCACAGATTAATGCCGGCGTAATGATGAAGAACATGCCCTGGAAGAGCATGTGGGTCAGCCGCGGGATNCTGCCCTCCATCGGGACCACCGCCCCGGTGAGGTTCGGNCCGTCGTTCCAGCCCAGTTGCACGTTCTCCAGCAAGAGNAAATCGAAGTTCCCTACCAGGGATCCGTCCCCGCCTCCGCCAAAGCAGATGCTGTAACCCCAGAGACACCAGACGATCGACATCAGGCCCATCAGGAAGATGCATTGCATCAGCACACCGAGAATGTTCTTGCGCCGGACCAGGCCACCGTAAAACATCGCCAATCCCGGGGCGGTCATGAACAGCACCAGGGCCGAGGCGACCAGGATCCAGGCATTATCGCCGGTATCGATCGTGCCGGCATTATCCGTCATCNCCTTCTCGTCCTGCCCGGCATCATCCGTTACGACCGGAATGGAAATCTGGGCCGGCCTGGCATCCTCGTCCTCATCGTGGGCATTCACAACAGGAGCAGCCAGTAACAGCAGACAGAAAGCACAAAGTGAAAAGTGACGCATGGATTTGCCTAGCTCAAGAGACGGGTGTTTCCAGGAAATTGTCGGGTACCAGGACAATGGGAAACAACGCACCGCCAGGGGAAGTAACCGGCTGGCTGTTATCACATGCCAGGATTCCCGCTACGCAATCTTCCTTGTCACGCCCAATCGACGTGACCTCGTAAAGAGTATCGAGTCTNACCNNGAAAGTAAACTCCTNNCAGCGACCCGGNTTTATTCCTNCCTGCCCGACAGCCCCGGCCAGGGTGTCTCGGGATGGCCTGCATGCTGGTTGGCAGCTCGCCCCAGCACAAACAGCAGGTCCCCCAGCCGGTTGAGGTAGATAAGCAGGCAGGGAGAGGCGGTGTTCTTGTCGGATCGATTGAGAGTCACCACGTGGCGCTCGGCGCGGCGACAGACCGTGCGNGCCAGGTGCAGCGTGGCCGCAGCCGGGCTGCCTCCCGGNAGGATGAACTGTTTCAGTTCCGGAAGCTGGCCCTGGTAATGGTCGATTTCTTTTTCCAGCGCCTCGACATGCGATTCCTCAATCATCCGGGTGCCGTGTTGCTCTGGCTGGGGTGTGGCAAGCTGNGCCCCCACGGCAAANAACTCGTTCTGCAGCCGGGCCAGCAGCACGCCAAGATCCTCGCCCGGGCCGGCGGCGATGGCCATTCCCAAAAGCGCGTTGAGCTCGTCCACGGTNCCGAAAGCCTCGATGCGTGGATCGTCCTTGGCGACGCGGGCCCCGGCGAACAGGCCGGTCTCTCCCTCGTCCCCGGTCTTGGTATAAATTTTCATGCTCGGTTTCCTGCCACTCTCTGCCTGGAGGGACTTGTTCTTTACCGGTCNGCTTGTCGACCGCAGGTCATTGTAAGTACAAAAGAGAGACAGAGAAGCTGCTAAGCTGGCAACTTGTGCGTTAACGATACGATCCTGCGACAAGGAACGATTCCCGTGAAATTGACCGGCCCCATCATCTCGCTTGCCATTCTCTCTTTCCTGGCCGCTGGCCTCTGTGCCCAGGAGGAAAANAAATCCATCGAGTCGAAGTACCTCAAGAACGTGCGGCAGGTGACGTCCGGTTTTGAAAAGGCAGGGGAGGGGTATTTCTCCCCGGATGGGAANNAGATCATCTACCAGGCGGTCCGCGGGGGCTACCCNTTTTANCAGATNTTCACNCAGCCGCTCAAAGGGGGCACCCCACGACTGCTCAGCACGGGCCGGGGACGGACGACCTGCAGTTACTTTTCTCCCGATGGCACACGAATCCTGTTTGCCTCCAGCCATCTCGACCCGGAACTGGCGGCGACCGAGGAGAAAGTGCGGAAGCAGCAGGAAGAAGATCGCAAGTCGGGTGTCCGCAGGCGGTATAGCTGGCCATTTGATCCACACATGGATATTTTCGAGACCGACCTGGATGGCAACCTGCTCCGCCGGCTTACCAGTGAGCTGGGCTACGATGCCGAGGGTGCCTACTCTCTTGACGGCAAGCAGATTGCCTTCTGTAGCACGCGTGACGGGGATCCGGATCTATACGTCATGAATGCTGATGGCAGTAATGTTCGCCAGCTTACCAATNCCGAGGGCTATGACGGGGGACCTTTTATCTCGCCCGATGGCAACTGGGTCGTGTTCCGAAGTGATCGAAAGAAGTCAGAGTNCCTGCAGATTCACGTGATCGGGATCGATGGAAAGAACGGGGTGGCCCTGACCGATACCAACGGTGTCAACTGGGCTCCCTACTGGCATCCCCACAAGCCGTACATCATCTGGACCGGGGCGGACCATTCCGATCCCACTGCCCGTCCCAATTACGATCTCTGGTTGATGAAGTACGAGATCCAGGATGGTCGTTTTCATGGCCACCCGCCCGTCCGCGTGACCGATCATGCTGCCGGTGATGTTCTGCCCGTCTTTTCACCAGATGGAAAGAAGCTGATGTGGACCAGCACGCGGACCCCCGAGCATACCAGCCAGCTGTTTATTGCCAACTTCCACCTGCCCAAGTAATGCCCGGGTTCGATCTGCTGGCCGGAGATGGATNATGCGCGAGGTGATGTCGACCGGNTTTTTGATTCTCCGCCGCCAGCCGGAAGTCTCTTTCTTGCTGCTGCGGCACCCGGATCGATGGGACCTGCCCAAGGGNCACCTGGACCCTGGCGAGACGCCNGCCGAATGCGCGCTGCGGGAGCTGGAAGAAGAGACGGGGATTGNCAGGGAGGATATCTCGATCGTGGAGGGTTTTGAGTTTCGCCTCGTTTACCCGGTCCGCGACCGGCAGCAGCCCTCGGAGATGGCCGAGAAAACACTGCTCGTCTCTCTTGCCTGGCTGGAGCATCCGGTCGATGTGAAGGTCAGCGAACACGGCAGTTACCGCTGGGTCACGTGGAGCCCACCGCACCGGATCCAGCCGCAGACGATCGATCCCCTGCTTGCCTATGCCGAGACTTTCCTGGCGGGTTTCATCTAGTGGGTCGAGATGATCTCAAGACGCCCCTGCCCGATCCAGGAAAGGAGCGAGACAAGGGCCACCTGGGCCTCTCCATTACCAAGATCGGTGTCGAGAATCTTGATCCTCCCTGCACCCACACCACCGCGGCCGGCCATCGCATCCAGGCCGATCCAGCGATCATCGATCCAGACCTCGTTCCACATGTGATAACCGAAACCGGGGGTCACTCCCNGGACATAAACAATGCCAACCGCAATGCGGGTTGGTATCTGGCGGGCACGGCAAAGGGCGGCCAGTAAAACAGCATGCTCGGTACAGTCACCCTGCTTTGATTCGAGCACGTCCCGGGCAGTGGCGAAGGCCTGGGAGTAGTCCTTGTGCTCGATCAGCTTGTGGACGTGGGTTTCCATCGCCAGCGCCACCTTCCAGGGATCNCCGGAACCAGCAAGAACCTGCCCTGCCTGCTCGATGATGGCCAGGTCAGAGCTTTGGATCCACTGGCTCGTGGCGAGATCGCCGTCCGTTGGTTTCAGGGGTTGTCCGGCCAGTTGCGAGCTGAGGCCCGGTGGATGAACATCGATTTCATAGGTACGTGGGTCGAGCTGCCTGACCTCCTGGGAACTGTCCATACAGACCGGATCGGTGATGGGCCTCTCCAGGTGCAGTCGGTAAACGACCCTCCGGGTGTCGGGGGCGTTGAGCAGGGGACGATCGACCGGGACCATCATTTTCTCCAGCAGGTCCTTGCCAGTTCGCACCAGCGGTTGCATTGCCTGCTCCCGGCTAGCCAGGAACTGCCACAGTTCGATCCCCTCGGTGCGGGCCGCATGGATCGTCCCCTCGGTATCGATCCACATCCAGCTGATCAGTTCGCCCGTCGCCAGGGAGTCCTTTCGCTGNACCTTCAGNAGTCGCTTGAGCCCNCCTGGCGTGGCGATCGATTCGAGNTCNAAGGCCTCCAGGCTCACGTTGCCCGGCTTTAACAGCTGGGGTGTTAACTCTGTCACGGTACGAGTTTCTCCCGGTTGCAGCGGGGTCTGCTGCAGGCTTTGTGCTACCGAAAANAAACCCCCGTGCGCGGGGTTCCAGGAGATCGTCGTGACCGTCTCGCCGCGGCGAATATGGAGGGCCCCCTTCACNATTTCACCAGTCACCGTGGTGGTCGAAGGACCNCCTGTCTCTGACTGGGAAAATCCCCTCAGTTCCCCTGCCAGGGTCGTCGTGGACTCCAGCANCAGTTGCTGCTCGGTGATATCTCCCCCGCGCTCGATCGAGGTGTGTATCTCCTGGCAAGTCACCCGCAGCTTTTCACCTGCCTGCTCTACGATCTTCTGGCTCTGCAGCGCCCAGCCGATACGTTCTCCGGAGAGCAGGATGATCGACCACTGCTCGTTTTCTGAATCCAGCAATTCCGCGATGGATTGTGGGCCCGGCCCATGGACTGGCTGATAGCAGCCAGCCAGTAGCAGGCAGCAGGCCAGGAGTGCAGGCGGGGTGTTGCGAGAGCGGTACACGGCAGCCATTTTCACGAGAGAAGATCCCAAACGGCAGGGATTATAGCAAACAGCGGTCTCCCCCCTGCCGCAAAAACGAAGATCCGGCTGTGTCGACTTGTCCGTCCATGACGCTTGTGACGCCTGGTTTTCTCTCCTGGAGGTTACTTTCGTGCTGCGGTTTGTGCTTTGTCAGGATCGTGACCTAGGTTTTCTGTAGATCACTCCCGGCCAGAGCATGGGGCTGGAAGTCGATAGATTCTTGTTCTTGTTTTATGGAGCCCATCGTGGGCAGTGAATTGCCATGAGTTTTCTGAAGCGAATTTTTACCGGCGAGCCGGACGACCAATCCATGGCGAACGTGCACGATGAGGCCTTTCATGCGCTGTCTCCGATCGAAATGGAGACGCACCTGGAAAATGACCGTTACGGTGATTTCCAGCTTACCGGGGCCGTGCGGCCTTCCTATGACCNGCAGGTTGTTCCNCGCCAGGGATTCCGCTGCGAGAGTTTTCATGACAAGGAGTCCGGTGGAGAGGTTCCCATGCTGACCGCAGCAGCCTCCCATGAGATTCTCTTTGAGCTTTTCATGGACCTTCTGGATCCGCTTGGAAGCGTGGTGGATATGGTGCTGGAAACCAGCCATCACTGNNAAGTCGGGCAGCACGATGACCTCTACCGTGAACACATCGATCTGCCAGTGCTCAAGAGNTTCCTCTGGGATTTCGAGGACCTGCTGACCAACGACGGTTGCTGCGGGATTGCCGTGCTCAATCCATCACGGCAACAGGAAGTCCAGTTTGATGAACACAAGATGCTGCTCGTGTACGGAGATCCACTCGATGACTTCAAGCAGATCCTGGAGTCCCACGGAGTTCAGCAGCAGGACAACATTCGTTTCATCACCGAGGCAGAGCATGTCCATTCATCAAAGGATGAATACCAGGACAGCTTCAACCAGTTCCAGAACCGTATCGGGGCCGAGGGACACCGGGNCTAGAGGCGACCTGCTTCTTTCCCGAACCTAGTCTTCCAGCTGGTAGGCTCGCCCTCTGATCACCACCATCACCGTGCCTTCCAGGGCCAGGTAGCGTGGAGCGTCCTTGCCCAGGTCCCGTGCCAGGCGGAAGTACTCGTCGCTGTAACGCTTGATNACCTGCAGCTCCTTCTTCTGCTTTTCGGTAATCGTCGAGTCCTCCCAGGCACCGTCGCGGCGGAAAAATGTCTTGTTGCCCACGTTCTGGACCGTCCGAAGAGTTACCTCACGGTCACTTTTCAGGTCCAGTACCCTGAATCCACCACCACCGAACCCGGCCGGGCTTCCACGTTGCAGGGCGGCCTTGGCAGNCCGCTGCTGAACCCCGGNNTTGCCAGCATCGGCGGCGGAGAGTTGGTCGAGGGCTTCGTTGGTGAGTCGTCGCCCACGTGCTTCTTCGACGGGACCNCCCGTATCGTCGGCAAGGAAGGAGGTGTAGGGNGTGAGGATGCCGTGCCGCTTGGAAAGGGCAATCAACTCGTCCACCAGCTCCTCGGTNCGGCCTTCCAGGTCGATCTTGTCGATGATCTCGCCAATCCGCCTCATTGCCCAGAGTCGTTCCACGTAACCACGGGAACTCTCTGCCGAGTGCTTCACTAGTGTTCCCTTGAAATCAAATTTTTCCTCTTTACCCCCGACCTTGCCCTTGACGGTCAGCTTGACCGCTCCGGAGTGCTTGTAACGACCGACCAGGACGAGCTGATCGCCGGCAAAAAGGTCATAGGCATCCTTCGGATAAACACGGTTGGTAACAGCTCCTTTTTCCACCGTCAGCCCGTCGATGTCGTAATGGATGGCAATGTCGGTCATTGCCGGGGCACCGATACGCTGGTAAAGCCGACTNACCTGTTCCTCGATATCCTCATCGGGACGCACGTACTGGCTNTGGCCAAANCACTCGCGAGCCAGCTTGTCCAGCAGCCGGCTGTTGACGTCATAGCCNACGCCGAAATTGAAAATCCGGGCTCGCACAGCATTATGTTTCGTGGCGTTGGTCACGATCGCGTTGGCATTCGTCTGGCCTGCCGTGGGGAGTCCATCGGTGAGGAAGATCAGGTAACTGGGATCCTGGTCATCCTTGAGCATGTCCAGGGCGACCGTCAGTGCCCCGTCAATGTTGGTACTGCCGCCGGCATGGATTCCTTCCACGAAACCGAGAGCCTCCTTGCGCGTGCCATCGCCATAACGCTGCATCTCGGGCTGGAAACTCTCGATCTCCGTGTCNTAGGCGACNANGTTNAANAGNTCNCCCTTGTTNAGNTTNTTGAGCACGAAGCGGAGNGCNCCCTTGGCCTGCTCGATNTTCTTGCCNCTCATGCTGCCNGANCGNTCGACCACGAANACCACGTTCTTGCGNATNGNCCTGTCNANCGNCGACTNGATNTCCGGGCTNACCANNAGCATGAANTAACCGTCCTCNNTTTCCACNGGCCGNTANGAGACCAGGCTGGCNGCNACNGCNTNNTCNCCGACNTCNTACATCAGTCGGAANTCACTNCCCGGGATGACATTGTTCTGGATCGACTGCACNGTNGCCTGNCNNGGGCNNGTTCGCTTGANCTCCANNGCNTGGCTGGGNCTGTANATNTTCTTNAGCGGCGCNTCGCTCTTGAGGGAGACCCGGATGNCCAGNTTCTCGACNGGCTTGGANGTGTACTTGGCAGTGCTCAGNGGAAGNAGCAATTCNGTNAGACCNCCNANCCGNGGNCAGACCTGGCTGTAACGAAGCGTNACNGTNCGNTCNGCNCCGGNCGGNACNGGNAAGACACTGGTCTTGAACATGCCGCTTCCCATCCACTCNANNAGGGCNGGNTCGCGGTTGCGGCGGATATAACCCTCGTAAATACGGCGGGCCTCCTCCCGGTCCAGCACCTTGCCGTCGTATTCCTTGCCGTCCACGAGCAAGGTCAGGCGGTCAATCGCACCGTCATAAGGGATCGGGAACATGAAACAGACTTCCATGGTCCGATTGCCCGTGTTCACGAACGTCTGGGAGACCTGCACACGGGCGACCTGGTCGCTGAGCGTGGCGTTCATTTCCAGTTGCGTGATGCGATAGGAGGAGGGGGGCGGAACTGGAGGACGAGGAGGATGGGGAGGGTGAATGATCGGGCGAGGAAGACGGTAATGATGGTCCGGGTGGACATCGACCAGAAGTCCCTGGCCCATCACCACAAGCGGGGTGGAGAGCACGACGGCCAGCAGGATTGTCAGCTGCAAAAGCTGCTGGTGACGGTAAGGGTGTCCGTTGTCGTGTGCGCGGGGCATGCCACTCATTAAATTCTCCTTCTCGACGGGATCTGTTCCGTTTCCCTGGCCGGGTGCTTTTTGCTTCCTGGAGTATAGACGCAGCAACCGTGGTTTCAGTTCCATCTGATTGAACCCGTTTCGTTCACCAGAGTATCGTCGGATTTCTCAGTCGTTTCTACTTGATCTTGTCGGTGTGGGCTGCTTTTGACACACTACCGCCCCGCATTCAAGTCAGAAAAACGGGAAATCTCCCGGTAAAGAGAAATGAGCTATTCTTCCCTGAAAACTGCCAGTTGGTGCGTGGCGACAACGGCCATGTTGTTGCCTGGCTGCCTGGCTCCGGACATCTGGCAACTGGCGAACCAGGGCCCGGGGAATATCGAGCAGATGGGGGAAGATGGATTTACCGGTCCACGACTGGAAAACCCGATGGTGATTCCCGTGCAGGACCGGGAATTACTCTGGGGCCAGCTGGTCGACACGATCGATGATTACTTCCGCATCGCCAGCGAGCAGCGGGTCCGGCTGGTGGGAACCGTGCTCACCGAGGGGCGGATTGAAACCGCCCCGCAACCTGCTGCTACATCCCTGGAACCATGGCGCAGTGACTCGATTCCGGGTTACCATAACCGGCACGCGACCTACCAGTCGATACGCCAGCGGGCCACCGTTCGGGTGATTCCCGTGGCTGACGGATTCAAGATCGACGTGGCAGTCTACCGGGAACTGGAAGACCTGGACCGCCCGGAATTTTCCACCGTCGGCGGGGCCACGCTCCGGCACGATGGTTCCCTGACACGACCGGGTGAGGAGTGGGAAGATCGGCCGATCCGCCTGGGCTGGATACCGGTCGGTCGAAACCCGGCACTGGAACAGGCGATCCTGTTCCAGCTCCAGCAGCGGATGGCTGCTCCCGTTGAGCCGATGCCCACGGTTGCTCCCTGAGTCCGGCATGCTGGTTTTCAGGCAGCGGCTTTTGGCGCACTGCCGGCGACCGGCAACATGATCGTGAACTGCGTGCCCTTACCGACACTGCTTTCCACGCGAATCCGCCCCTGGTGCGCCTCGATGATGTTGCGGCAGGCCGACAAACCCAGGCCGGTGCCCCCCTTGCCACTCTCGTCGGGACCATCCTTGGTGCTGTAAAAGCGATCAAAAATTCGTGGCAGCTTCTCCTTGGGTATCCCCGACCCGGAATCACGAACCACCATCACCACCATCTCGTTACCGGTGTCGTGAGAGAGCTTTAACAGGATCGTGCCACCATCTGGCATGGCCTGCCGGGCATTGATCAGCAGGTTGAGTAACACCTGCTGGATCTGGTTTCCGTTAGCCATCGCTTCAGGGACATCCTCAAACTGCTTGTCGAGGCGGATCCGGTACTTGGTCATTTCCCGTTCGAGCAGGATCAGTGACTCCTGGAAGATCAGGCCCAGGTTGGTCGGCTCCATCTCGTCGGACCGATTACGAGCCATCCCCAGCACGGCGTTGGTGATCTGGGCCGCCCGTTCGCTCGAGATGAGGATCTTGTTCAGTGCCTTGTCACGCGTCTGCTTGTCATCATGACGGAGTCCCATCTTGGCATAGTTCATGATGGTCATCAGCACGTTGTTGAATTCATGCGTGGTGGTGCTTACCAGCTCACCCAGCGCCGTGAGTTTTTGTGCCTGGACAAGCTGCTGTTGCAGCATCTCGACCTGCTGCTGCAGGTCCCGCTTGCTGACGGTTTTCTTTTGATTTGATTGGGTCATTGTTTTTACGCTGTCCGATTGGGAAAACTGGCTGCAGGCTGAATATCTTGACTTGCTTACCGCAGTACGCCTGTTTACTCTGTCTTACCCGATGCAATTCTCTTAACATGTTGCAAATCAAGGGGTTATGTCATGTTAATTATCGGAGAATCGATCTTGGGAACTCAAATCCATCGGGCTATAATCTACAGCCACAAAGAAAAGGGTGAGGAATAGTACGGTTTCAGAGCGAATTGAAATGCACACAGTCGAGTTATTGCACCAGGCCACGGAGCTTGCCCGCACCATGGGCTATGAGATTCGCGAAGAGTGGCTCGGGGGAACAGGGGGTGGGAGTTGCGAATTTGGTGGGAAACGGTGGATTTTCCTGGACCTGGGCCACAATCCGCTGGAGCGGCTGGAGAATATGACGGATGTACTCTGCCAGGACCCCGCCATCCATCTTATTGAATTGCCCGACCCACTCCGCAAACTCTGGGGAATCGGCAAGGTCGGCTGAGGCTGCTCAATCAAGCTGCCGGTAAAGTTGATTGGCTGCGATGTACTGCTCGACAGCTCGCGGAGTCCGGTAGCGCAGGCTCTGTGTACGAGCGGCTCGTTCCCTCAGGTCCCGGCTGGAGAGTTCAAGCTGGGGCATGCTGACGACCGCCTGGCGTGCCTGTTGAACCTGCTCGACGGAGGCAATTTTCTCAAGCGCGGTGAAATCAACGGCTGGCTGGCCGGGCCTGGCGGCGACGACCGGGATTGCCAGCTGGCAGATCCGTTGGGGGTCTCGCCAGCCAGGCAGGTCCGAGAGCGAGTCCGCACCCATCAGCAGGTAGAGGGTTGCCTGGGGATGTTCGCTGGCAATCTCGGAAAGGGTCTCCACGGTATAACTCAGTCCACCACGTTCGATCTCCATGCTGGAGCAGCTGAAGCAGGGATGTCCGCCGATGGCGAGTTCCACCATCTCTCGACGTTCGGCGGCGGTTGCTCCTACCGCGTCGCTCTTGTGGGGTGCCGTTGCCGCCGGAATAAACCAGACCGAATCGAGCGAAAGTTCTTCCAGGCAGACCTCTGCAAGCAGCAGGTGTCCGTAATGGATGGGGTCAAAAGACCCGCCAAGGATACCGATCCGCATGACGATTCCTGTCTGGTTGTGATGAGACTGTCATCGGCCGTGAGTGAACTTCCTCTGCTTTCCTGCAGCTGCTTGCTTGCCAGGGGGGCCTCACGATTGCTATCGTAACGATCCGCATGCGGGCAAGCCACCGGGTCAGTTACCGAAGAGTGTTTCGGCTGGCTTTCCGGGAGCCTGTCCGGGAACGACAAGGGCAATCATGAATCAATACCAGCCCCAGTTTTTTAATGATCCAGAGGATGATCCTTCTGCTGCCGATGATCTTTCTCCGGGGCAGGCGGTGACGGTGATCTTTTCGGAGGCGCCTGGAGGGCCCTTTGATTACCTGGTTCCGGTGGAACTGCAGGATTCGATTTCTCCCGGGCAGCGAGTTCGAGTGCCGCTGGGCAAGTCCAACCGACTGGTTACCGGATACTCTGTGGCTGTCGGTCCAGCGGATCCGAAAACACCGTGGAAGCTCAAGCCGATTGACTCGGTTATCGATCAGCAACCCCTGCTCACCTCGAATATGCTTGAACTGACCCGCTGGATGGCTGACTATTACGTGGCCGGCTGGGGGCAGGTGCTTGAGGCGGTGGTGCCGGCCGGTGTGCGGAGCTCGGCGGGGACAAGAATGGTCACTTTTTACCAGCTGGCGGAGGGTGTGGCCGCGGAGCTGGAAAAGATCAAGTTGCCACCCAAGCAGCGCCGGGTTGTGGAACTGGCAGCTGGCAGGCAGCAGCCAACCCCGTCCCGGCAGCTTGCCGAGGAAGCAGGTTGCACGCAGGCCCCGCTCAAATCGCTGGAGAAAAAAGGCCTGCTGGTCGCCAGCCAGTTACGGGTTCACCAGGATGAGCTTGCCGAGCAGGTGGCCGGGCGGGAGGCCCCGCTGGAGTTAAACAGTGACCAACAGGCAGCCCTCTCGGTGATCCAGCAGGCGTGCCAGAGGGGTGAGCAGCAGACAGTGTTGCTCCAGGGCGTTACCGGTAGCGGCAAAACGGAAGTCTACATCCAGGCGATCGAGCAGGTGGTCCGGGAGGGGCGACAGGCGATCGTGCTGGTTCCGGAAATCAGCCTGACTCCACAGACACGCCATCGTTTCCGTTCCCGCTTTGACCAGGTTGCGGTCCTGCACAGCCACCTGACCAACAGCGAGCGCCACTGGCACTGGCGGCGGATTGCCAATGGCGAGGTACAGGTCGTGGTGGGAGCACGAAGTGCTGTTTTTGCGCCCACCCCCAGGCTGGGCCTGGTGGTCCTGGACGAGGAACATGAACCGAGCTTCAAGCAGGAGACGATTCCGCGTTACCATGCCCGGGACGTGGCCCTGAAGCGTACGAAGCTGGAGGGAATTCCGCTCATCCTCGGTTCCGCCACGCCCTCGCTGGAGAGCTGGCAACGTTCGGTGGAGGGAGAGTTCACGCTTGCCCAGCTCCCTCGCCGCGTGCTTGGTCGCCCGCTCCCGGAGGTTGCCACGATCGACCTGCGAAACGAGTTTGGCCGTAGCGGGTCACGTGGTGCGATTAGCCAGCCTCTCTACCAGGCGATGCGGCAGGCGCTGGATCAGCAGGGCCAGGTGATCCTGCTGCTCAATCGCCGGGGTTTCTCCACCAGCATCCAGTGTCCCGCCTGTGGCAACGTTGTCCGTTGTCCCAAGTGCGATGTGGCGCTGACCCATCACAAGCCCTCGTCGGGAGGAACCGACCGTGCACTGTGCCATTACTGTGAACACGAGTCGATTGCCCCAGAGACATGCCCCGACTGCCGTGCGGACTCGATCCGGTACGCGGGCCAGGGAACCCAGCGACTGGAGGCGGAGGTGCGGGCACGTTTTGCTGGCGTCCCCTGCCTGCGGATGGATAGTGATACGATGCGTCGCCCGAACAGTCACGAGCAGGCTCTTGCTCGCTTCCGCGATGGAGAGGTGAAGATCCTGGTTGGAACGCAGATGATTGCCAAGGGTCTTGATTTCCCCGGGGTCACGCTGGTGGGTGTCGTCAATGCGGATACCTCGCTTCATTTCCCTGATTTCCGCGCTGCGGAGCGTACCTTCCAGCTGGTCACCCAGGTGGCTGGCCGTACTGGCCGCGGAGATCTCGGTGGCCGTGTCCTGGTACAGACCTTCTCCCCTGGCCACCCGGCCATCCAGGCAGCAGTACGGCACCAGTACGAGGCATTTGCCGACAAGGAGTTACCGGCCCGGGTCGGTTTTCCTCCCTTCACCTCGGTCGTCCGCCTGATCGTTCGAGGGGAGGACGAGCAGCGGACAGCGGATTTTGCTCAGCACCTGGTGAACCAGGTCAAGGGGCAGGTTGACGATCTGCCGCAACTGCGCACGCTGGGGCCGGCCCCCGCTCCGATCACGCGGCTGCGTGACAAGTACCGGTTTCATGCGCTGCTGATCAGTGAAGAGCCGGGACAACTCCAGCCAATGCTCAAGAAACTTGTCCAGCAGGAGCGAAACCCGGCTGGAATCCAGTGGGTCATCGACGTCGACCCGATGTCGCTGCTTTAATCCGGCAGCTGCACGTTGGCCTAGTTAGCTGCCGGTGGAGTACATAAAATAAGTGGTGAGAGGTTATCCCCTTCTTTCTCCAGGCGGTGTCCCATGGCCTACCGGCCCTTATCACGCGTGCTGGGTGAAACGAGCCTGGAACGGAAGTGCCGGCTCTTTTTCGTCTGTTGCCTGGGGCTGTTGATCGGTGGTGCGTTCTGGGGAGTAGAACGCGTGGCGGTTGACCTGGTAATGAAAAACACCCGCGGCAAGGGTCGGGACCTGGTCGACATGATCCTGCTGCGATCCCATATCGATTACTGGGAGGACCGCGAAGAATACAAGACTCTCGCCAAGGATCTGTTGACCGATCTCCAGCAACACCAGGATTACGAGTCCAGGATCCTTGCACTGGANGGCGATCCCAGGCCGGTCCGGCTGGAGGTNGTGACGCCGACCGATCCGGCCGAGGTNGATATTATCAGCATGCTCAAGGAGCANATGAAGCGACAGGAAGAGTTGCAGAAAGAGCAGCCAGCGNTCGCAGANATCCTGCCTGTGAACGCCGANCGCCGGTTGCCGGGAAAAAACGAGTACCACTACTTNGAACCGATCTACTGGAGCCAGACATGTTATGCCTGTCACCTCGCCCTGATCGATGCNGGNGTGGAGGCGCACTCGGAAGGNNCCTCGCTGCAGGGGAACGCGGCACCCNTCACGGTGGTCAAGATTGTTGTTCCCTTTGACTTGACCCGCAAGGCGATTAACCGGGCCAGGGCGATCCTGATCTCGGTGGCGATCCTGACGATCTTTATCGCCATGGTGGTGCTCTACATCATCATCCGCGTGCTGGTGGTCAAGCCGCTCAAGCACCTGCGGAGTGTTTCCGATGCGGTCCGGGACGGGGACCTGGAGCAACGGGCGACCATCGAAACTGACGACGAGTTTGAGGAACTTGCTGTCTCATTCAATCTCATGCTACGCAGTCTTACCGAGACGCAGAACGAGCTGCAGGATGTGAACCAGGATCTGGACACTAAGGTCGACCAGATGGCCCAGTTGACCATGCGGCTCTACGAGCTGAACCGGCTGAAGGATGACTTCCTGGCCAACATGAGCCACGAGTTGCGGACGCCGCTCAATAGCATTATTGGCTTCTCGGAGGTGCTCCATGGGATCCCCGAACTGTCGGATCAGCAGAAACGATATACCGAGAATATCCAGAACTCGGGACGGGTCCTGCTGGAGATGATCAATGACATCCTTGACCTGGCCAAGATCGAGGCGGGCAAGATGGAGGTGAAACCGAGTGAGTTCTCGCTCGATGTGATTGTCCAGGCCCAGTGCGACATCGTTCGCGCTTTGAGCGACGAGAAGAATATTGACCTGGACGTGGTGGTCAGCGGAACCGACCGCCCCGTCTACCAGGACCAGACAAAGATCCAGCAGATTCTTACCAACCTGCTTTCCAACGCTGTGAAGTTCACTCCCGAGGGAGGGCGGATCACGGTCACCGCCGGTCCCGGTGAAGACGAACAGCTCTGTATCGCAGTTGCGGATACCGGGGTCGGGATTGCCGAGGAGGACCGGGAGGTTATTTTTGAGAAATTCCGGCAGGCAGCCAGCACCGTCAGCCCGGATAACCTGGCTCGCGAGTACATGGGGACCGGCCTGGGGTTGTCGATCGTCCAGGAACTGTGCAAGCTGCTGGGCGGGGAAGTGAAATTTGAAAGTGAGCTTGGCAAGGGGAGCACTTTCACCGTGGTCCTTCCCTGGGTGGCGCCCGAACGGGCCGCTCTGGAATCGGACCTTAACCGGCGGCTCGAGGAACTCACGCGAAGCCAGATTCCCTTTTCCCTTGGAAGTGGCGACGAGGTGGGTGCCAAACCGGCACCACTGGGCGAAACAAGCCTGGACTAAACCCCCGGTCGTATTGTTGATGGAGCAGGAAAGAGAACATGGCAACTGGCAATAACGGCGTCACCATCCATCTCTTTACCGACGGAGGGTGTAGCGGGAATCCTGGCCCCGGGGGCTGGGCCTACGTGCTCAGACATCTTCCCTCGGGGAAGGAAAAGGAAGCTTCCGGGGGAGAACCGGAGACGACCAACAACCGCATGGAGCTCGAAGCAGTCATCCAGGGACTCGAGACGCTCACGCACTCCTGCTCAGTAACCCTCTTTACCGACAGCGTCTACGTCGGCAAGGGGATCACCGAGTGGCTGTCCGGATGGAAGAAGAACGGCTGGAAGCGGAAAGAAAAAAACCGCCTGGTACCGATCAAGAACGAGGAGTACTGGCGGCGGCTGGATGCACTGCTTGGACAGCACCAGGTCGATTACGTCCGCGTGGCCGGCCATTCAGGCCATGCCGAGAATGATCGCTGTGACGAGCTGGCCGTGGCAGCTTACCAGAAGTATCTCTAGCGTTACCCGACATCGCCAAGGTCCAGCACATCCCCGTAACGGATCAGCACGCGGTGGCGAAGCGTGGCGAGCTCGGGGTTCTGCAGTCCCGGATCCTGCTTGAGCATCTGGTGGGCATCCTGGCGGGCCTCGTCCAGGATCGGGAAATCCGCTGGCAGCCGAGCGATGCGAAACGGAGGGAGCCCATGCTGGCGGGTACTGAACAGGTCTCCCGGGCCGCGTAATTCAAAGTCCACCTCGGCCAGACGAAAGCCGTCATCCAGCTCGACCAGCGCTTCCAGCCGCTCGACCGATTCCTCCGTGGATGGATCGGCAAACACGCAGAGAAATCCCTTGTACTTTCCCCGGCGAATTCGACCCCGCAGCTGGTGAAGCTGGGCCAGGCCGAACTGCTGGCCATCCTCGATGGTCATGATCGTGGCGTTGGGCACGTTTACACCGACCTCGACAACACTTGTTGCCACCAGTACCTGGATCGCGCCATCGGCAAACTGCTGCATCACGTGGTTCTTTTCCGCCGCCGGCAGCCGGCCATGGATCAGACCCAGGCGAAATTCTTCCAGCTCCCCGTTGGCAAGTGCCTCGTAGGTCTGCTTGACGCCGGCCAGATGGCTTTCATCGCTGGCATCGACCAGCGGTGTGATCACGTATCCCTGTCGGCC